>JAGVPB010000057.1 GCA_020052415.1 Bacteroidales bacterium | reverse complement strand
TGGGCACGATCAACATTATTCGAAATAAAATATTAGCCAGGATATTTGCTGTAGTTATCAGGGGTACGCCTTATGTGAATACGTGTAAGTATGCTGCATAAAAATTATATAATAAGGATTAATAGACATTTTATGGCTTTTTTAAGTCAGATGTTATTTGCTTTATGATTTTTCCGAATTTTATATCGTCAAGTAAGCGGAAACAGGCTCTGCTGGGGAGCAACCTGTCAGGAATATCTTGACCGACTGGAATGGTCATAAAGGCTGTCTTAGGTCAGCCTTTTCATGTCTATTCCTTTCGCTGATGCCTTTAAAAAACCCAACGATGAAGCATTCGTTTGTGTTTTTTTGCCTGTTGGCTTTTATAACTAATTTCATCACTGGTTCAAGTACAATACCCAGGCCTGAAAAAAGTTTTTTAAAATAATTTTGTTTTTATCTTAGAATACGGAGATGACGGTTTTGAGCAAAGACTTTTTGAATAAGATCATGCAAAACTTCACTCTTTGATTTTGCTTTTTCAATATAATAATCCGGACTGCGGTCAAGGTAATGCCGGTGGTGGGAACACAGGTGTTCTTTTTGGGTAGAGTATCCGCCGGGCTTGTAACTGCGAGGGTGGACGGCTACCAGCCGTCCACCAATGTAAATATGGACCATTGAACGGGTGTAGATCACATTTGCTGTAGCCCCGATGTGGATATAGGGTACACTATAATAATGTTTGTCCTGTCCAATGTAAATGTGATTGTTTTTGGCTACTTTCAGTTGGCTGTAGTACTTTAGCTCAAAACGTTCTTTAGGCAGCGGTGCCAGCAAAGGTTTTTCACCGGCTAAAAAACATTCCTGCCGGCTGTAAGGTTTTTGCTGCATGCGGGTCTGATTATGATCTTTTACTTTTTCAGCGATAGCTTTGTTCAGCGAATCAAGATCAAAGAAAGTTTCATTGCGCAGTTTGGCATATACCCGGCTATAGATCAACTTGACCTGGTTCTCAACCAACGCCTTGTCTTTGGGCTTTTTGGCGCGGGCGGGGATAACGGCCATGCCGTAATGATTGGCAAAATCTTCCAGCGCCTGGTTTACTCCGGGTTCATATTTATTTGGCCGGATAATGGCTGACTTCAGATTGTCGGGAACCAGTACTCTGGGTGCTCCTCCCAGAGATTCAAGACAGCACGTCAGTGCATACAGAAAATCACACGTGTTCTGGCTTCTTACTGCCATGACAAAGCTGTAATCCGAATAAGCAAGGCAGGCGACAAATACCTGGCATTCCACCACCTCGCCCGTTTGCCTGTCGATGTATAGGAGCTTTTTCCCTGCAAAATCAACACACAGCTTTTCGCCTGCTTTATGCTGTAATACCATCGACGGATTACGCGCAGCAATATGCTGGCTGATATGGTAACAAAACTGGGTTAATCCATATCCTTCCGGATGCTCCCGCCGGTACTCCTCCCACAACAATTTTCGGGTAACACCGGTTCGCTTCAGTTCTCGATCATAAAGATCAAGGTGTTGTTGTAAATACTCAAACCTGTTATCTGTGTATGCCGGATTGCCCGGATGAAACTTTGTCTCAAGGACAACATCTTCAAGGTTCAACAAATCATCAAGGTTTTGCTTTGCGTTGGATATCTTTTGCAAATAGGCTTTCACCGTATTTTTACTCATGCCTGTTATGCGGGCTATTTCCTTTTTCCCCACCTTGCTTGTACAACTGCATTAATTGTTTGATCTGACTCATGCGTACTTTTTTTCCTGCCATCTTCTCGTTTTATTAGTGGTAAATTTTTTACCGCTAATGAACCAAAAACCCATCAAATCAAATCCGGTTAAAAGGGGTCAACATCCTCCGATTTTACAATTTATTCTATCAGAATATTCCAACCGAATAATTTTCCGAATGGGGTCAGCATGCTCCGATTTTTATCCCCTCTGATTTGATAAAATGTAAAAAATATCACTTAAAGGGGTCAGCATGATCCGATTTAGAAACAAGTCAAACCGAATACTTTTTTCCGAAACAAGGGGGTCAATATCTGCCGGAATGTCATTAACCTACCAGCTAAATATCTCTGTTTTTATGCCGGGTTTTGGGGGGTCAATATGCTCCGGAATATCCACCTGGGGTCATGAATGCAACCAGCCAGCTTCTCAACTAATCCGATTTGTTTTTCAACTTCATTAAGCAACAATAATCCGCCATCATTGGATACTTGTTCAGCACTGAAACTGGCTTCAACCTTCTTTTTATTAAAATCTGACAACCTAAACAAAGGGCTGTTAAATCCTTTAAGATTTTTCTGGAGATTTTCAGAATTATTTGTACTTTTATGCATGGGGTAATTTTAATGTTTTAACGACTCAAAGATATTGACTATCAATGAGATAACAAAATTTTACCCCACTTTTTTTTGCTTTTTTATGAATTATTCAGGTTAGGAACAGATTATAAAATAAATACTTTCAGGATTATAAAAAAATTGTTGTTGAAACTCATAAGCCAAAAGTAATGATTTTTGGACATTTAATCACCGGGTGATCATATTGTCCTGTACATAAGTCATCCCGTGAATTTTAAGAATAAATGATGCTTGCCGAACTAGCACTGTATGAACTCTTGCCGGTTGGGGATTCGCCAATAGGAGGATTTTTTATTGAAGTTCTTCCTCAAATTTTCCTATGATATTTTTTGCCTGTTGAACAATGTCATTTGATAACATTTCTTTGTTACTAAATATAAAGTCATTCACGCTTTTTAAATCATTATTATTCAATTGCTTGTCCTCATACTTTAAAAGCACTTCAATTAGTAATAATCCTAAAACTTGATTTTCCATCAACTCTATTTCTGGATTCTCCATACTCCCAAACAAAGTGAATTTAGCATAATTAATGAAAGTGAATGCTTTATCTAAATCAGTCATTAATGCAATTGAAGCAAAACACATAGTTCTTATTGTTTTTAGTCTTCTTTCTTCTTGTGAGTCATCATAGAGAGAATAGCTATTTTCATATAACAAACTAAAAAGTTCTAATATCTTTAGTTCATTTGATTTGTTATTATGAGTAAAATGAATTTCAAGAGCAACTTTAAAGATATTATTAATCTTATCAGCCTCTGTTTTATGTATTGGGTTTAATTCTGTTAATTCTAATGTTTTGCCAATAAAATTTACAGACTCTTTTTCAATATTTTTTGTCTGACAATATGCTTTCATCGTCAAACCTATAAATATTATCATGGTTCCAATTTTCATTTTTTCTCGATTAAATAATTGATAATACCTGTTGCAATACTATTTCCAATCTCAGGGCTCTTTGTTTTTAAAATATTTAAATCAATAGTATTACTTATAAATCCAGCTTCAACTAAAACAGCGGTACCATCATACTTATTAAGTACATATAGATTATCACTTTCTATTACACCCCCGTCCTTAAATAAGGCATTTTCGCTATTTATTTTCGAAGCAAGTAATTTACTATTATTGTCTCCTGATTTATAATATACTTGAAAACCGTTTGCATCATTATTTGTAGAAGCATTGACATGTATGCTCACTAATATACTTGTCCCCTTTACTATGTCTATTCTCCACTGGAGCTTAGTCCCCGCATCTTTTACATCACCTATTCTTGTTTGTGTTACAGTATAACCTCCATCTTCAAGTTTTTTTGTTGTAGCATTGCTTATATTTAACACAATGTCTTTTTCATAATCTTCACCATTAACTGCACCTGGATCGACTTGTTTATTCTTGTCATTTTTATCCCCATGTCCAGGGTCAATTGCAACTTTCTTTTTCTCCGATTTATTTTCTGGAGGATCATCAGGACCTTTTTCGGCTTTAATTAAAAATTCATTACACTCATCAATATTACTATTATGCACTCGAATATTCATTCCATCAGGATCAATAAAAAATATGGGATTATTCAAAGCAAAACTATAGGGCGAAAAAGAACCAAATTTCTCAGCCATAGGATCAGGAACGTACCACCTTCCTATTTGCGGATCATAAAACCTTGCCCCATAATCATACCAATCCAGTCCAAAATCATCCTGGAGTTCTTTTCCGTTGTATAGGTTTTTGTTATCGGGGGTAAAAGCTTCACTATAGGTCAATCCATTAATCGCCATTCCAAATGGATAATAACTGTTGTCCTGCAATACTGTGCCGTTTTCATCAAATAAAATACGCGTATTTCCCAGGTGGTCTTTTAAAAAATACTGGTACTTGAAATTGCTACCATCGGGCACTATTCTGCCCTCATCTGTGAGGATATACAGCAATGTATTATCTTCGTAAACAAAGCTGCCAATATAATCTGTTGTAGCCACTATGGCTTGATCAATGCGGGTTTGTTTCCTCAGTTTTACGCCGGGGGCATCGTACCAGTAATAAATCAAATCCTGGTTGCCGGTAGCATTCATTTCTATCCTTTGCGGCAGGTTGTGATAGGTATAAGCGATATTTAGAATTTCCTTATTCAAATCCGTTGTCATATTTCCGTTTGGGTTGTGAAGATACTCAATGGTTTTAAAAAGTTTAGATTTTTTGTACTGCATAGATTTTAGCCTGGTTTTTGTGACAGAATATTTTGCCCATCTCTTATAAATGATTTTAGTTCCCAGATATATTCCTCCTTAAATTCAAGTCCTAAATAACCATATTCTTTACTCCAATATAAAAATTGCAAATCAAAAGGACGGCCTTTCATATTGTTTCTCGATTCCTCAGCCTCAATCTTATATACTTCTTTGTTAATAAATTTTGTTTTTATTAATTTGTCGATTTTATCTTGATTTAAATAAAGAATCACTCCAGGGTACCTCAATTTATTATTTCCAATCCGCATTTTAAATTCGACTTTACTTCCATTTTTTCCTGCGTGAAGCTTTAACAACTCAATCTTTCCAACAACAAACAATGATTGAACACAATTGGGGAATACAGCTAAAGGATCATCCGGGTTATTGTGAATTTCAATACTTTTAATTACTATTGTATCCTGTTCTCTTTTATTCGACTCAAAAATTAAAATATCTCCCTCTATGTATGGTTGCCATCTCAGATCACTATCTGACAACTCATATGTTCTACACGAAAAAAGCATAGCAGATAAAATCGATATTAGAATTACATACTTTACTTTCATAGATCACCCTGTTTAATAAATTCATCATTGTCTGTTACATTGTGTCCGCCTCTTGTGAAAATATTAGCCTTAGGTTGACCCTTACCTCCCATTATATCCCCATGATAGAAATTTTCTTCGCTAATACCGTTTATTTTTCCAAATTTCGTACCTCCGTTAGGCAAATAATTTCTTGATGAAACTTGGTCATTCTCATGACTATATTGGATACCTTTAACTCCGGCAGGGTGATTAATTTTAGTTGGCTGATGTGGAGTTATATATTCTATTACTTCTACATTGTAAAGTGGATTTCCATTAGCATCAGTATAACTCATTAACTGTTCAGCAAAACCAGAAGCAAAAGCTCCTCCTTGACTATGAGATATTAATCGGATTGGATCATTTCCAATTTCTAAATCTTTTGCTCTAACTAGTTCGTGAAATAACTTAGCTTTCTCAACACCTTCCAATCTTCTATTCGAAGCTTGAGAATTCCAAAATGATGAACCACTTGTAAAGCCAATTTTTTCGTCATTATATTTAGATTGATAGTATCCAGCAATATCAACATCTGTTCTTCCAAATACATTCTTTTCAGTACTCCAATAATTAAAAACATCAGTACTATAGATGCCAGTTTTTCCTCCCATTCCATTATAAATATACCCAGCTTGATCTCTCGCTCCGTACCATAATCTTAATCCTCCAATAAATATGATATACCTGCCGTCTATGTCAATAGCATTTACTGGATTATTTAATGTGTATGCAAAAGGGCTACAATAGTCGTATTTCTCAGAAAGCTTATCAAGAGAGTGCCACCTCCCGATTTGCGGATCATAAAACCTTGCTCCGTAATCATACCACTCCAACCCGAAATCTTCCTGAAGTTCTTTGCCGTTATAAAGGTATTTGTTATCGGGGGTAAAAGATTCACTAAAAGTTAAGCCTGAAATTGCCATACCAAAGGGGTAATAGTTGTTGTCCTGCAAAACCGTACCGGTTTCATCAAACAATATCCTGGTGTTGCCAAGGTGGTCCTTCAGAAAATACTGATACTTGAAATTAGGCCCGTCAGGAACAATCCTGCCTTCGTCAGTAAAAATATATTGTAAGGTGTTATCTTCGTAAACGAAGCTGCCAATATAATCCGTAGTGGCGACAATGGCCTGATCAATGCGGGTTTGTTTTCGGAGTTTTAAGCCGGCAGCATCATACCAGTAATAAATCAAATCTTGACTACCTGTGGCATTTAATTCTATCTTTTGAGGCAGGTTGTTATAATTATAAACAATATTCAGAATTTCCTTATTCAAATCCGTTGTCATATTTCCATTAGGGTCGTAAAGATACTCAATTGGTTCGAAAGAACCGTTATCGGAAAAGCCGTTGTTTTGGTAAGCCATATTATTAACATCATCCACTTTTTTCAATTGGTTGCCAGTGTATTGGTATGTTAGGTGGTCAATTGTTCCGTAATCACCATCAGTTTCACCGAAACGCTCAATTGATAGTATATTTCCGTTTTTATCATAACTAATAGCTGGAACTGAGTAATTGTCTGAATAATAAATGGCACTTTTCAGGCGGTTTACTTCGTCATAATCAAATTGATATTCCTTTGAATTAGGGAATTTATTTGATTTCCATTCTAAAGCTACAATATTGCCGTTAAATTGTGGATGTGTCCCAACCGTATAATCCAGTTTCATTGCAAAATAGTCATTTTCCATATCGTCAACATTATTTATACCTTCGAGCCATCCCCGGATATTATTTTTATAATTCATAGTTTGAAGGTAGTTTTCACCACCGGTCGAATGAATTTTTTTTCGTTTTAATTTTCCAAGTTCATTGTAAGCGATAGTACTTATTTCTTGTTCAGGTGAGTTATTGACCTGGTTTTTTGTTTTCACCAGTCGGCTTGCATTATCGTATTCCATTATTTTTTTAACAATAATATTATCCGTACCGTTGTTATGGTTTTCTTTAAACTCTAACAATTCACCGGCAAAGTTCAACTTGCTCGAAATAATATCCTGTTCACCCAAATGGTTGTCACTTATAGTTTGTATTAGTCGTCCGAACTTATCGTAATAATTTACTGCAAAAAGCCAATAATCAGGAATAATAAGGTTATCTGGTGACAATACTTTTGTCTTTTGGGCTGTAACCAGGCTTTTGGTTTTATCAGAATATCCATAAATAAAATTAAGTTCGGCGGGCATGAAACTATAATTTCCAGAATTACTACTATGATTCAGACAAGAATAATTATCATAATATGTTACTGAAAGTATTTCGTCATCACTGTCTAATACCGGAAAACTGTTATTGGAGTAACCTTGATTGGAGGGAGTGCTGGCAGAAAAGGATTCAAAATAATTACTATTTAAATCAAGTAAATCCTGCATAAAGTCCTGCGTTATTTCATCCTCACTTTCATACTCATAAATTCCTGTCAACACAGGTCGGTTAAATACATCATATTTTGTAAACTGCCATTTATCGTTTTGACGCATGTTCCCATCCTGAGTTAGAACGAGCATATCCCGTTTGTTATAAACCATGTAAACTGATTCCGCACCCGGTAGTCGTTTTATCTTCACCCGCTTTCTGTCGTCGTATTCATAATAATAGCAAAATTGTTTTATCCAGTCGGCATCATTTTCAAAAGTCGAACCGGTTGATAAATGAGAATGCGCTTCCGGAGAAAGCACATAACGCAATAACCCAAAATCATCATAAATATAATAAGTGATTAGCCATTGTTGTCCATCGTAGTCTTCCTTAGCAACATTTCGTTCGAGCATATCTTTAAACTCAACAATCTGATTTCCGTTTTCATCTTCTGTAACGTTTTTATATAGTTTACCTGCAGAATAAGAACCCTCTTTTATTAATTGCTTGTTTTCATTTACTGATAATTGATAAACTTCATTATTGGTATTTGTCAAATATTCCAAATTTATTGGTTTTCCATCATTTTCGTTCCAAGCGGCACCGGGAGGAAATACTTTTAAAATCCTGTTTAAAGGTGAATCATCATACTCATTTGTACTCTTTGCATATTGACCTTCACTATCATACATATATTCAATAAAATTCTGCTGTTCTTCAATTGCATTTGATCTATAACCCCCAGGTCCCCCTTCTCCGGCTCCAGAGCCTCCTCCGCCCTCGTTCTGAATAATCGAATACGTCAGGTATTCCCATTTCTGACGTCCCATTTCATCATACTTGATTGGAGTAATAATGTCACCACTGACAGGAGAATTTTTAACTTGGACTTGCTGTATATTTCTTCCAAGCCCGTCAAAGTAATTAATACTTTCAGCCCAAAGTAAATAATCCAATCCCTCATGTTGAGGTATTAAGGAAGTCACATTGTTTTTTTTAGGCTCAAAAATTCTAATGTAATTCATATTAAACTCCCCGCCTGTAAAAGGCATTCCACCGTTATAAGGAAGATCGTGATCAATATATGCTTGAAAGTCCGTATTGCCCTCTGTATTAAATCCGGGTATAAATGTAATAGACTCACGGGCGAGTTCAACATTGTTTTCATATTGGTCAATGATACGATTGTTCCAGCCATCATCACCAGTTTGAGCAAAAACTAAAGTTGAAAATATAGAAGCAAATGTAATTATTGCAATTTTCATAATCGTATTATTATATTTTGCACAATACTAATTAGTACTAAAGTTTTTATTTCTTTAAGGGTGAGCATCCTGAAATATATAAATTGTAATTGGTGTAACATCGCTACCTTCAACTGTAATAGTTCCGTTCCTTGCTTCTCCCCAATTATATTCGCATTGGATATAAAATAAGGCATTAAATTGACCGCTTGAGGGATTAATAGTTATCCAAGATTCTCCAGTATTTACATTCCAGTATATATTTGACATCACATCAATCGAAATTTCAAATTGTTGGGAGAAGCCAACTTCGATTAAGGATGGCTCAACCGTTAAATATGGATTTGAAATTTGATTTACAGAAATAGTTATTTGATATACAGGGGATGAGGATGAAATGGTAATTATTCCAGATCGAGAACCTTGTCCTGAATTTTCAGAATAAGAGAATGAAAAACTTCCATCACCGGAACCACTATTAGGAGGTAAGATTAAAATCCATTCGGAGCTAGCTGACACACTCCAATTTAAATCTGAAATAACTTCTACTTGTGCTGTACCTGCATTGCTATTTAAATTAATAATAGGAGGTGTTACATTTATTAATTTAGAATAATTGTAATCAATATGTTTAATGATTTTATAATCTTGGTTTCTAACCGTTTCCAGTCGACCAAAATTATCATACTCATAATAGATCGATTTGCCAGCTGGATCTGTTTCAGAGCTTTTATTGATAAGGGATTTATAAGAATATGAAGTTATCTTTGCATTTGGTAAAGATTCTCTTAATGCTAAATTGAATGAATTCCATTCTATACGTTGGCTTTCTTCAGTTAAATCACCCAAATCTTCAAGAAACGATTCCATTTGAGGTTGTAATAATTGAATTGCAGATTCCAACTCATCATAGGTAATATTTTCTGCGCTAATTAATGGATATTGTTTGTTATACCCCCAATAGTAAGTATTTTGTATATTATTTTCCATATGAAATTGGAGTAGATTTCCATTATTGTTATATTTATCAAAAATTGAATTAATTTCAAATTCAACGCCTTCATATTTTCTTATAACAGAAGGTCTAATTAAATCTTCACTAGTATTTTGGAAATTATAACTTATTATTGATCCTTCAATTTGATCCTCATCAACGAAAATCTCTTGTTTAATAGGAACATTTAAAATATTTTTTTCTTTCATTTTGTTAACTACAGCCTGTGACATAAATACTTCAGAAGGAGTATTAATATCAAGTGGAAATAGAAATTTTGATTTCAATTGTTTTTCATTACTGGTAGTAGTTGTATTTTCAGTTAAGAATGTATATTGAAGATTATCATGATTTTTAACTTCATACACATTGTTAGTGATCTTAGTCATTGCTTTTGTCTCGTCTCCTGGTGCATCGCTCGAATAATATTTTGTTGTAATCGACTCATTAGAAAACCATCCGGACTCATATTTATATTTACCTCCTAAATACTCAGAAAAAACATTCGGCTCATCAGGTGAATCTAATTTATAAACGCCCCCTATTAAACCATATGCATATTGTTTAGTGTAAATGCTTGGATCAAGATCGTAATTATTAATAATAGAGAATGTTTCAGCACTATTGTTCAGTGTTTGTGTGGAGGATTTTTCCAAACCTCGTTTCCAGTCCATATTTAAGTCCAGTGGAAATGGATAGGTATCTATGGTATTTCCAGATTCACCGACTTGATAAATTGGTGAGCTCTGATTTGGTATTTCTGTCGGATTAATATAGTTATATACACTTAAACCACCCGTTGATTTTTGTATTTTAACGTTATTGTATCCAATAACACACCCATGAGTAAACATATCAGGGAAAACTGAACTTGATAACGCGAAAATATTTTTACCATTTTCAAAATTAACAGGTTGACTATATTTATAATTGTAGCTATGAAGGAAAGCCCCACCAAAATAGGAATAGTTAGTTGCGATAAAATCTGAATTATTTATTACATTCGGAAATTCTTTGATACTCAAAACTCTTAATCCAGAAATTGGTGAAACTGTTCCTCCAGTTTGTGTATATTTATTCGATTCAAATGAAAACTCAATACTTCCTAATAAAGGTGTTATTACTTTTTCTAATACACCTGCTTTAGCGCAGGATTCACAGTGGTTTGCAATTTCTCCTTCAAAACTTGGTCCAGAATATGCCTCATTATTCCAAATATAAAATTGATCAAATGATACTTCATCGGTAGGAACTATATCTCCAAATAAACCGGTATATCTTATTTTACGAAGGTTAGTCCCCCTATTATTTTCATTAAAATAACCGTATTGATCTGTACTATATGCTCCTCTTCTTGGTAATATACCGGGATTATATATGAAATGGTAAGGAGGCAATATATCTTCACCTTCATTAGGAACTTCATATAAATAATCTAGAAATAATCTTTTTTGTTCAGAAAACAATAATTGATCATTTACATTACCATCATACTCAGCAAATGAAATTCCCATTAATGGGTCATATTCATTTGTACTTAGATTTATTAAATCTTTTGATTGATAATTTTCAGGTTGTGAATAGGAATAAAGAAATTTAAATGATTTTTTTTCCTGGTTTAAATAGTCAAATAATTTTAAATATTCTAAATTTTTAGAGCCTAAAATATCTTCTCTTAATATAGATGAGGTTATCAATTCAACTTTATTTCCCGATAAAGTTACTATTGATGATAGTATTTTTGTATTATGTACAACTTCATTTCTAAAAAATGTAACCTCTTGTTTATGCCAAATTGGTAAATTATCATCTAAATATGAATAAAAAATTAGATAATAAATACCCTCAATAAGAACAAATCCATCTGAAAGGTTAGGGACAACAATGGTATGACCACGTTTTGTTACATAAAAATCCAAATAATCATTTTGTGTATAAATAAAATTGATCTCATCTCCAATTGGAGAAGATATTTTTTTTAAATACCATGTAGAGCTAAATGGAAATGGATTATAGCCTATTAAATCAATATGTTCTATATCACCGTATGTTGTTGGTATTAATCTGGGAAGCCTTTCCCAAACATCAACGTAATCACCAAACTCATTAGTCGTATATCCCCAATAGGGATAGTAATATCTTACTTTTCTTGAAACTTGGCTATTTATTGTTAATTCAACAGCATCTAAACTCATATCCCCAAACTGATATATATGACCATCAGGAGTTATTACATCAAATTGAACAATTCGATCTACATATACTCCATCAATATTGAAAGTTTTTAGTGTTTTTAATATTTTTAAATTACTATGTGGCAATGTCATGATATTTCCATTCTGATCAAATATGAATTTGCCACTATATCCGGGGAAATTAAAGTAAAACTCATCAGGTTGTGTATCCCAAGCTTCACCATTTCCTAATCCATCACCATAATTAAATCCATCAAGGTTTTCCCATGCTGCATTCCTCACTAGTCTTTTTTGGAATAATTGATCATATTGAGTGGGAAAAACCTCAAGGTTAATAAATCCATGAGTTGGGTGATTTTTCAAATGAAGGTAACCATAAGCAGGTAGATTGATATTGTATACTGTAGATATATTACCTTCATATTCATCAGGTAGTCCTTTCATAACTCTTGTAATCCCACCGCCGGCATTGAGTGTCCATCCTAAACCTACCCAACTTGCCATTTCATCAACTTTTGCTCCAGAAGAATTATATGACAGGGAAATTGGAAGTTCCAATTCATAACTTTTAAGTGAAAATAAGGGAACTTTATAGTTTAAACAACCAGTATAATTTGAAACTGAAGCTTGAGCCTCATTTATAAAACCACTTGCATTCGCTGATGGTAAAACAATAGTGGGTATATTATTCAATACCCAATCATTTGTAGAGTTCGTCGATTTATATGTCCCATAATATTCTAAGGTATCTTTTTCATACAAATAACTTTCATGAAGATCTTTTAATAATGATGAATCATTTAGCACTTCTTTAATAGGAAAGGCAAATTTTTCGAGCATTTTTTTAACTTCAATTCTTGTTGGGGATGATTTTGCAGAATTTCTGTTTGAAATATTTCCTAAATTGGCGCAGGGCACATTATCTTTTATAATTTTTTCACAAAAGTGACTGTATATTAACTTTTCAACCTTTTTATTTACCTCTTGACAATGAGAAATTGATATGATAAAAAGAGAACTAATAATAAAAACCCTTTTCAATGTATTCATAATTGCATTATTTACTAAAACAAAACCAAGTTGAATCTCTCACAATATTGTAAGTTGTTTATTTCCAAAATATAATTTCCTCTATCAATATCTTTAAAGTTCAATGAAATATCTGAATTACTATTATCGTAGGTGATTTCATAGTCAAATATTTTAATTCCGTTTAATGTGTATAATTGAATTCCAACTCTACTATCTATTTCAACATTCTCCAATCTTAGAATTACTATTTCTTTGGCCGGATTAGGAAAGATTCTTGCTGTAAACAATTCTTGGTTCATATGTTCACCTCTTTCAGATATTTCGTTGGTATCAAGAATCATTACAAAAACTGCATCAATTTCCTTACAATTATTCTTATCCGTTACTTCCAACGCATAATGATATAATCCTTCACTTAGTTTATCCGTGTCAACATTAAGGTAAAACAATGTACTGTTATCGCTCCATCGGTAAGATTTCATACGATTGGGTCCACACAATGTAACTATTTCACCCTTGCTTACAAAAATGGTATCTCCTAAATCAATGATTGGCAGCGGATTTAAGGAAACATTAATGCTATCAGTTGAAATACAATTTTGATCGTTCAATACAGTTACAAAATACAATCCTGAAGTATCAACCTGTTTAGTATACCCGAGAGTACCATCGTTCCACAGATAATCCTTAAAAATACTGTCGACTTTAATTGTAAATGATTCTCCGCACAAACAAGTATCATTTCCAAGGATTATTTTATCACTAAAATCACAATCATAAAGCTTACTAAGGAAAAAATCAACGGCAAGGTCATTTAGTGTTGTGTCTTCATTTGTTTTTATTATTCTGTTCCAATTGCCAGTAAGGAAAATATTATTTTCCTGATCAATCCTTAATTTTCTGCTGAAATCCAAAGTTGTATCACCGAATGCTTCTATAAATTTCACTTTTCCGCTGGGATTATATTTAGCGATAAATAAATCGCTTGAGAAATCTGATGAACTTACTTTTTGGTCGTTCTTCTCAATTTCACCTCGAAAATTGCCACATACATAGATGATATTATTTTTATTAATAGCCAATGAGCTTGTAAATTCATTTGCCTCTCCACCAAAGCTATCAGTCCAAATCAATTTTCCGTCCTGATTGAATTTGCAAATAAATACATCCTGATTTCCATTGGGTTGTGGTAAAACTATTTCATCCAGATATATTTCCCCGGAATAAAATCCTGTGACAATCAGGTTATGATTAACATCCAAGGCAATACATTCAACTTTATCTTCATATATACTACCAATTTGCTTTATAGATACAGGCTGCAATGTACTATCCAAAACGATTACAGCTCCATCCGTCCTGCCTTTGGATGTAATTGAAAATTTGTTGATTTTTAATTCTTTATCAAACGACATGGCAAGGTAAACTTTTCCATTTTCATTACAGCTTATATCATTTATATAATCGTCTCCTACTCCTCGTATTAATCTTGAGTTTTCAATTTCACCCTTGCTATTTAATACAG
>JAGVPB010000020.1 GCA_020052415.1 Bacteroidales bacterium | reverse complement strand
CTTGTTGAACTGGTAAATTCGTGACATTCGTGTAATTCGTGGACTGAATTGGTTAAATCGGTTAATTGGGTTAATTAGGTTAATTGGGTTGAACTGGTTGAATTGGTTGAATTGGTTAAACCGGTTGAACTCACCGGTTGAACTCAGAACTCAGAACACATAACCTGGAACTTCAAACTTCGAACTTCGAACTTCAAACTTCAAACTTCAAACTTTCCTTTTTCCAAACTAAATTTATCCTACCTTTGTCCCCGCATAAATGGTGCACTTGTTCTTTAACAAAGAATAGTCTGAAAAGGGAATGCCGTGTGAACCGGCAACAGTACCCGCTGCTGTAAATCCGATAAAATTCCGATCAGAAAAATTCCAAAATCCGGTTTATAAGATTTTGCTTATGGAATTTCAGAATTGGAATTTTTTTAACAGGAGATTGAATCCTGTGCCACTGATCCGCCACGGGCGGAATGGGAAGGCATCAATCTCACGGATAAGTCAGAAGACCTGCCATAGATGCAAAAGTTTACAAATGCTTTCGGGTAATAAAGCTGCGCATATTTGTATTTTCGAAATATTCACAGAACTTTTCCCGCAGGCATTTCAGGTTTTACAAAATTATTGTAATGAAGGATTTATTCCTGATATTATTCTGTTTGACACCGGTCCTGATTTCCGGCCAGACTGAAACCGGCGATACCGTTGTTCAATTATCCCAGGTTCAGGTTACTGCCTCCAGGTTAAATACCTTTTCAACAGGACTTAAGATCATTACATTCGACAGCCTCACACTTAGCGCCCTGCAATTCAGCAACCTCGATGAAATCATTTCAAGGGAAACACCGCTTTACATTAAATCTTACGGGCAGGGCAGCCTGGCTACGATTGCCTTCAGGGGAACGGCGGCAACACATACAGGCATTTACTGGAACGGAATCCCGCTCAATCCTTCCACAAGCGCATTGTTCGATCTTTCGCTGGCGCCGGTGGCTTATTTCAACTCCATCCGCATACTTGAAGGTGGCTCCGGAACACTGTTCGGCAGCGGGAATATAGGTGGAAGCATACATCTGAATAATGAACCTGTTTTTAGTAAAGGTTTGATTGTTCATGCGGGGTTGTCTGTGGGAAGTTTTGATGATTATGGCCAGACAGTCAGGATCATATCCTCAGGAAAAAAAATATTTTCCTCAACAGTAATGCTTTACCGGATTTCAGAAAATAATTTCCCATACAAGAACCTTTATGATGAAGAAGTCAGGCAACAAAATGCTGCTTACCGGCATTACGGTCTCATGCAGGATTTTTACTGGAAACCAAATTTAAAATGGCTGATGGGGGCATCACTTTGGCTACAGTCCGGTTACAGGGAAATTCCGGCTACTCAGGTTACCGGTGAGAGCATTGCCACACAGGAAGATAAATGTGCCAGGGTGATGGTTACTTTAAAGAATTTTTACTCAAAAGGAAGTTCATCAATAAAGCTGGCATTTATTCACGATAGCCTGCGGTATCAAAATCCTGCTTCTATCATTGAAAGCGACCGGGATTCGAAGATAAGTACGAACCGGATGGTTGCTGAATTGCAGACCGACAGGCGGTTATGGATCAACTCCGTGATCAGTACAGGTGGTTGTCTGACACGTGAAGTTGCTATCAGCAATAATTTTGGCGGGAATATTAGCCAGAACTGGCTTGGCTTTTTTATTTCAATGTTGCAGGTTTTTCCGGCTTTGAAATGGAAGGCTAATCTGAATTTAAGACAGGATTTGACAGAGGGATACAGAATTCCTCTTACACCATCGCTGGGACTGGAAGGCACAATATGGAAAACAATTTCGGGTAAAATCAATATTTCCAGAAACTTCAGGATACCCTCATTTAATGAACTTTATTGGATTCCTTATGGAAATAAGAGCCTCAACCCGGAGAAATCGTGGAACGGTGAAGTAAGTCTGGCATTTAAATCTGCATCGGTGATGCAATTAATGTCATCGGAGCTCATAGCTACTGTTTTCAATTCAGTCGTTACAGACTGGATTATTTGGATACCGGAAGGCAGTGTCTGGTCGCCTCAAAATATTGCAAGGGTGTGGTCGCGCGGACTGGAATTAAATGGTGCTTTCACTTTAACACTCAATAGATTCACCATTAAATTGTCGGAAGGATATACGCTGGCAAAATCCACGAATCAAAAAAAAGTTTATGCCAACGACAATTCCTTTGAAAAGCAATTGATTTATGTCCCTGAACACAGGTTGTTTTGCAACCTTAACCTCCATTACAGAAGTTTTTATTTTAATTATAACCTCACTTATACCGGCATCAGATTTACCACTTCCGACAATAATAGCTCTTTGCCGGGATTTTCATTGAGTAACCTTACACTTGGAAAGGAGATAAGGATAAGCAAGTGTGCAATAGGTATTCAGTTAGATGTCAATAATTTGTTCAATAAAAATTACCAGGCCATCCTGTATTATCCGATGCCCGGAAGATCATATAATGTTTCAGTTAATTTTAAATTTAATTCAAAATGAAAAAGTCCATCCTAAAAAATTCAGGTTATGCATGGCTTATAGTCATAGCTGGTATATTTCTGTACTCCTGTGAAAATGATAAGAGTGATCCGGTTATACCCGATGAGGGTTATACGGGTGGTTTCTATATTGTCAATGAAGGCATTTATTTAACAGGAACCGGAACAATAGACTTCGTGAAGAATAATGGTACTGTTTATAAAGATATTTTTAGTACGGAAAATGACGGATTACCGCTTGGAAATGTGGTGCAATCCGTCTGCATTATCGGAGTTCAGACCTTTGTTGTGGTGAATAATGCCAATAAGGTCGAAATCGTGGATACAAAGACTTTCAAAAGTGCCGGAACCATTGACAATCTTCC
Organism: Bacteroidales bacterium; assembly: GCA_020052415.1. Lineage (GTDB taxonomy): Bacteria > Bacteroidota > Bacteroidia > Bacteroidales > JAADJA01 > JAADJA01. Next base: position 21,706 of record JAGVPB010000020.1, on the reverse strand, counting down.
GTCACCCAGGTATATAATTGCAATGGATAATGAAAATGCACTGGTGTCGTGTATTCAGGATAGTTCGGTCAGGATTGTAAATTTGAACGGATTTGAAATCCTTGGATCACTCCCTGTGAAAGGGCCGGAAAAAATGATGCAGATCAACGACCAAATCTGGATTTTGAGTCAGGGAGGATTTTCTGTGGACAGTATAATAACATTGATAGATATTGCATCAAAAACGATTGTTGACACCATTCAGGTTTATCCCCAGCCATCGGGAATTCAGGAAGACAGGAACGGCAAAGTGTGGGTGATGTGTTCCGGCCGCAATGCCTGGCACACCGGTGGAAATTCGGAAGGACACCTGATCTGTATCAATCCGGCAGACCATTCTATAATCGAAGATATTGAGTTTCCATCCATTGAAAACCACCCGGAAGAGCTTATGATCAATCAGACAAAAGATGTTCTGTATTACAGGTATCCCGGCGGGATTTACAGGTTCGAAATTGAAGCTGTTGAACCGGAAAGCTCTGCTTTTATTCCAAGGTCAGGTGGTTTTTATACTTTAGCTTATGATCAGGGCCATTCGTTGATACTGGGGACCGATCCACTGGATTATATTCAGAATGGCTGGGTTTTCAGATATCGGTCCGATGATGGTTCAATTGTGGATTCCATTGAAGCAGGAATTATTCCGGGTGAAATATATTTTGTGCCTTAGATGAAATTAGAGTTCGAAGTTTGAAGTTTGGAGTTTGAAGTTAGTTCCGTGACCTAAGTTCCGTGTTCCGTGTTCTGAGTTCTGTGTTCTGAGTTCCGTGTTCTGTGTCTGTGACTGATCTCAAATTTCAAATATCTAATATCAAATTTCAAATTTCAAATTTCTAATTTCTCAAGTCTCGTTTCTCATGTCTCCATTCCCAGGTCTTTAATACTCTCTATTATTTCCTTCAGTTCGCTCAGGATCATTGCTGTTGCACCCCACACGGTATGGCCATGAACATCAAAGTACGGCGCATTGATTTTGTAGCCCCTTACATCCAGAATGGTCTGTTTTTTTAGTTTATTATCAAAAAGAAAACTGATATCGGTTTCAATTAATTCCGCCACCTCGGTTTTATCCGGAATGAAATCCGGTCGTGCATCACAAAATCCGAGAATGGGAAGCACAAGGAAATTTGAAGGTGGGATATACAATTCGGATAGGGCCCCCAAAACCCTTACTTTTTCAGGAAGGATATGCACTTCTTCGAATGATTCGCGGAGAGCTGTGGCAATCAGTGATTCATCCTGTTCTTCAATGCGTCCGCCGGGAAATGAAACCTGCCCCGAATGCACTCCATCGTAAGTTTGGCGAAGGATAAAAACAGTTCTAAGGGAGATATTATCCGGATAAAAAAGGATCAGCACACTGCTTTGAGTGGCTGTTGATATATCGTAGCTAAAATCAATATTCTTATTCCGGACATCTGAAGCCATCTTCAGTTGCGCATTCATACCGGGCAGGGGAAATTTTATCCTTTTATCGAGCAAGTCAATAAAATGCATCAAATCGTCCTTATTCTTTATTTTCTCAAGGAAATTCACCCTACAAAATTAATGATAATCAACCTAAGCAAACTTCCAGTATAACAAAGTAAAAAGAAATGTGTCAATATCTTTAGTAAAAAGTCGCACCGGATAAAGAATAATTGTTTAATTTTAGACCTTTTATTTTTAGGATTAAACAAATGACAAAAGAAAAAATCAATCCCGGCAATGGCACGCAGGAGCTTCATGAAAACATTAAGGCTTTGATCCTCTTTAATGATGATGTAAATACTTTTGACTTTGTTATTGAGACCCTTATTGATGTTTGTGGCCATGATCCAAACCAGGCAGAACAATGTGCAATGATCGTCCATTATAATGGTAAGTGTGCTGTAAAGTCAGGTTCGGCCAGTGAATTAAAACCTGCGTTTGAAGAAATGACCAACCGGAAATTATCGGTAATTATTGATTAAATTATGACCTGGACCATCATTGGAGTATTAATTGCAGTCGGGTTTCTTTTTCTGCTGCTCGAAGTTTTGGTTTTACCCGGAACCAATATCGCCGGGGTATTGGGATTCGTATTACTTGCTGTTGGAATTTGGCAGGCATTTGCAGTTTATGGTGGAATGGCAGGAACAATAACCCTGCTGGTGACCCTTGTCCTTTCCTTTATTACCCTGTATTATGCACTAAAATCCAAAACCTGGAAAAGGGCGGCATTAAGCAAAAATATTGAGAGCAGGGTAAATTTAGTTGATGAAAAAATTAAACCCGGCGACAAGGGTAAAACAATTTCCCGCCTTGCACCCATGGGGAAAGCCGAGTTCGGTGGCGAATTTGTCGAAGTTAAAACTATGAGTCAGTTTATTGACCCGGATGTGGATATAGAGATAGTTAAAATTGAAAATAATCAAATAATCGTTAAAAAAATTTAAAAGTAATGGAAGCAAATTTTCTCATCATCATTGCCATTGGCGTAGCAGCGCTTTTCGGATTATGGATAATATTTTATTTTATCCCGGTTGGGCTATGGTTTACCGCACTTTTATCAGGTGTTAAGGTCTCTTTGTTACAACTTGTATTGATGCGCTGGCGAAAAGTTCCGCCACAGGCCATTGTCAGGAATTTAATAGCATCTACTAAAGCCGGTCTTAAACTTAACCGCGATGAACTTGAAGCACATTATTTGGCGGGTGGGAATGTGGTTTCTGTTGTGAACGCGCTGATATCGGCGGATAAAGCCAATATGGGCCTTGATTTTAAAACGGCCACTGCCATTGACCTTGCCGGACGGGATGTGCTGGAAGCAGTCCGAATGTCGGTTAATCCTAAAGTGATAGATACACCGCCGGTGACTGCCGTTGCTAAAGATGGAATACAATTGATCGCAAAAGCCAGGATAACCGTGCGTACAAATATTAAACAGTTGGTTGGAGGTGCAGGTGAAGAAACCGTGCTGGCAAGAGTAGGAGAGGGAGTTGTGTCATCCATCGGTTCGGCTGACTCGCATAAATCAGTTCTTGAGAATCCTGATTCTATTTCAAAAGTAGTGCTTGGCAAAGGACTTGATTCAGGAACGGCTTTCGAAATCCTTTCTATTGATATTGCAGATATTGATATAGGTAAAAATATCGGGGCGGTACTGCAAATGGATCAGGCCAATGCCGATAAAAATATCGCGCAGGCTAAAGCCGAAGAACGACGTGCAATGGCCGTTGCCATCGAACAGGAAATGAAGGCAAAAGCTCAGGAAGCAAGAGCCAAGGTGATTGAAGCCGAAGTTCAGATTCCGCTTGCAATGGCAGAAGCTTTCAGAAGCGGTAACCTCGGGATCATGGACTACTATAAATTTAAAAATATTCAGGCCGATACCCAAATGAGGGAATCTATTGCAGATCCTTCTCAGGATCGAAAAAGAGAAGGCATCAGGGGAAAAGAAGAACATGAAAAATAATTTTCCTGAATTATATTGCTGAATTCCCCGACTCTTAAGTTTTTCATGGTTTTAACTTTTTTTTCTATTTTATCTTCTTAGAAGTTTCAGTCAAAATTATAAACTCATAATCCTGTTGTTTGTTAATTGAATGAGTTCAACGATATCGAATTATTCCTTACTGACGGTTTGATGAAATAATGAATAAGGTCATAACAAGTAACAGAAGAGTAAGTGAAATCTACAGGGACCTGCTGAAAGTTTGTGACCCTTTCGTCAATAAAAATGAAAGGATTCAGCTTCGAAAAGCTTATGAGCTTGTACTTGAATACCATCGCTCCTCTTGGGAAGATACAGGCAGGGAATATGTATATCATTCCATTGAAGTAGCAAAAATTGCCCTTAAAGAGCTTAACCTCGGAATTTCCTCCGTTATCTGTGCATTGCTGCATAATGTTGTAGATCATACCAGAATAAAAATTGACGATATTCAAAAATTATTTGGCAGTGAAATATCAGTTATCATCGAAGGTTATGTGAAGTTATCCGAAATCCAAACGGAAAAAGTTTCATATCATTCTGAAAATTTCAGAAAACTTTATCTGTCACTCATTAAAGACATCAGGGTCATCCTTATAAAACTTGCTCACCGGCTGTACGACTTGAGAAACTTTGAGCAATTATCTGAAGCAAAGAAAAAACGTTTTCTGCAGGAGGTGACTCACATTTATATTCCTATTTCTCACAGGCTTGGATTATATAATATTAAATCGGAGCTTGAAGAACTATGGCTGTTGCATTCGAATACCAAAGTATTTAGATCAATTGAAAGAAAGATCAGGCAATCCCGTGCCAAACAAAATGTTTATATCAGTGAGTTTATTGACCCTATCGAACGAGAACTGACGAAAATTGGACTTGAATTCACAATCAAAGGCAGGCCAAAATCAATCCACAGCATCTGGCTAAAGATGAACAAGCAGAATGTGGAATTTGAAGAAGTTTACGACTTGTTTGCAATACGGATCATTGTTGACAGCAGCCCTGCGACTGAGAAGGCAGATTGCTGGAAAATCTATTCGATTGTAACCGACATTTACAAGCCGAATCCTCAGCGTTTACGTGACTGGATTTCCACTCCTAAACCGAGTGGTTATGAATCCCTGCATACTACTGTAGTTGGACCGAACGGCAAATGGGTTGAGGTTCAGATACGGTCGGTACGGATGGATGAAGTTGCCGAACGCGGGTTAGCCGCACACTGGCGTTATAAGGAATCAGAATCAAAAAAAGATCAGGAAGAGTGGATGAACAGGATCAGGGAAGTAATTGAAAATCCTGAACTTGAAAAACAGGAACAAACAGACTTTTCAAAAATAGAACTTTACAGCGATAAAATTTTTATTTTCACTCCTGAAGGCGACCTCCGGAAACTACCACAGGGTTCAACCGTTCTGGATTTTGCGTACGATATTCACACCAGCCTGGGTGATATGTGCAGTGGGGCAAAGGTCAACAGCAGGAATGTTCCTATCAGGCATGTTTTAAAAAACGGCGATAAGGTTGAGATCATAACTTCCAAAAATCAGAAACCCAAGCTCGACTGGTTGAATTTTGTCACGACCACCAAGGCTAAAAGCAAAATAAAGAGGGCTATTAATGAGGTAAAGTTTCAGGAAGCCGAACTGGGTAAAGAAATGCTCAGGAGAAAATTGCGGAACCGCAAGATTGAATTCAGCGATGTGGTCATTGACAAACTGATTAAAAAGTATAAGCTCAAATCTTCAATTGATCTCTATTACCTTATTGCAGTTGAAAAGATTGATCTTGCCGATATCAAAAGTTCCATTGCAGAAGAAACTGCCGAACAGATACCATTAACTGATAAACCGGCTGACCCTGAAGAAACAAGGGAAGTAAAACCACTAAAGGTTGAAATACCGGATTTCCTTTTCATTAATGATTCGATTGATAGCCTCGAATACGAACTTGCCAAATGCTGCAATCCGGTAGCGGGTGATGCCGTTTTTGGATTTGTAACCGTAGGCAAAGGGATCACCATACACCGTCTCAAATGCCCCAATGCCCGGCAAATGCTCACAAAGTTTGATTACAGGGTAATGGATGTAAAGTGGCAAAAAACAGATCAAAACAAAACTTATCTTACTACCATTCAGGTAACAGGCAACGACGAAATCGGAATACTCAATAATATTACCAGTGTAATTTCCGACGATTTCAAAGTCAATATGGTATCGGTCAATGTCGGTGCCAAAAAAGACGGAAAATTCACCGGTAAATTCAAAGTCCGGGTTAAAGACGTTGCGCATCTTAAAATGCTCATGCATAAAATTCTTAAAATAAAAGGCGTAAAAAAAGCCATCAGAACATCCATTGCTAAATGATCGCTGATACACATTCACAGGTTTTAAGGCTCAGGGAAGGAAAAGTATATCCTTTCAGAATAACGGGTACGATTGAATTACCTGATGGAAGCAAATATTTTGTACTGTCCGATCCGAATTTAGTCAAACATCTGCTTGCACAAAAGTATTATGAAAACTATTATTTTGAGCCGGGCCAGCTCATTGACTGCAGGGTGGATAAAATTAACTGCAATGGTAAAATCTATATCGAACCGATTCATCCATTTTACAGGCTTGGAAAAAAGTATAGTTTTCCTTTCGTAAGATTTTCGATGAATAAGCCAAAGAACGGAACAATTGAAAGTTTTGCCGTATTCGAGGATATTTTTGGGAATGAAGTTAAAATACCGTGGGATCCCATTAATGGCAACCTGTCGGGTTCACAAACGGATTTAAAAGCCGGTGACACAATGAAATTGTCTGTGGTGCGAATTAAAATGGGTCAGATTTATGTTTCGGATACTGATTTTGACGGAGATTATAAGTCTTTCAAAAGCGGTGTGGAGTATCCTTTTGTGATCACCGGCTATCGGAATTATCCCGGCAAACAAGGCTATTTTATTCTTCAATCTGAAAAGGGTTCGCAATATAAACTGAGAAATAAATTTTATGAAAAATACGGCCTTTCAATTGGCAGTACCATTTTTTGCCGCATCATCAGGGAAGGAAAGGATACTTTTCCTGAACCGAAACATCCATTTTATGAAATTGGCCGGGAGTATAATTTCGAGATCGGCGGTATGGATACGATTCGTGAATATCCTGAAGGCCAGTCATCAGCTTATGTTTTGAAAAATGAATATGGCAAGGATATTTTGGTTGCTGTTGGGAAAGTTAGCAAAGATCGTTCATATGCTTCCGGGATCACCTGTAAGGTTGTGGACATCAGGAAAGGCCGGGTAATTGTGGATTGTGTTTGAATGCCGGTCAGTTTTCAGGTAATGCCAGGTTCCAGGCTCCAAACTCAAAGTTCAAAGATCAATGTTCAAAGGTCAAAGTTCAAAACTCAAAACACGGAACTCAGAACTGAGAACTGAGAACTCCGAACTGAACTCCGAACTCCAAACTCCGAACTCCGAACTCCAAACTCCAAACTCCAAACTCCAAACTCCTCTAGTTCGAATTATAAATCCCTCCCGAACCGCTGATGTTTGAGTTGATGGCAGGATTCCCGATATAATAAACATTACCGCTTCCTGAAATGTGGACATCGAGCAGGTTTTCAACATTCACCTCGCTGTTGCCTGAACCGCTGATATTAACAAATGTATTATAAGTCGGAAGTTCAAAGGCCTTGATATTTCCGGAACCACTTATATGAATCTGATGTTCATAAGCGCTTCCATAAAGAAAAATTTCACCCGAACCCGAAATTGTGCTTTTCAGAATATCTGCATTCAGATTCATTGAAATATTTCCTGAACCACTTATGTTTAAATCAACATTTACTGTATCGGGGAAAAGATTTAAACTGTTTACCGAACCGGAACCACTTACATTTATATAATCCATGAGGGATGTGGTAATATAAATGGTGACCCCTGAATGACTTTTAACATTTCTGTAGTAACTGATTTGCCAGAATCCATCAGAGGTAACATATTTTTCAATGTTATCAATGATATTCTGTTGTCCTGCGATCATGATTTCCTGAGGCTCTCCATGCGTTAAAATTATGTTTGCATCTATGCTAAGTGCAATACCCGAAACATCAGGAAGAGTATAATATTGCTGCACTGTGGGTCCATCGCCCTTGATGGGTCCGCCTTCCTTGGTGCATGAAACCATAAGTACAGAACCCGTAAGAATGATTAATGCTAAAATCAGATTAAAATTTTTCATATCGTGTTGTTATTAATTTTCTGGAAATAACGACAGAAAAAAATGGCCTGGGTTGCAGTTATGACAAAAATTTAGGTAAACGAATTGGTTATTCCGACCTTTTCCAGTAAACTCTGATACAAAGATCGAATTTCAAACCGGGGAATGGGCTGTCAGTTCCGCAGGGATACCACGAAGCAGGCCATTTTTTAATGTCAGGATTGATCCAGCATTTGTTTGAAGTGATTTCCGGATCTGCATATCCCGATAAGAATTTCTCAACCGGAACAGGCAAAGTATCAGCCGGGTGGCTATATTGCATCATGACATAAAAATCTTTATTCTTTTTTATTTTCAATGGTTTGACCAGGTCAAGTGTGTAATATCCGGCAAAGCGGCAATTATACCCGGTTGTCACACCTTTTAAACCCGAAAGTAACTTTGAGGCGGTATCGAAGTTTTCATAAATCTCGCCATAAATCCTTGTTCCCGGCAAGCTCACAGATGTTCCAATCACTGAGATTTCAATGTCATACGGAGCTGTGAATTTAATCAGACCGTAACAAACCGTATCATCAAAACCGTATTGACTTACAGCGCCAAGTGTATCATAATAGCTGATTCCGTCATCCGGGTCCCACTGGTTCCAATCCGGCCAAACGGCATTGTATTGAAGAATATTCGGATCGGAATAAGGAACATAAAAAAAGCCTTTCTCACCAAATTTGTTTCCGAGGCTGTTTTGCACTATCCAGCAGCCCTTGCCTGTACTTGTTTGCATGGTGTCGTTCCAACCCGTAAGAATAACTACATGATTAATTCTTTTTGTATGAGTGTACCAGATGTTGGAAATCGTATCGAATTCATTTCGACGGAAATACATCATCGTCCAAACCGCGCCATAATCCATGATCGTTTTTTTAATCAGCGGAGCACTGTCGGGAAGAAAACGGGCAGCAGTAATAAACGCAGGTAATTCAGGAACGGCAAGATAAAGGGAATCCGTCGCGGAATTTTTGATAACCGGACCAGAGCCCCTTGTAAAGTAGGCAGTCGCCATAAAGTGATTTCCATTTACATTTCGGGTCGAATCAAATCCGTGAAATAACTTAAGATTGATATCCGAAAGAATCTCATCACTATAATTACTGGTTCTCCAAAATGATTCGACGGAACTCATCGCGGCGCTTGCCCAGCAGGCTCCTGTAGGCTGGGATTTCACCGGACCGAGGCGTTCGCCATTTCTGAGATCGAAGTAAACAGGCAAAGGTTCAGTTACAATTAATTCTTTATCAAAATCAGAACCAACAAAAAGGTTCTCCTTATCCTGGCATGAACACGATAAGGTAATAAAACAAAATAGAATAAAAGCAAATTCAAACCGCATATTCAACTTTCTAAAAAGCAAAAATATCATTTTCCGGGAATAGCCTGCGTGAAATAATTGACGATTTATCTGCCTGTCAAAGGATTAATCTTTTATCCCGAATTATCAACACAGAAGATAACGGTGTCGTTTTTGAGTATTTTTGTTGCGGCTGGCAACTGGTTACTGGTTACTGGTTACTGGTTACTGGTTACTGGTTTCGGGTTCATGCTTCTGTCACTGCTGCTGCCACTGCCGACTGCTTATTGCCGACTGGTTGCTGGTTACTGGTTGCTCGTTACTGGATGCTGGTTCCTCGGAACTCTGAACTCTAAACTCGAAACTAATCTCGCCGACGGTGAGACGAACTTCAAACTTCAAACTTCAAACTTTGAACTAAAGAATGGTTGAATTCACACATTTGCACGTACACACCCAATACTCCATCCTTGATGGGGCTGCCAATATTGAATTGCTGATCAAAAAGGCTAAGGAATCGGGCATGAAGGCGCTTGCGATAACCGATCACGGAAATATGTTCGGGGTGCTTAAATTTTATAATGAGGCTCAAAAGCAGGGTATCAAACCCATCATCGGATGTGAGGTTTATATAGCTAAGGACGGTCGTACCGTCAGGGAAAAAACAAGGGGGAAGCAATATCATCATTTAATATTACTTGCTAAAAACAAAACCGGTTATTTCAATCTTTCAAAACTGGTTTCATTGGGATATCTTGAAGGATTTTATTACAAGCCGAGGATAGACAAGGAAATTCTCGAAAAATACAGCGAAGGGCTCATTGTCAGCAGCGCCTGCATTGGCGGTGAAGTACCGCAGGCAATACTAAATCATGGAATGGAAAAAGCACAGGAAGCCATTGAATGGTTTACCGGCGTTTTTAAAGATGACTTTTATCTTGAACTCCAGAATCATGGCATGCCTAAGCAAAAAACAGTAAATGAAGCACTGATGGTCCTGGCGGTTAAAAATAATATCAAAGTCATTGCTACCAATGATGTTCATTATATAAATGGTAATGATTTTGACGCCCACGATATACTGATCAGGCTGAATACCGGTTCCGATATTAATGATGTGAAGGAGGATTTGAAATATACAGGACAGGAATTTCTCAAGACTCCTGAAGAGATGGCCGGTCTGTTTCCGGATGTGCCCGAAGCCATTGCCAACACGCAGGAAATCGTCAATAAAATTGAAAATTTTGATATACGATCGAAGATCATTCTACCTGTTTTTCCTTTACCCGATGGCTTTGAATCGGAAGATGATTATCTGCGTTATCTGACTTATGAAGGAGCAAAGAAACAATATCCGGATCTTACCGATGATATCCGTGAAAGGCTGGAATTTGAGCTTGAGGTAATAAAAAACGTAAAATTTCCGGGTTATTTCCTGATTGTGCAGGATTTTATAAACAAAGCCCGTGAAATGAAAGTGACGGTCGGACCCGGAAGAGGATCTGCAGCAGGATCGGCAGTGGCGTATTGCACGGGTATCACCAGCATTGACCCGATCAGATACAACCTGCTTTTCGAGCGCTTTCTGAACCCGGAAAGGATTTCAATGCCTGATATAGATGTGGACTTTGATGATGAAGGGCGTGATAAAGTTCTGGATTATGTAGTAAATAAATACGGTAAAAACAGGGTCGCACAGATAGTCACCTTTGGAACCATGGCTGCAAAATTAGCCATACGCGATGTCGCTCGTGTCTTAAAGCTTCCATTGCCTGACGCCGACCGGTTGGCCAAGCTTGTTCCCGATCGTGCGGGTGTAACCCTGAAGCAGGCTTTTGATGAAGTCCCTGAACTGGCTTATTTCAGAGATAAAGGGGATGAGCTTGAGCGTAAGACACTGCTGTTTGCCGAAACACTCGAAGGTTCAGCACGACACACCGGAACCCATGCCTGCGGGGTGATCATCGGGCCGGATGATCTCATCAACTACATACCGCTTGCTACGGCCAAAGATTCTTCGCTGATGATAACCCAGTATGAAGGCAAACTGGTGGAGAGCGTGGGTATGCTGAAGATGGATTTTCTGGGTCTTAAAACCCTGTCAATCATGAATGATGCTTTAACAAATATTGAGAAAAGGCATCAGGTTAATATTGATATCGAAAAAATACCACTCGAAGATAAGGCAACTTATCAGTTGTACCAGCAGGGAGATACCATTGGCACATTTCAGTTTGAGTCGGAGGGAATGCGAAGTTACCTGAAAGAGCTTAAACCCACTAATATTGAAGATCTTATTGCCATGAATGCGCTTTATCGTCCGGGTCCTATGGAATTTATTCCTACCTACATCAGGCGAAAGCATAAGAAGGAAAAAGTAGAGTATCCCCATCCGATGCTTGAGAAGTTGCTCGAACCGACATACGGAATCATGGTTTACCAGGAACAGATCATGCAGGCTGCTCAGGTGATGGGTGGTTTTACCCTTGGCAGTGCCGATCTGCTGCGCCGGTCAATGGGCAAAAAGGATATGAAGACAATGGAGAAGCAAAAGGAAATCTTCATTGAGGGAGCTGCTAAAAACGGCGTTGATAAAAAGAAAGCCGAAGATGTTTTCAATACCATGATGGAGTTTGCCAAATACGGATTCAACCGTTCGCACTCTGCTGCATACTCACTCATCGCTTATCAAACAGCCTATCTGAAAGCCAATTATCCGGCTGAATACATGGCTGCCGTGCTCACGCACAACCTGGGCGATATTAAAAAGATCACCTTCTTCGTGGATGAATGCCACAGGCACAATATCGAAGTTCTTGGCCCGGATGTGAATGAAAGTGATCTGAATTTTATGGTGAATGAAAAGGGTGAGATCAGGTTCGGGCTGGTAGCTATCAAAAACGTGGGAGAAAATGCAGCACTCAGCATTATAGAAGAACGGAACAGGAAAGGTCCGTACCGTTCAATATTCGAATTTTCGAAACGGGTAAACCTGAAGTCGGTGAACAAAAGGAGCATGGAATCGCTTGCTATGGCAGGAGCTTTCGATTGTTTTGAAGATACACATCGTGCACAGTATTTCTATCGTGAAAATTCGGAGGATACCATTTTCCTCGAAAAGATCGTAAAACATGCCGGAGATTACCAGGTTCAGGAAAATGCAGCACAGGTGAGCCTTTTCGGCGACATGGCTGCCATTCAGGTAAGGGATCCTAAAATGCCCGAATGTACACCCTGGACCAAACTGGAACAGTTGAAAAATGAAAAAGATGTGACCGGTTTTTATATGTCGGGGCATCCGCTCGAAGATTTTAAGCTGGAAATTGACCAGTTTTGCAATGTTACGCTCAATGAATTAAAAAATAACCGTGAAAATTACAGGAACAAGAACCTCACCTTTGCCGGTATCCTGACGTCGGTGAACCACCGGACATCCAAGACGGGCAATGCATTTGCGACTTTTAACATCGAAGATTTTACTGATTTTGAGCAATTTATACTTTTTTCGGAGGATTATCTGAAGCTGAAACATTTTCTTGTGGAGGGTTCGTCATTGCTTGTAAAGGCGACGGTTCAACCGAGAAACTCAAGAAACCGGGACCAGCTCGAAGTAAGGATTAACGGCATTGTTCTTCTTTCGGAAGCCATTGACAAGATGGCCAGGGGAATTGTCGTACAGGTGCCTCTGGCTTTTATAACCGGAAGCTTTGTGAAGGAAATTTCGGAATTTGTGAAAAAGAATGAGGGCAAATGCAGTTTGAGGTTCCAGGTGACGGATGAGGAAAATAATGTTTCGGTGGAGATGCCATCGCCGAAACTCCAGGTAAATGCTTCGGAATTCTCTAAATTCCTGCAGAAATTCCCGGAAATGAAGTTCAGGTTGATTTAGAAGATTGTCATTGAAGCAGTACTATAACGATTATCCCGTGTATTTTGAAATAGGTGTCAATCCGAAACTAACTTTTGGGAAGGACGTAGTCAGGAGACTATGCCTAACCGGGGATTCACTACTCAATCAATCAAATTTCAAAAATCTCCTGAAATTTTTTTTCTATTTCCATAACTTCCTTCTCATTCAGTGTTTCAAACTCTTTTGTTCTCGCTCTTTTCGAGAGATGTCCCTGGTTGCTTTCAAGGAACCGGATGAGTAAAGCCACCGTTTTATCAGGCATCTCAAACCTGTTATCCAGGAAATGCTTCATTTCATCATACATTTGTAAATATTTAACTTCCGCAGGAATCACATTCTCAATAGTATCCTCAACACATTTGTATAAAAACTCGGTTTGGGGAGTGGCATCAAAATACCGGTAATAATTGATGGTATCATTTAGCACCTCAATATTGTGTTCAGGTGTCGTTTTCCAATCTATCAACTCCAGCAATGGCTTTGCATACATTTCAAGTATTTTGCGGTAATCGTCAATATGATCAAGGATGGAAGCGGAAACCGGGAATATAATCCCCTGTTTTGAAAACTGTTTGTTGGCGAGGATATGATGGATCAGGTAACGGTGTATCCTTCCATTGCCGTCCACGAAAGGATGAATGAAAACAAATCCGAAAGCAACAATGGCAGCCGCAAGGACAGCATCAAAATCTTTTTCAGCCTCCAAAATCCTGCAGGTTTTTATCAAGCCATCCATCAGTTGATCAAGGTCCTGCCATTTGGCAGAAATATGATCCGGAATGGGTTCACCGGTAAGGCGGTCATGTTCTCCAACAAATCCACCCTCTTTGCGGAATCCCATTTTTGTGAACCGCTTGTTTTCTATCACAATTTCCTGTAACCTGATCAGTTCATCCTTGCTCAGGGGTTTCATTCCTGCCTGGGCAATAACATTTCCCCAGCGGATTGTCCGCTTATTTTCCAGATCCTCGCCTTCGATGGTGAACGATGCTTTGGAATCTTTAAGCAGTAAAAATGCAGAAGCCCTTTGCAATAAATCCTTCCTGATGGTATTGAGGTAGCTTCCTGATTTTTCTGACAAATGATCTTTTATAAAAGCTTCCAGTTTGAACGATTTGAAAATGAGCGGACAGAAATCGGGAGTGCCGGGCAAATTATCAATAATACGATGCCGGGATGAACGTTTCCCTTCAACAGCATACTGGATTTTATCATCCAGTAATGGTATATAGTTTTTAACCATCAGGTCTGGTAAATCCAGCGTCTTTCCAGTCAGCCATTCATAGAGGAACCATATCTTGCGGGAATACTGACCGGTGGGTTCTATCAGCAGCAGTTCTTTAATTTCAGAAGGCATAAATTTATTGAACATGAATCTGAACACAATCAGATTTACCCCTTCATATTTTAATGCAAACACAAGTTGTTTATATAGTGTGGCGCCGGGTTTATGTCTGGGCGTAAATACCTTCCAACCCTCCTTTTCATAGAGGCGGTTTTTTTTACTGATCATGGCCAGTGTATTTGGCATCGGAACCGGAAGTTCTAATTCAGCGATGATGGCGCCATAACCTGCAATGATCCCTTTCTCCGGTGTTGTCCGCCCGTGAAAAACAGTTATTTCTTGTGAAAAATAGTTATTATTCATAATCTTTTGTGAAAAACAGGTAAGCAAAGATAAGTGAAAAATGTGTACTACACATGAATTTGGGGTATTTATTTATCGTTTTCATGAAAAATGGGTATTCAAACCATCATTAACTGAATCTTGAATGTCTTTCGAAATACGCGTTAGTCCGGGACTATTTATTAGGATGGAATCCGTCAGGAGCCTGACAGGAATTTCACTACAAGCAAACAGTCATAAGGCTGATTTTCGATCCTTCCCATTAAAAATGTTTCCTTTCAATCCTCTTCCTCTTCATCTGCCGTCTTAAAAAATGCCGCATGAACGGGTGGAGGACATTTGCTGTTTTCTCCTTTCACAGCAAACCAGATCACTTCATTGAAAGGGGTATCCGGAACCTTGTCCTCTGCACTGAAGTTGAATTCTTCACTCATTTGCTGCCACTTATTCAAAGCCATATTCCGGGCATTAAGATCGGTTTGAGGCTCGCGCGATATAAATTCTGTTGCGTTCACAGTGTCGGCAAAGCACCGCCACATTGGTGTTGCAGCCGCATCGTACTGGCTCATGGGCGGCAAACCGAGGATCAGCTCCATTGTTCGCAACATAGACGATGTAGAATACATGGTGTGATCCACATAATTTCTTTTCACAAAACCTCCGGCTAAATAAGCGGTGGTGCGGTGTGCATCAACATGGTCGGGACCGTTTTGTGCGTCGTCTTCAACGATAAAAACCACGCTCTCCGCCCAGATGGCACTATGGCTGAGATATTCTACAAACAAGCCCACCGCAAGATCATTATCGGCCACCTGAGCAAAAGGAGTCGGCTTTCCTTTTCGCAATCCCATGGTATGATCGTTGATAAACCGGAGTGTGTTGAACTGAGGGACAGCATTAGCTGTCATCAAAGAATCAAAATCACGTTTCCATTGTCTGAAACGTGTGGTGTCCATGATGGACTGATCCCAGCTTGTAAAATAAGGACAAAGATGATCTTTCAGGGCAGGGATATTGGGTTTATAGTTGTCGGCAAACTCGCCATAGGTGCGGTAAGTAACGCCATATTTTTTACAGTAATCCCAGATAAAGCCATTTTTGTTATTGGCAATTTCGCGGGTACCTTCGGCATTATAAAATCCTCCCCTGCCACCGTAACTGGTGGGCCAGTTTTTTTCCAGAAAATCCGTTGCATAAGCGCCCGTGCTCCAGTTATGTCCGTCGGCGCTCACTTCCCCATCAACATAAAAATTATCCAGCAACACAAATTCCCTTGCCAGTGCATGTTGATTGGGAGTGTATTTTTCTCCAAAAAGCAGCAATGATGTATCCCCGTTGCCTTCAGGAATATCGCTGAGAACCTGGTCGTACGTTCTGTTTTCCTTGATAATATAGAATACATATTTTATGGGAGAAGCATCACCGATTCTCTGAGGAACCGGATTACCTGACTGCCCTTCGGCAAACTTTTCCCTTTCTTTGGTATAAGGACTGTTGTTGTAAACCACCTGGGAATAAACCGCCAATTGCCTGTCGTCGGGAAACGGAATGATGCTAAGCATTCCCCTGAAAAGCCCTCCGATATATTGTTCCTTTTCCGGTTTCACAGAACCGGCGGACTGATAACTGACGTCCTGCTCTTTTCTTGCGGGATTTGGTCCGTGGGGATTTGCCAGTGATGTGAATCCTTTTCCATTGGAAACGAAAATGTTATTTCGGATCACACGGACACAGGTAGGATACCATCCCGCAGGTATAAAGCCTTTGCTTAAACTGTTGCCCGGAGTACTGATATCAAATACAGCAAGATAATTATTATCCGCATTGGCGATGAACAGGGTTTTCTCATCCTGGCTCAGAGCAACACTGTTGCTCGTTGAGCCGGTCGGGGCATCGGGAAATAAAGCCGTGTTCAGAGTTTCAATCACGTTCCTCACTTTCAGGTCAATCACAGAAACGGAGTTGTCATTTGCATTGGCTACAAACAGAAAAGTGCCTTCCCTGTTGATGCACATATCATTGGGATTATCGCCAGCGACAATGGAACCGGTGATCTGACGTTTTTCCGTATCGAACAACTGAACCTTATCACAGCCCCAGCATGTAATATACAGAAGTTTTTTATCCGGTGAAAGAAGACAAGTATATCCTTCTGCACCTAATAAATGGCTTTGAGTAACTTTTTTGCTTGCAAGGTCTATCACATATAATGAGTTGTTTTCCGTTGTAACTGCATACAACAGGTTTTTGTCATTGTCAATGGCAATACCGGCCGGCGATATCTTTTCGGGCCAGGGTTTACCGATGCTGATGGTGTCGGCAGGTACCAGCTTATTTTTACTGACATCGAACCGCAGAATCCAGTTGTCGTTTCCACCTGAAGCGTACAGGCTGCTGTTGTCATCACTAAAGGTAAGGCCTATCCATGCTTTTCGTACAATAATGGTATCCAAAATCAATTGTTTACCGGCATCAATCAGCTGAATGGTTTGATCGCTCTGGCCATTGTTTGTAACGGCAAGTAATTTCCCGGAAGGTGAAACGGCTATATTGAGAGGCAAATCTCCTAATGGAATGCTTTTCCCGACAGGGGTAACCGCCCAGCCATTCGGCAAATGAATTCTTCCGGATTCGATTTCCTGCAGCGACTGGCTGCTTAGATTTAACGGACGGATCAACGTGATCAGGAGGATTGTGATCAGAGTTTTAATTAATTTCATTGTGTATTCGCTTTTTATCAGACCATTGTTTGATTGTTGCATCATCGAAGTATTTTCAACAAATATAGTAATTCAAAGTTTGATGGAAAGGAAACAGGGATTTTTTTTTAACAGAGGATCGAGGAGGCGAGTGACTGGTGACTGGGAACTGGTAACTGGCGACTGCTCTCGCCTTTGACGAGACCGACTGCCGACTGGTTGTGGTATTTAAAAATTTACTTTTCAGAAGTCATCATCATGCACTGGCGGAATATGCCGGCGGAATTACGAACTTCGAGCTGATAAATGTAATTACCCTGGGAAAGTCCTGTCTCGAAAAGGTTGACAAGGATTTTATGCTCTCCCGGGAACAGTTCTCCCCTGTTCAAAACCGCCTGTTTCTTACCCGAAATATCCCATAGTTCAAGCTTTACATTTGAAGTATTTTTAAGTACAAACGGAATGGTTGTTTCGGATTGGTATGGGTTGGGATGGTTCTGACCAAGTACGAATTGCTTTGCCGTTTCCTTTTCAATATGCCCGATTCCCAGAGTTCCACTGCCCTGAACATTGACTTCAAGATATCCATCATAACCTCCGGTGCCGGAATTCGGAGTAAGGGGTGATAGCTGGTATTCGTATCCATCGGCAAATACATTGTCATTTTCAGGGAGAACAGGATCAATTCCTTTTGTATATAACTCAGGATATGCCAGATAAATATCATTTTTTGCTTCCACATCGAAAGTTAACTGAGATATTGCTGCATAAGCTGAACTGACATATACCTGGAAATGAATATGACAGACGCGTCCGGGGTACCAACCTGGAAGGATGGTGATAAATTCGACATCACCGAAAGCATCCGTCATTTGGTAACCTCTGAGGTAGGTGAGACCCTGCTGTCCGGGATTGCCGATAGTATCATATCCCGAATACAAGCCGTCCTTGTCGCAATGCCATACGTTTACCCTGACGTTTTGCATGGGTCCGCAGTTTTCAATTCCCATGATCTTCATTTTCATATTGAGCTGAACCCCGGTTCTGTCTTCCCTGATATCCTGCCTGAAATAAAATGTATTTTCCGTAAGGTCGAGAGGGAAAGGGCCTGCTGTTTCTGAAGGTATGAGAACACAATCTGTCGGTCCCACTGCTTTAACAGTTCCTGTAAAAATCCTGTTGTTGGGTATGATAGAAGCTGCGCCAAGTAAACTTGTCAGCCTTAAAAAATCTCTACGATTAGCTTTCATACTTTTAAAATTTTTAGTGCTATACAGCAGATCAACTCATGGTGATTCAAATCCTTTAATGAAATATAGCAAACCTACCACCGGCAGAGGATCAGTTTGATAAATTATGCATGTCGCTATTTTATAAACAATCCAGAAGGAGGAAATGTTAATGAAGCGGGTATATAACATTAGATTAACAAAATTCGTAACCAGGTTTGTCTCAGACCGAAGTTAAAATAGCTATTACAGAGAAAATTCCGGTCAGGATAATATTTAATGCGTAGAGCCTCTTTTTATTGGCAAATTCATGGGATTTTAAATGTTGAAAAACTAAATCAATGAATTTCCGTTAAATAAACGATTGTCTTTAAAAAAATAATAATTTTGACGCTCAATAAATTCATATTTAAAACGTAATAAAATGGCTTTAGAAATAACCGACAGCAACTTTGATGAAATCGTTCTCCAGGCTGACAAACCGGTGATCGTTGATTTTTGGGCGGAATGGTGCGGCCCGTGCAGAATGGTGGGACCTATTGTTCAGGAAATCGGGCGCGACTACGAAGGAAAAGTAGTTGTAGGTAAAGTGGATGTTGACAGCAATCCCGGCGTATCAGTTAAATTCGGCATAAGAAATATCCCAACCATACTTTTTTTCAAAAAAGGTGAAATTGTTGATAAACAGGTCGGGGCGGTTCCAAAACAAATCCTCGTTAACAAAATCGAGGCGCTGCTTTAAGAACTATCTCAAATTCACTTTGATACTTTTTCGAACAATCATTTTATTTCTGACTGTAGAAAGCTATCTTTCCTGTTTGTTTGTTTCATACAATAGTTTGAGAATCGGGATTCGAAATTCGAAATATAACACATGAGTCTAAGTTGCAAGACCTGGAACCTGTCGCACCGTCAGTGGGATAAAAACTTGAAACCTTAAACATTGAACCTTGAACTATACGATTGAACATGAACGTTTGCAGCAATTCGGAGGACTTGAGTTCACAGCGAAACAGGTGGTCGAAGGATTTATCGTCGGGCTGCATAAGTCGCCATTCCATGGCTTTTCGGTCGAATTTGCCGAACATCGCTTGTACAACGCAGGAGAGTCAATCAAACATATAGACTGGAAATTATATGGCCGGACGGACAAACTCTTTATCAAACGGTATGAAGAAGAAACAAATCTTCGCTGTCAACTGATCCTTGATGTTTCTTCATCCATGTTTTTCCCGGTCATGGATAAAATTACGCTCGACAACCCGAACAAGATTACCTTTTCGGTTCATGCGGCCGCGGCTCTCATCTACCTTTTTAAAAAGCAGAGAGATGCCTTTGGATTAAGCTTTTTCAGTGATCACACGGAACTTCATACTCCCTGTAAATCGAGTTCGGTACATCAGAAATACCTCTATTCTGAACTCGAAAAGCTGCTTAAACCATTGCCGGTGAATGCCTATAAAAAGACCTCTGCAGCAACTGCATTGCATGAAATAGCTGAAAAAATACATAAACGTTCGCTGGTGATAGTATTCAGCGACATGCTTGAAAACAATTCGTCACCGGAAGAATTATTCTCCGCCCTTCAGCACCTGAAACACAACAAGCATGAGGTCCTCCTTTTTCATGTGGTGGACAAAAAGAAGGAAATTGATTTTGAATTTGAGAACCGGCCATACAAATTTATTGATCTTGAGCAGGGTGATGAACTGAAAATAACCCCGAACGAAGTGAAGGAAATGTACATTAAAAAAATACAGGAATATAAAAACCAGTTAAAGCTGAAATGCGGGCAGTACCAGATTGAATTTATCGAAGCCGATATCAAACAGGGTTTTGAGCAGATACTGCTTCCGTATCTTCTGAAAAGAGAGAAGCTTTTTTAAGAGAAAGTTTTTTACTTTTGCCAATCATAGGCTCAAAATAAATCGTCCGGAATGTTGTGTTTTATCAATCTCAAATTAATTGACATCATTGACATCGTGCTTGTCGCGATTCTGCTTTTTGAACTGTACAACCTGCTGAAGGGAACCGTTGCCATCAATATCTTTTTCGGGATCGTCGCTTTCTATTTCTTGTGGAAGTTAGTGAATGCCTTACAAATGAAGCTTTTGAGCGAGATATTCGGGGCTTTTATAAGTGTGGGTTTCATTGCGCTTATCGTTGTCTTTCAGCCGGAGATCAGGAAGTTTCTCCTTATGCTCGGAACTCCCGGATTCATCAGTAAAAAACGGAAACGGTTTTTTTTCTGGAAAATCAATATGAACACTCCGGAAGTCCTGGATGCCGATAAAGTGATCATGGCGTGCAGGAATTTGTCGGAGAGCAAAACCGGCGCTCTGATCATCATCGCAAAAATAAGCGGACTGGAGCAATATGTGGAAACCGGCGAAAAAATGGATGCCGTCATTTCGGAGACGCTGATCGAAAATATATTCTTTAAAAACAGCCCTCTGCATGACGGTGCGCTCATCATTCAAAATAACCGGTTAAAGGCGGCCAGGTGTATATTACCTGTTTCCGGTAACCAGAAAATCCCATCAAATTATGGGCTGAGGCATCGGGCTGCCGTTGGTGTAACTGAGCAATCGGATGCCCTTGCCATCATTGTTTCGGAAGAAACCGGGTTGATTTCCTACTCAAAAGGCGGAAAGCTGCAAACGAAAGTAAAACCCAATCAACTTAAAACTTATCTTACAGAGGATATGGCCTGAGGATAGTCTTGAGTAGTTAGTCTTAAGTCTTGAGTAGTTAGTCTTAAGTTTTTAGACTTTCAGACTTTGGATTTAGACTTTGGACATTGGACTTTAGACTTTAGACTTTGGACTTTAGACTTTTGACTTTAGACTTTGGACTTTAGACTTTAGACTTTTGACTTTAGACTTTAGACTTTTGATTTTAGACTTTTGACTTTAGACTTGGGACTTCAGACTAAAAAAAGCTGTCCACATTCGAACAGCCTTTGCAGTAGCGAGGGAGGGAGTTGAACCCTCGTCCGTCAGCTGACGGATATGAATCCGACGCTCTTACCACCTGAAACGTGACCAGTTTTAGATGAAAATCTTCCCCACCTGTGAGCCGACAGATGCATTTCAGACTTCTGATTGATGATACCGGAACGAGTTTGAGAAATTATCTCTAACTTTATTCCATATGAAATCTCTACCCCTTGAACTCTTAAGTTCCTTTTCTCTT
>JAGVPB010000071.1 GCA_020052415.1 Bacteroidales bacterium | reverse complement strand
GGTGGAATTGATTTCAATAGATGATAATTGCCCTTCGATTTCCTGAATTTTGAGATTAAAGTCAGACTGAAGCTGAGTAATATCAATGTTGTCAGATTTTTTCGAAGAGAAATTATCGGAAACCCATTTTTTAAGGTTTTCGATTTCTGTTTTAAAATTCATGGATTTTCGGTTTTTAAAGTTTTTATAATTCAATAGAAATTCATTTAAAATATCAGGCTTTTTGTCAAGCAAGGCATAGATTTCGGGGTGTTCGTCAAGGAATACTGAGACCTGCAAAGCAAAGTCGTCCTCATGCACTTCGACAAGCTCAGTGTGACCAGCATTAAAGAGACCGTCAGTAGCAGCAGGGTCATCCACAAGATCAGCAGCAAACAAACCCAGAATGGTGGCATAGTTTTTTTCAACTTCCTTACCATCCACAGTATCAAATTTCGTATTAACCTTGCCCATTTTGAAGGCAATGCTGGCTCCAAACATGTCAGGGTTGGACTCAGCCAAATCAAAAATGTAGTCATACAGGTTACCTTTAGGAGATTTTTGCGAAGATTTATCGAGATGAAGGTCTGCGGTTGCTTTGTCATCCACAACCCGGAAAAAACGAAAGCGACCAAGATACGAACCAAGGGCAGTTGAACACATATTGGGATGTCCGAACCGGGCTTTGACACCGGCAGGATTCTGATTGGCAAATTTTACGACATCGTTTATAAAATCCTGGTCAATGAATAGGTCATGCCCTTTTGCTTCACCAACCTGACAAAGGACAACATCCTTAATAATGCCATTTTCCCTGTCAATTAAGGAGGGTGATTGATGATAGATAGGATTAGAGCGAAAATAGGTTTTCATAATCATATTTTTTTGAATGATCCCGCCTGACTTCGTCGCGGGATAAATTCCACTTACAAATTTTTCTGTTCCGGCAAAGCCGGATTGAAAAATTTGAGTGTCATTTATTTAACAGTACCAACCAACTCAGAACCGGGTTTGAATTTTTTCACCTTTGATTTGGAAGCATTGAGACCATAGATGCCCTGATTCACCTTTTTAGGAACCGGGGCAGATTTCTTTACATTTTTCTTAGTATTTGCCATTGTTTTTATGTTTTATGCAAATATAATTTGACTTGAAGTAAAACTTTAAATAAATATTAACAAAATATTAACATGCAGTAAAATATAGACATTTGTTATGTATATTTGTAGAATGAAATTTTAAATATAAGAAGGATGAAGAACTATGAAATTGAGCAGTCAAATTACGAAGTACAGAAAGTGTATAGTCAGCTCATTGATAAACTGACGGAGCATGTAAAATTGTTAAGCCTCAACGGCAAGCCCATTACGACAGTAATGGGTTTAAAGAGGGCGTTGATAAGAATGAAGAAGATAACCCCTCCGGCAACCGGAGGTTGCCACCTCCCCAATGGGGAGGACATGCCTTCGCGTAATGGATTAAATGAAACTAAAATAAGCAATGAAGAGGAATTGCTTGCAATGGAAATACTGGAATGCATGGGAATTGATATTAAGCCGGCGGTGGAAGCAGGACTTCTTGGATTAAGGGAAATGAAAAAAAGCATGATCCGGTTTCATTATGACAGAATAGCGAAAACGGGAATGAAGTACAAGGATATTAAGGCGGAATTGAGCAAGAAATACAATATGAGCGAAGCGAATATTGAAAAGATGGTTTACAGACAAGGATCGCGGAAAAACCACCTCCGTCAGCGAAAAGCTGACACCTCCCCGGAGGGGAAGACAGGTCCACACACAAAAATGAAAGAAAATGGAAAGGGATAAAAACGGGAGGTTTGTATCTGGAAATGGAATGGGCGGGCGACCGAAAGGGAGCAAAAATAAAACCTCTGCTGAAGTAAGGGAAAAATTTCAGCAATTGGTTGATTCCTATTCACTCTCACAAATGAAAGCTGACCTGATGGACCTTGAACCTGCAGAAAGATTAAGAATTATGACCGGCTTACTGGACTTCTTCATTCCAAAGCTGAACCGCACCGACCACAGCATGACGATTGGAGATGAAAGAATAATTATACAATTGCCAAACTCAAATGATCATAGATTTCTCGAACCCGAAAATATTCAACCCGGTTTACCTGCCGCTGCTGAATGATGCAAACAGGTATATCCTTTTATACGGGGGAAGGGATTCAGCAAAGAGCTACTTCGCTGCACAGAAAGTTATCATTGATACCATGCGTAAACCTTATTCAAGGTTTATCCTTGTAAGGAAAGCATACGCACACATAAAAGACAGTCAATTTCAAACGATCAAGGATATCATTATCAGCTATGGGTTAATGGACTTTTTTGTTTTTATTGAAAATCCATTGCGGATTATCTTTAAGAAAAACGGGAACATGATCATAGCCAGGGGACTGGATAAAGAGCATAAAACAAAAAGTATTAAAGACCCCACAGGGGTCTGGTATGAAGAAATGAATGAGATCGGATTCAATGATTTTATTAAAACTACGACGAGCTTGCGGGGAGGTATTATACAGGAAATTGCAACCTTCAATCCTGAAATGGAGACGGAATGGATTAACTCTTACTTTTTTCCGGCAAAAGAAAGGTATGAAAAATCCGATGGAAATTTCCACTATGTAAACAGCATACGAAAAGACACAACCATACTTCACACAACCTATAAAGACAATTGTTATGTTACGCCGCAAAGTGCGGAGTTACTGGAATCTTTTAAAAACATAGATGAAAATTATTATCGGATATATACCCTTGGACTCTGGGGCGGTGTGCTGGAGGGACTGATTTATGATAACTGGACGATAGAAGATGAGATTCCGAAGGAATCGAAGTTTTTAGGGTATGGTTTGGACTGGGGATTTACTAATGATCCGACCGCTATAATAAGGGTGAATATCGGTGAAAATGT
This sequence comes from Bacteroidales bacterium, assembly GCA_020052415.1. Classification (GTDB taxonomy): domain Bacteria; phylum Bacteroidota; class Bacteroidia; order Bacteroidales; family JAADJA01; genus JAADJA01. Next base: position 1,645 of record JAGVPB010000071.1, on the reverse strand, counting down.
ACTTTACCTGGATGAGGTTCTTTATAAGAAAGGGGCTACAAATCAGCATGTAGCAAGGGAATTGATAAAAAGTGGAATTAGCAGGACGGATGAGATTGTGGCGGATAGTGCGGAACCAAAGTCAATACAGGAGTTGTATGCGGCGGGGTGGAATGTGCATCCGGCGATAAAGGGACCGGACAGTGTGAGGGCTGGGATCAATAAGGTGAAGCAGTTCCGGATTGTGGTGACTTCGAGAAGCTATAACCTCATCAGGGAGTTGAAGAATTACAGGTGGAAAATGGATAAGGACGGTAATAGTCTGAATGAACCGATTGACAACTACAATCATGGTTTGGATGCAGTGAGGTATGTGGTCTTGAATAAATTGATGTATAATCGAAAAAGGATTCAAAAGGTAAGGTCATTACAACTCTAAAAACTCAAAAGAAACTAAAATTACGGGTGGTGGTGGGGACGTGGCGGCTTGGAAGGGTCGGGGGTTTTGGCGTGTGTTTTTGTTCAGGGTCGGGGGGTAACGGCATTGTGTTGGCAACAAAAATATCTGGTCAAAAAGGGATGGCAAGCAAAGTAGCAGGCGGCAATACCTTAATGTAAAGCAGATCAGGGGTGAAATGAGCTGAGACGAAATGAAATGGAGCGTAGCGGAATGGAATGGAGTCGAAGCGAATGAACCTCTGATAAAATAAGATATATTGCGGCCTGATGCTTTGCTTTTTAGGTATGGCTTTGACCGGATATTTTTGTTTCGGGGTGGCAGCCGTTACCCGAAGGGAGGGAACAAAAACCATGACAAAACCGAAGGGATGGAGCAGGGCAGGAAATTGTTGAATTGTTGATTTATTGTTTTGGTACTTAGGGGTGGTGGTCGGGGTTTGACGGGGGGGATGGGTAGGCGCAAAGGAAAGAAAGTAAAATTAGGGTAGGCAAACCAAAAAGGCTAATACTTTAACGGCGGAATAGGGATTGCAAGTATTAAGTCTTTTTGGTTTTTAGGGGAGGGAATTTTACTTTCTTTCTTTTGCATCTAAACGGAATGATCTTGAATAACGGACAGAACCCGGTTTTATCCTGTGAATGAATGGAATGAAGCAAGGGGTCGCGATAACGGAATGAAGTAAATGGGTTTTTGTGCGGATAAAAAATGGGCTGTTGCATTCCATCGGGTTGGAAAATCAGGGAGCAATGCAGCAGTTCTTTTTTTATCATGGCTTGTGGGATGGGAAGAAAAAACGCATTTACGTAATGCAGTGGTAGCGCCCGCAGCGTAATGGAATGAATGAACAGGTAAAACGGGGTGAGTATGAAACGGAATGATTTTGTAAAATGATTGAAAAGGAGGGCAGGGAGGGATTTGGTCAAATAGGTTATTAGGTTAAATGGGTAATTGGTTGATTGGGTAAATGAAGAAAGGCTGATGAGAATCAGAATAGCTGAACCTTGTCAGAAAATTAGCAGAAGGAACGTCCGGTGACCGAAAGCCCGGAATGGCTCGACTGGTGAAGCTGCAAGCACAGTATAGCGGAATTTATGGGGACAGTGCGGTGGCTTGTGCGGTTGGTATGGAGCGGACTGTGCTTGCAAAGCTGAAGCAGGCGGAGAAATGAAGGGCTTAAAAACTCAATCTTCCCGTACTTCTCAAAAG
>JAGVPB010000084.1 GCA_020052415.1 Bacteroidales bacterium | reverse complement strand
TTTTTGATAACATTCTTATATGCAATATCGAAGGTAGTACCATATAGGTGAGCTGAATTTTGTGCAGCATTTGAATTTGATTTGGCCAGATTTTTCTGGCTTTCCTTTGTCCGGAGCAGTGAACTGACCCTGAAATAATACCTTCCCTTGCCTTTTTCGATCAGCTTCTTATAAAACCGTTTACCAATTTCATCTAATAGTTTTTTTGCTTTCGGGGTGAGATATGGATGCGAATGCCCAAGCTTATTCACAATATAATATTTGCTGTTGGCCACCTTAACGAGTTTACCGTCATCAACCAATACATCCTTGCCCTGCCTGTAAGCTTTATTGGATTTAAAGGGTTTTATTCCATTGTTTTTAGCAATTCGTAAATGTTCCTGATTAAGGTCCTTATACCTGTCAACTCTGACAGTCCCTACAGACCCCGGATTAAAAAAATTGCCAAGAGATTTTGAAACCGGCTTAATAAAAATAATGAATGAAAGAATCAAAAGGATTATGAAAGTTGTGATGAAGATTTTATTGTAATTTAACTTTCTCCGTTTTTTAACTTTTTTAGTACTCATACAATTTTAATTCCGCCAATTTCCATGGGATAATAAATTTTCGATTCAATCCTGTCCATTTAATTTAAACCGATAGTCCTCTGGATTTTTATGGGTCGTAAAATTAACAAATTATAATTGTACATAGGAATCCTGATAATGGATTATGTGTGGCAGGCAATTATCGGTAAAATCAGTTGTACCAATGGCATCCGGGAGAAGGGAGATAGAAAATGACTGCGAGAAATGAAAAAATCAGCTTATTTATTTTACTTTGCAATAATATTCAAACCTGTAAAATTCTCGAACTAAGGCAAATAAACAGCTCCCTTATACTGCCATTCGCTGCTGGATGTCTGTATGAATAGGGCGAATTGCAGAAATCTGCCGGAGCAATGATTCACGGTTAAATCCGGTCACCAGGTCGTTGATTACATCTGATACATGGTTGATCTCAGTGGCCTTATAAGCATTGGATCCGGCAAATGCAAAGCCTTCTTCCATATTGCCTCTTGCAGAGCTAAACAGTGCCTTTGCAATACAAAATGGTGCTGTTCTGAAATCACACGAAGAAAGACATTTCCACGGGCATTTGAATGGTTTGGCTTCACCGTTCATGATCTGCTGAACGAATTGGTTTTTCACCACCCTTCCGGGCAAACCCACAGGGCTGTTGATGATAACTATATCCTCTTTGTCGGCATTAAGGTAACTTTCTTTATATTGCTGTGAAGCATCACATTCATGAGTAGTTACAAAGCGAGTCCCGATTTTGACTGCACTTGCGCCTGCCTGCATAATTTCGTAAATGTCTTTTCCGGTATAAAGACCGCCTCCGGCGATCACCGGTATGTTTCTGCCATATTTCCTTTCAAATGGACGAATAATCATTACCGTTTGTTCAACAAGTTCATGAAGCGGAACCATATTGCCGTCAAGATTTTCTCTTTTAAAGCCAAGGTGCCCACCCGCCATGGGACCTTCGACCACAACGGCATCAGGTACAATATTATATTTCGATTCCCAGTGACGAAAAATGAGACTTGCTGCTTTTGCTGATGATACTTTAGGCACAAGTTTGGTATGATGTCCATTTAAGCCAGCTTCAGAAATAATAAAAGGAATTTTTAACGGCAGTCCTGCACCCATGAAAATGACATCTATTTTTTCTTCTATTGCAACCTTAATCAGCTCTTCGTGATCGGTAAGTGCCATCATGATGTTGACTCCCAAAACGCCATTAGTCATGCTTTTTGCTTTCCTGATCTCTTTTCGAAGGGCACGTTTATTGGCTGCATGAAAATTCTTCATATAGTCCGGTTCGGTCATGCCGATTCCGGCTGCTGAAATTACGCCAATGCCTCCTTCATTTGCTACCGCTGATGCCAGGCCGGATAAAGAAACAGCAACCCCCATACCACCCTGAACAATGGGCAGCTTTACAGTGAGGTCGCCAATATTTAATGATTGCATGTTATACTTTTTTATAATCTGTGTTTTACCCGGGGTGGAATGTTATTATGTGAAATCCGTTTCGTCCTTACTTTTTATAACACGGAAGTTTATTTCATAAATTTATATTTCAACGACAAAATTAACACTGAGTTTCTCTGTTTAAAAATAATAGGGCTGAATGGTAATAAAATAGTTATTAAGTGAATTTTTAGGGGCGAAAAAGTCAAATACAGGTGCCGAAAATTCCATTTCGGGATGAACATCAGATCAGGTCTTTCAATTTGTCAGCATAATTTTTTGATACCGGAACCGGGAAATCAACACTTTCGAAAAAGAGGCGATAACCCTGGGAACTACCTTCAATCTTATCAATATGGTTGATGTTTGCCAGGTACGACCGGTGACATTTGAAAATAAACTTGTCATCCTTTAAAATGTCTTCTGCCTTTGTAAGACTGCACCTTACCAATTGGCTCTTTACTGCGTGTCCCTCTTTCCAGAACACCTCGATATAATTGTTGGCGGAGCGGACGAACAAGATCAGGCTGACTTTAATGGAAAGATTATCTTTTTGATAATCTGAAATAAAATGGACTAACTTATCAGGTAGTGATTTGTGTTCTTTTAGCTTGATATTCAGTTCCCTTGCCGAATTAAGATACGATCGCAATAAGCGGTTACGGTTCAAAACAATTAAAACCGATATAGGCACAGTGGCGATCAAAACCATTGTAATGATCATTTCGAATCCGAATACCATAATTCCCAGCGCTTTGTAATAAAGAAAGTACCCGACACAAACTGTAAAGAGTATCCAGATATCCCATAAAATTTCTTTTTTTACGTTCCAGGAATTTCCGCTTAATATTTTCGGGAACAGACTGGGGAGAATAAGCAGGTTAAGGCTTAAGGACAGAAATGTAATCACTCCCAATCCGATGACGAGAAAATATTTATCTCTGGTTGCCAGCTCGTTGATTTGAAGCGGCTGGAAAAGAAACAGAAATCCAAAAACACCCACGCTGATGAAAAAAATGATTTTGGTGTTGTGTTTCAAATCATTGTTGAAAGGATATGGTTTGTGCAGAAAGTCAAGCATAATATAGAAAATTCAACAAATAAAATTTTAGATAAAATTACAAAAGTCTTTTGGAAATTTAATAGTAGAGTTAAAAAAACTTATAAAAGTAATTTTTTAACCATGTATTATGTAGTTCTCGTACACGGGTACTGATCTGATATTATATTCCGGATTCAAAAAAAAAATCCCCCGCCGTAGGCAGGGGTTAAAATTTTAAATGACAACTATGACAATAAACTATGAAAGTTTAACATTTACTGCATTTAATCCTTTTTTACCTTGCTCAAGCTCGAAGTTCACTTCGTCCTCTTCCCTGATCTGATCTACCAGACCGGAAACGTGTACAAAATATTCCTTGTCGCTTGAAGCGTCTTTAATAAATCCGAAACCTTTCGCTTCATTAAAGAATTTTACTGTTCCTTTATTCATGTTATATTATTTAATTTTGGCAAAGATACGGTTAAGATTTGGATTATGTGGGATTTATTTTTCGTGATCAGTTAAATCGGTTGAAATGGGTGAATTGGTTGAACTAGTTAAATCGGTTAATTGGGTTAATTGATGCCGACTGGTTACTTGTTTCTTGTTACTGGTCTCTTGGCTTTGTGTTCTGAGTTCAGAGTTCCGGGTTCACGCTGCTATCACTGCTGCTGTCACTGCTGCTGCCGCTGCCGACTAGTTATTTCCGACTGGCTTTTTAAATCGGTTGAATTGATAGATTCGTGAAATTCGTGTAATTCGTGGACTGAACGGGTTGAATTGGTTGAATCGGTTGAATTTGTTGAAATACGAAACTCTGAACTCAGAACTCAGAACTTTGAACTTTATGTCAGAACTCCATGTGATATCCAATAGATATAGTAACTATTGAGGGTTCCGATTCGATTTCTACGTTAGGGTCATTTCTTACCCTATCCATGTCCTTCTCAAATTCATCAGTGTACATAGGGAAATTAACATCAATATCAAAACCGTGTTTTTTCATACGGCCGAACCTGAATTCCATACCCGGGCCAATAGATAATCCTGGATAAAGCTTGTTGTAAATATCGTAATCCATAATATAAATCGAGGCATTGATTCCATACATACCCTTGAGGTAGGGCCGGAATCCTTTCTTTGAAGTTTTGGGAATAATATAGCCTTTGACGCCGAATTCCCATCCCAATCCTTCAAACTGGAGTCCGGCACAAGCGAAAATTCCAAGATATTTAACCGGAGAGAAAGTCATTTTAACTCCGAGAATACCGCCATAATCCATACCCAAACCAATTCCGAGATCATTGGTATGTGGAAATTCATATTTTTTTACAATGGAATCGGGTAATGTTTCCTTCCTGATTACAGGCTCGCCGAGAACTTTTACAGTGAAGCCCTCACCTAAAACGACATCATCCGCGTGGGTATCCCAAATGATCGTTCTTTTCCTGCCCGGAACCACTCCTTTTTTTATATCCCCGAAAACAGTGACAGGCATGATCTTTTCTCCCGAAGCTGTTGTGACTTCGAGCCATATTTCATAAACTTCATCCGGATTTGATTTAATGATGTCGTATGACACCAAAAGTTTGGAACCTTCGAACCTGTAATCCACATTCCCGATATTGTCGGTTGACTGGGAACGTGAGATATTCGAAAAGATGGAAAATAAAAAAGTTAAAATTATGGCTGAGAATAAGAACCTGGGATATTTCATTGAATCGTAATTTTTAACCTGTTTGTTTTTATACCGACCTGTCAGGTTTTTTCCAACCTAACAGGTCAATTCATTTTTAATAAATCACCAGCTTTTCCTGCTGGATGATGTTTTCCTTGTTTTTGATGATGCAAATATATATTCCCTGAGACAGTTTTTCAACATCCAGAGTTACTGTTTCACTCGCTATTCCGGCTTGATGCATTAAAAGTTGGCCCTGCAAATTACGGATTTCAATTGAAATTTCATCAGCCTCATTATTTACTTCTGTGAACCGGAGGTTTATAGATTTATTCGTGGGATTCGGGTAAACTAATACCTTTCTGTTGACTGCGCTACTTTCAATAACATTGACCAGTAATAGGGAATCGGGAGTAATCGTACCTATAGTGTCGCTATCTTTAATGTAACCCTCTAACTCCATTGTGGCTTCATATTCGAAGAACCCTTCAGCTGTATAGATTTCTCCTAAATGAGCTTTATAAATTATTCCTTTCATCGGTCCGGGTTCTTCTATGAGGAAAGGGGTATTGTAAGCGTGGAGGGTATCAGAATTATCAACCAATTCATAAAATAATCTCCCATCCACTTCATTTTCATCGTAATGTAAACCGAATTGTTTCGAAACGAGGTTTGTTTCAATATCTATCATTAATCGGGCAACAGTAAATACTTTGCCGAATCCATAACTGGAAAAAGAGTTTGGAAAAACATTTAACTGGTTCTGATATTTATTTGCAAGGTGGTTAAGTGAATCTGTATAAGCCTGAGATCCTGATATGGGATAACCAACCTCAAAAGGATCAGGAGGAAAAATATTATCATATCCAAATGCATGGTAAATCCCTTCAAAGTTATAGGTCAGATTATTGTAATTTATTTCTTTAGAAATGATTGTTATTTTTCTGGTCCAATATATTGTAAAGTCTATATTCGATCCAAAACCCCCATATTGAAACACATCGCCAATATCAAAATCAAATATATCCCAGAAGTCAGGCACAGATTCTCCGTACTCGGTGTTTTGTATTCCGACAAGCTCATAATAACCGTCGTTTTCAAAATCAGGGAATTTCAGGAGGCCGAAGCTCTTCGAAAGCCGAATCTCGTTTCCGTCGGAAAGGCTGATCCATTTTATAGAATCCTGAATGCCAAATATATTTTCAACTGACTCTGAAATAACCTGAGCAATGATGTTGTTTTCCTGATCGAAAATCCAGGTCTCGCCTGTATTAGCCAATACATTAATGACAAACGATTCCGGATTGCTGAAAGTAAAGCTTCCCGGAAAGGATATCAACATTTGTTTAAGTAAAAACTGCGGCTGATTCCTGAGAACGATTTCAGGATAACCGGGAACATCTTTCACGATCCGGTTCAGATAAAACACAGAATCAACTCCTAAAAGAAATGATGAATCCACCCAGACCGTATTACTGATATAAGCCGAATCGGAATGCCGGTAATTCATTTTTTCATTGACAAGGATGGGATTCCAGTTTTGAGCAGTAAGGCCTGCAGCAAGAGCTGTACAAAGTAAGAAGATAAATGCTTTCATAATTTTTCAAATAAGGTTAACCGGGTAAAGGTAGGAAAAAAATAAAAATAACAAATTATTGGTAAGTAACTTTTTCGAGCATAATAATAAAAACCGCGATCCCAAATCCGAAAACCGTAAATATACCGGCCAGTCTGCCACCATGTTCATAAGCTTCGGGAATCATTGTGTTGGCAAGCATCACAAGGATGGCACCTCCGGCGAAGGCCTGAATGAAAGAAATCGCTAAAGGTGTTGCATGGCTAAAGAGGCCATAACCGGCGAGTGAGGCGAAAGCACATACAATTGAAATGATGAACCAAAGGAGCAGAATCCTTGTTCGGCTCCATTTTCCTGCAACCATACCCGAGGTTCCGGCGACAGCCTCGGGGAAGTTGGAAATAAAAACGGCTGCAAGCATGGCAAAGCTCACGGTTCCGCCATTTAATAAGCCCAGACCAATAACGATTGATTCCGGAATACCATCGAGGATTGTTCCCAAAACAATCGGCGCAACAAGGTTTGACTCATGAGTGCCGTTAATGGCTTTACGGCCTTGTGCGCCCATTCTGCCAATCAGCATGTCGCACAGGAAAAAAGTAAAAGCACCTGCCAGTAAACCCAAACCGGCAACTCCATTCCCCTTGGAAAGAGTTACAGCATCGAAGGTGAGTTGATAAGCTACCGCTGATATTAGTACTCCTGCTCCAAAAGCCATGATCAGTCCGAGGATGCGCCTGCCGATTTTAAACCAGGCTCCGATAAACCCACCCAGTATCAGGGAAATCGTAGCGATGAAACCCCAGAAAAATGCATTTAACATGTCGAACCCTGTTTAGAAAATAAAACAAATTTAATCAAAAGAAACCATCGGGTTGGAATAAACCATTTTAGGCTATCATTTAATTACCAATTCCTTTTTCTCATGTAAATGTACCAACCGATACTGCCGGCCAGCATGAAAAGCATCAGAAGCGGGTAACTCCATTTCCAGCCCAGTTCGGGCATGTATTTAAAGTTCATACCGTAAATGCCTACGATAAAGGTTAACGGGATAAAAATGGTAGCAATGATGGTGAGGGTTTTCATCACCTGGTTCATCTGGTTGCTGAGACGGATCATGTAAAATTCCATCATGGATGTCAGTGTCTCACGCAGGTTGTTGATGTTATCCGAAATTTGTTTCAGATGGTCTTTTATATCATTAAAATAGTTCATGTACTCATCGCTGATGAAATCCGATTCATCTATCCTGAACAATTTAAAGCCTTCGGCAACCGGATAAACGTTTTCTCTCAGGATATTCAATTCTTTTTTCTGAAGGATGATCTTGTTTACAGTTGATTCGGCCGGGTTTTCGAACAATTCAATTTCAAGCTGGGCGACGTCATTGTTGATCTTTTCAAGTATAAGAAAATACTGGTCAACGATAGCATCGAGCAGCAGGATGAAAAGGTAAGCGGCGTCCCGGCTGCGGACCTTTCCTTTACCCGTTAAAATCCTGTCCCTGATCGGGTCGAAGGGATCGCCTTTGCGTTCCTGGAACGACAACAGATAGTTTTTCCCAAGTACGAAACTGACATGGTCGTATTGGTGGTCATGTCCCTCCTTTGTAAGTTCAAGCATTTTTAATGTGAAAAAGAGAAAGTTATCATATTCTTCAACTTTCGGCTGGTGCGAAATATCCAGGATATCTTCGAGTAAAAGGTTGTGGATATTCATGATTTTCCCTGCTTCCTCAATCAGTTCGGTATTATGAAGAGAATCAAAGTTGATCCAATTCACCCTGTTTTCCTGAACTTTTGAATTGATTTCCTTCAAATCTGTTGAAGAAAAGGTGTCAGCTGATTCCTGATCATAAGTGATCAATGTTATTTCAGTATCGCCCTCTTTCGGTGTGCCGGTATAAACCAATGCTCCCGGCGGAAGTCCGATTTTTTTGGTGGTTCTCTTATGATTGTTTTTTTTCATTTTTTCTATTTTGTTTAATAGCGTATTCATCCTATGACTCTATGTAGTCAGATGAATTGTTCTTTAAAGTGGCTTTTTCAAAAATGGGGCAAGTTCTTCCTTTGTGATTGTCAGTTTTACAGGCCCATCGGAATAAGGCAGGATTTCATATTCATTATAGACCAGCATCATCTCACCATCCCCCGTAAATCCCATATTTTCAGGCATTACAAACTGATCCACAAGGGTAAAGTCGGACCAACGGTCATAAGGACTCATTTTTAATTCAACACGGAGCTTGCTTTCAACCATTTTGTTAAAATCTTTTTTGTTTTTGATAAGATCGGATAAGTTTAATTCATTACCGGTGATGGGATTGATGTTGATGAATTCTTCATAATTCATGGCATGTGCGCCACCGGCATAGATATTTGAGATTAGAAGAATTGAAAGAACATCCTTGCCTTTATAGGTGATCTCTGTTTGTGAGTGTTGCTGGAATCCACCTGATGCGGCATCCGGAAACTCTTTTTGAAATGCTTCGAAATCTTTCAGTAATCGCTCAATGTATTTTTCCTTAGTCCTGATTTCGTTTTCACTGCCCATTTTGGAAAAGATTCTTTGTTCGATCAGCTTATTATATGGCTGTGCAGCGCTGTAACCTTCCTTTATTACGTGATATTTCAGGTGAATATCAAGGCAGCTACCATGCTCACAATCTCCTTCGGTTTTATTAAATTCCCTGGTTTCAAATTCTGGGTAATCACTCCTGTTGCACGAAAAGAAAAATAGGGTGGCTAAAACAAACAGTCCTGTTTTATTTAAATTTTTTAACATATTGTTATAATTTTCGGGAAGTAAATTTACTACTTTGAAATCATTCTGCAGTATAAATGATCAGCGAAAGTCTGTAATCGTTTGGCTGCGCTTCCGATCCTTCAACAGCAAGGAGAGCAGAGTAAGTTTTGCCATCTACCTCACCGGAGAATAAGGACGATTTATTCTTTGAAGCTTTATTTTTAATAATTTTCAGTGCAATGATGTCGGGGATGCAATCGTCCATCCTTGTGGTGTAAACTTTAAGGAGAGCATTGATTTCTTTTTTTGTGCCCTTTTCTTCAACAAGACCTGAAAACTGCCATTTACCGGCTATTTCACTTATTCCGGAGGCGTTAATCCCCGGAATATTAATGCTGCAGCTATAATTACCCTGACCCTGAATATCTCCCTTTACCGATGCAAAATCACCTTCTCCGGCTGCCTCCAAAATTCTGATCATCTGATTGCAGAACTCGTCGCCGGTTGGCTGAAAATTAGTAAATTCGGCTGTCCAGTTCAGCAAAGGAGCTTCTTTATCAGAAGGTAAAGAAAAGGTAACTGCTTTTGTTATTGAATCAGGCCACAGATAAACCGTTGATCCCGGCAAATTCCTGCTTATTGTAATCCCGTCCGCCGGCTCAAGCGTAAATCCATAAAATTTCATCCTGCGGTCATCCGTATTTTTCAACAGGTAAGAATAGGTAATCCGGTTACCGGCGGTTGATGATTTCCAGAAAAACATATAATTTTTACCATTTTCCGGAAATTTATTAAATCCTACCGATGGCTCAAGGATTTTGGCCTGCCAGGTAACTTCAGGTGAATCACCTGTAATTTTTAATTTGCAAATCTTCCGCGACCGGTGAGGCTCAAGTATGACAATATCCTCAGGCAGAGCTTTTAATGCCACATCTTTATTAAATTCTTCCTTAGCATTAAAATTAAAGAATAATAATTTTTTATCGCAGGTATTTTTGAGGTAATAGGAAACTACTTTATAGCCTGTTCCCACCTCATCGGTTTCGATCGAGTATTCATATTCCCTGCCCTGAACGGGAGTGAACTCCTGGGATTTAATGATTGTGCCCGAACCGATGCAGGCTATTAAAAGGATAAATGATAACAGTTTCATAGCTAAAAATATTTAAATCATCAGTTTACAAATATACAAACCTATTCTTTGAGATTAAGAAATAATGATAGTTTTGAAATTCTTTACAAATTGTTAATATTATTCCTTTCTTTTTTCAGGATTTTTTAACTTTTAATTTCTACATTTGCCTCCCTTTTGATTAATTTTACTGAACATAAAAATGGCAAATCCGCAGGTATATTCAGAATGCTGTCTTTTAATGTCATTAAAATTCAGTGTGGCAAGTAAAATCAATAATTAAAGACCATAATATTAATAACAATAAAAAATTACTTCTTATGAAAAAATCTGTTTTACTTTTAATCGCAATGATTGCAATGATCATTGTTCCTCCGACCAGTGTTCTGGCACAGAATGCCTGGATCAATGAGTTTCATTATGACAATACCGGAACTGATGCAAATGAATTTGTAGAGATCGTAATTGAAAATCCCGGTTCATATCTGCTCAGTGATTTCAGGATTGACCTGTATAATTTTACGGGCGGTGTTACTTATGATAACAAAACCCTCGATTTGTTCACTGTTGGGAGTACCAGTGGTAATTTTACGTTTTATTCATATACCTATCCGGTAAACGGAATCCAAAACGGTGCTCAGGATGGTATCGCATTAAGTTATCAGGGAACTGTAATTACAGGTCAGTTTTTAAGCTATGAAGGAGTGCTTACCGCTACTACCGGACCTGCTGCAGGTCTTACCTCTACAGATATTGGAGTGTTGGAGCCAGGCAGCGATCCGTTAGGCCTTTCATTGCAGCTTTCAGGCTCAGGAACTCAATACAGTCAATTCACTTGGCAGGCACCCGCCGCTCATACCAAAGGACTTCTGAACAACAGCCAATCCTTCGGAGGTATTGTTGTTCCCGTAATGACCAATGCTTATACTACAAGTACAACAGCACTGGATGTAATTTACAATCTCGATATCACGTCCGTTGATCCCGGAGATTATACCCTCAGCGGAACTGCAAATATTGCTTTCTCCGGCGCTACAATTGACGGCGTGGATGCCAGAATAGTACATCTTACCGGAGCATCACCGGCTATGGCAAGCGACATTACAGTTGATAATATTGCAGATGATCTGAACGGAACTTCCTACGCTTTTTATGCCGGCATCATGCCAATAACATTTACCAATGCAACAAATCCCGGTGGAGTTATGGACCTGGTTCATACAGCAACTTTCAGGGGTATAATTTCTGCCGATGATGCATTTAACAATGTATGGATCAGTGATGCGGCTGGAGCATATCACGGCGTTCTGATCTTCAGCACCACTTTCCAGGGACTTGTGGCCGTTGGCGATGATGTCCTTATTCAGGCTAAAAGAGAAGTCTTCAATAACCTCACTGAGATTACAAATCCCTTATTGATCAGCACTATTTCAACCGGAAATACTCCTTACGGACCAACAGTTATTAATGGTTCCGACATTGTTGAAACTAATCCGGTAAACACCAATCCCGCCGAATCATGGGAAGGTCAACTGGTAAGAATAAATGATTTCTATGTGGATTCCTATGTTGCTTATGATTACCGGTGCAGATGGACTTCGGGCGGAACCGATTATTATTTCCATATCGGCGACAATGTAGATTTTCAATTTCTCAATATTACCCTGACTGTCGGAGCGACTTATGCATCCATAACAGGTGTTGTTGACTGGTATAATACCGGTATCTATTACCGTATCAATCCAAGGACTCAGGCGGATGTGGTTGGCGCTTCAAATCCTCCGGTAAAGCTTGCCATTACTTCAGTTAATTCGGGAATTAACCCCTATGAAACGATTCCTTTTTCAGTTACTGTGCAGGCACAGGATGCTTTGAACAATCCTGCCTTTGTAACCGCCGATGTCAATTTCACTTTTACAACAAATGGCGGAGATTTGGGAACGGTTGCTTTCGCTCCGGGAAGTACTGTAACTGGGACAATTTTAAATGGAACCAGCGATATTATTGTAACCGGTGTTATCATGGAGCCTTTTGGTACCAATGTTACCATTACGGCCAACGATAATAATCCTTTTGGCCTTGCTGATGGAATAAGTGCGGCATTTGATGTTCTCGAATTCAATTTGCCCGCCATTGTAATCTGCGAAGTTCTGCAGGATCCGGTTACCGTTACTGATGGTGTCGGAGAATGGTTCGAAGTTTATAACAATTCGGATGTGGCCGTTGATATGAACGGCTGGACGATAAAAGATGACGGCACCAACACTCATACAATTGCCAGCGCACTGGTCGTTCCGGCTCACGGATATGCCGTCCTGGGCAATAATGCAGATCCTTTAACAAACGGAGGATATACCTGTAATTATGTATTTCCGGTTGCTTTCGCCCTGGGCAATGCAGATGATGAACTGGTTTTGGTTATGCCTGACGGGGTAACCGAAGTGGACAGGATCATGTGGGATGGTGGAACTTTATGGCCTGATCCTTCAGGTGCTTCAATGATCTTTGCAGGATTGCCCGGTGATGATAATAATGTCGGTACAAGCTGGACCGTTTCAACACTGAGAGAACCTTCATTCACAGGTATAACCGGCGATCTGGGTTCTCCCGGAACATTGGGAACAGGGCAGTTTACAGGAGCTGTCGGTTTTTCACTGGACATTACACTTTTCCTCGAAGGCCCTTATGATGCAGCCACCAATACCATGACTTACTTATTGGGAGCCAGCGTACCTCTTACCCAGCCATTTAATCCGGTATTGCCGTACTATGGAAATCCAGCTCCAAAATGGCTTTATGCCGGGACTGAAACAGCCGGTGCTATACCAGCAACTGCTGTTGACTGGTTACTTTTAGATATCAGGGATGCTGCCGATGCAGCTTCAGCTACAAGTGCAACATCCGTTGCTAAAAAACCCGTTTTCCTTCTTTCGGACGGTTCGGTGGTTGAAATGGATGGCACTTCATTACCAACCTTCACCAATTCAATTGCCAACAGTCTTTTTGTTGTTGTCTGGGGCAGGAATCATGTCGGTATCATGAATGCTGCAGGTTTGACAGCCGGAGGTGCCGTTGTTTATGATTTCTCTACTGCTTCAACCCAGGTGTACGGAGGTGTAGCAGGCTATAAAGAAGTTGAAACTGGTGTTTGGGGTATGGCTTCCGGTGATGTTAATGCCGACGGATTAGTAACTGTAGCCGGTGACAAAACAGCAGGCTGGAAGGTTGATGCTGGTAAGGCCGGATATTTGGGTGGTGATCTGAACCTGAACGGACAGGCCACCAACAAGGATAAAAATGATTATCTGTTGCCGAATACAGCTTACACCACACAAGTTCCCAATTAATAACAAAGGTTAAATTAATACAGAAAGCCCTGCCAACATCGGGGCTTTTTTTATGCCCTGATTTTAGCAATATGTCAAGCCCGAATTACTCCGTTAATCATTCGAACTTGACCTAAGGTAATTTGCCTTCGTCCGAAGATAATTTGCTTTACTCCGATGCTCGTTCACCCGTAATTTTGAAGCATTTAAGTACGGCGGTTGAATAACGGATAAGTTTAATCGGGTAAAAAGAAAGAAAATGAGGCATTTATTCAAAGCATCCTGCCATTAACAATGGCAAGGGAGCATTGAACCTTTAAAACATGATGATACAGCTTTTGAATTAAAATTATTAACCGTTTGTATTCTGTAATGATAGTTTTCAGTAATTTTGAAGGGCAATGATTGAAAAACTAAAACGGGTGAGTAAAACTTAGAGAAAAACTATACGAAAAGAAGAAAAATGCACTGATGAGTGATTTTGAAATTTAAATATAAAACTCAAAGCCCACCGAAAAAGATGAGATTATTCAACCAATTTTTCATCCATTCGCCTTATCTTTATTCATGTAAATATTTACCACAATTCAAACTTCTTTCTTTACCTTTGAACCTCTGGTTTGGGGGGACGGCGGATAAAACACTAAGAAGTTAGTTGTAATTGCAAAAAAACAAGAACATGAAAAAATTGACTTTAATTCTGATCGGTGTAATATTTTCCATACTGACTTTCGGTCAAGTTTATTACACCTTTCCTGACACCAATGCTATTTGGAATAGCAAATATGATGGTTATTATGGTTCGCATAAAGAAAGGTTCGGACTTTATGGCGATACAACAATAGATGAACAAGTTTATAAAAAGGTTTACAGAATAGTGGATGATTCAACCTTGAATTTAAACAATATGACTTATTATGCAACAATTAGGGAGAACGACACAAAACAAATATTTGTCCGATTAGCCTACGAGGATTTAGAAATTTTACTCTACGATTTTTCTTTAAATATTGGTGATACGGTCAACTCAAATTCTCCCTATGGTTACCTCAATTATGATATTTGTGTAATTGCAGATATTGACTCAATTGAAGTTGAAAATAATCAATATAGAAAACGATACAAAATTAATGATTGGGGACTTGATTATTGGATTGAAGGAATTGGAAGTGTTGATGGGTTATTTAATCCAATAATGGAGTATATTATCGGAACTTATTGTGATTTATTATGCTTTAAAGAAAACGATACAGCAGTATATATTAATAATCCTGAATGTGATAAATGTTTTTGTACCCTATTAACACCTGTTGAAGAAAAAGAAAAAGTAAAAGATTTCATCACCATTTATCCAAACCCAACTACGAACGATTTGACAATAGAATTTAAACAGGAAAAAGGAATTGCTACAATCAGACTTTTTAATTCCCATGGTAAACAATTAGAAGTTCGAGAATCAAATTCCTTTCCAATTAAAATGAACATTGACTATTTACCCATTGGAATTTACTTAATTCAAATAGACTCAGAAAACAAAACATTGAATAAAAAATTAATTAAGATAGAATAAAGCAACATACAGCTAACAGCCCATCATAGCCCATAGCCGGCTTACGGGTCATCAAGAAAAAGATTTGTAGATTTGAACATTATTAAAATCAATGAACATCAGAGTAAAAAACCGGCCACGGGCTATATGGGCAGGACGTTAATATGCAATTTCGAATTAACAAACAGGATTATTCAGAACCCATGGCCTTTTTTCAAACTCAGTAGCAACAAAGTATTTGCAGTTTCAGAACAGGGACAGGGATTCTGCTCAGTGGAATGTATTTAAAACTCATTTTCTTAATCCTGCTATCCGGGAATATATCAGAAATAGTGAGGAAGAACCCAGGGTGAGTTCAAACTACTTTCTTTATCTTTGAACTTTCGGTTTAGAGGATGGCGGATAAAACACTGAAACCTTAGGCAACATTGAAGAGTTTCACACAGTCTTGCAACTTATTTCGTTATTGTCTAAATTTGCAAAAAAATAAACCAATGAGAGATGCAATGCAATATATAGTTAATGAAAGTGGTGTAAAAACATCAGTTATTGTACCATTTGATAAATGGGAGAAACTAAACATAGATTATCATAAACTTCAAAATAAATTAAAGGTGTTTCTTTCTATCCAGGAAGGATTTGGAGAGATTAAAGCAGCGAAAAAAGGCGGTAAGAAATTACAAACACTTTCTGATTTTTTACATGAGAGTAATAGTTAGAGTTTCGAAAAGCTTCAAAAGACAAGCTAAACCTTTAATGAAGAAATTTCATTCTTTAAGTTTTGAATTAGCTCAACTTGAAAAAGATTTATTCGAAAACCCAAGATTAGGTAAACCAATAGGACAAGATTCTTACAAAATACGTTTAGCTGTAAAAAGCAAAGGGAAAGGCAAAAGTGGCGGATTAAGAGTTGTAAGTCATCTTGATACTGAAATTGTTGGATTGATTGAGATTGAAAGAGAACATGTTGTTGTAAATTTAATTTCAATATATGACAAAAGTGAAACCGCAACTATATCTGATAAAGAACTTCGGGATTTAATTAATAGTTTATAAAACGAATAAAAAGTAAACTCATTTCCTTAACCCTGCTATCCGGGAAAACATCAGAAATAGTGAGGAAGAACCCAGGGTGAATTCAAACTTCTTTCTCTATCTTTGAACTTTCGGTTGGGGAGACGGCGGATAAAACACTGAGAAGTTATGCTTAATACTTAAAGACACCCTGTACAAACCATAGTTCAATGAGATTAGAAGACCTTGGATATAATGACAATCTTGAAAAATTCAGAATAGACCATAACCTCGATAGCTTTGAGACAGGCAGAGTTATTACGGAACATAAAGAACGGTATATTGTCAGGACAGATCAAGGAGAATTTGAAGCTGAGATTACCGGCAACATACGTTTTACAGCCAAAGGCCGTGAAGATTTTCCTGCTGTGGGTGATTGGGTTGCCCTGACAACTTATGATTCTGATCTTGCATTGATCCACAGGATTTTGCCGAGAATCTCAATGATTAAAAGACAGGCGGTTGGTCAGTTCGGAGAGATCCAGATCATTGCAACTAATATTGATTATGCTTTTTTAATCCAGGCGGTGGACCGGGATTTTAATATTAACAGACTTGAAAGATATCTTACCATCTGTAATTCGTCAAAGGTAAGCCCCATTATCGTTCTCAGTAAGATTGATTTAATAAATGAGCGTCGGATTTCGGAGATACTGGAGAATATAAAATCCAGGATTAAAAATGTCCCGGTTATTGCAATCAGCAACGAGTCAAAATATGGATATGACGCACTGAAAAAGACTATTGAAAAAGGGAAAACATATTGTTTGCTTGGTTCTTCAGGTGTCGGAAAATCCACACTGTTAAATAATCTTTCGGGCAGGACTATCATGCGAACTGAGGCAATAAGCCAGACTACAAATAGAGGGAAACACATTACAAGCCACAGGGAATTGGTCATTCTGGAAAACGGCGGAATATTGGTTGACAATCCCGGGATGAGAGAAGTAGGAATTGCTGATTCAACAAGCGGATTAGAAATTACATTTGATATGATCTCCGGCTTTTCTCAAAATTGTAAGTTCAAAGATTGTACCCACACCAATGAGCCAGGTTGTTCAGTTCTTGAAGCCGTTGAAAATGGAGAAATAGACAATGCTTCCTATGAAAATTACCTAAAAATGGAAAGGGAGAAATCGCATTTTGAATCAACCGTTGCAGAGAAACGAAAGAAGGATAAAGAATTCGGGAAGTTAATGAAGAATTATAAAAAGGACATGAAGATAAATAAAGACTAAGGCCAAAACGCTATTAAAAATCAATTTGGAGATAATTTCGAAACCAGATTTTGTTTAATTGACTCTACTGAATCGAAAAAATTTCAAAAGGTGTATCTCAAATGAAAAAGGCTGTCTCAAAAGTCTCATTTGTGTTCAATTGTCCTACTGAGCTTGTCGAAGTATGGTTGATTTTCAGCCTTATACACATTTCGACAGGTTCAATGTGACTGTGATTTCCAACTTTTGAGACAGCCTCTTTCCGGTTATTATTTGCGAAGATAATACAACTGCCATTAGCAGAATGTGGCAGCTTATTATTTTTTTACGGTACCTGACAGCTTTTTCCCTGGTTCGGTAACCATTTGTCATTTTTATCATGGTTATTTACCTGTCCGTTCCTGTTAAAATCAGCATTCAGGTAGCCATTTTTGCCGGCATTGGGTTTCCAGACTACCGTTTTATCAGTGGTGTTGACTGTATTGCTCGCATCTCCGTCACCTGAAAACATTCCCCATTTATCTGCTGCCAATTGTTTATGAGCATTGACATTGCCATAAGCCTGGGCAGAACCAGTTGTAAAATCATGGGAATAAATTCCGCCCGCCTCGGTAAGCGGCGATGCCGAGATTACCCCTAAATGGTTATTGTGCCAGACAATGGCAAACAGGTTATAAGTAACAGACACTGAAAGCACAAGGGGACTAATACCATCCGTTCCGACTATTGATCCATTGTTTAACAGAAAGCCTGCTTGCCGTGCAATACGGGTGACTGCTGTTGCAGAAGCTGCATCTGCCGCATCCCTGAATTCAACCAGAATCCAATCAACAATATTGCTGTTGGGGATGGAAGGTACCGTTTCTGTTCCGGGATAAAGCCAGGGAGTGACATTATAGGGCTGCATGAGCGGTAAAAGATAACCGGAGTTTAAGCTCGTATTCATATCCGTTCCGTTAAAAGCGCCTTCAAGGAATACTTTCAAATCAACCGTTATATTCTGAACCGGATTTTTAACAACAATCGGGATTATTAGTGTATCATATAAATAAGGAGAACAAACCGAATTAGCAGCAACAAGCTGAACCGGAAATGTTCCCGCGCTTGTAAAAGTATGTGTTGGATTTGTTTGAACAGAAGTACTTCCATCACCAAAATCCCAATCATAAATATCCGAATTATTGCTAAGGTTAGTAAACGTAACATCAGCATTGCCGTTTTCATTAAGATACGGAACTAAAGGAATATAAGCGAAATAAGCATTGGGCTGTAAACAACGAACAGAATCTATATAGGATGCGCTGGAATAGGTTTCGGTGCTTCCGGCTATTTTACCTTCAACCGTTAAAACAGATATTCCAAAAGCAGGGTCAAACCATTGATATATTACATCTACTGTTTGATTAGGAGGAGTAGGAGTTCCGTATAAAAAAACAGAATCGTTATGATAAATTAATGTTTTCATTTTAAGAACAGACGAATAGGTCTTGTAAGGAGTAGATAAGCTACCCCAACCTTCCACATAATTAACTCTTATCTGGTTGTTTTTAATTATAATGTCAACTCCAATAGAATTAAAATCAATATTGTAAGCGGAGTTAACACTGTCGTTGTTTAAATATTGCATCGGGAACTTAAAAATAGTATCGGCGCTGATATAATTTGTGATCATTTTTATCGGTAGTGAACCAAAACCAACAGTCATACCTGTAATACTTTTTTCAAGCACTTGCGGGTTTTTTTTATATAAAGAAGCAATATTTGATAATGATAATGGCCCAATTACCAAAGTATCTTCACTTATCATGCAAAGATTGGTCGTGTCGTTCCATGCATTGTTGCACCACATTGCACCGCCTCCGCCTGCCGTACAATCCATTATCCAAAAATTTTTATAACCGGAATTATCCGGATCTATATAGGTTTGATATTTTTGTGTATTAGCACTTAAAGTATCATAAAGCCAAACATGATCAGCTCCTGTTTGTTGAAAATCATAAAAGAGCAGTTGCCCGGAATTGGCTTTACTAACCATAAAATTATCATCCACATCAGCAAAATCAGTACTGTTGTACGTTACTTGCGAGTGTGCACCGGTAAACAGGATACATCCGAATAAAATTGTCAGGTAAAAAGTTTTAATTTTTTTCATAATAATCTGACTTGAATGATTTATTAAAAATATAAAAGAAAAAAATTGATTATCTCGTTGATATTCAATGTTATTTAGACGTGAAATATAGTTGACTATTTTTCCCATGATTAATAAGTCAATTAAACGAGTATGGTGCAAAAAGGTTTATTTGTAATCATCTTCTCCCGCTCTTTTTATTCTTGCAGAATTCAACGAAAAAAAGGATGGATTAATACCACCCAGCAATTTGCAAACTACTTATTCTGCTTTATGATTAATAAGTATTTTTGATTAAAATGTTTTAGATGCCATCTGTACTATTAATTTTTAAGGATAAATGGGATGAATACTTTAACGAATAATAAATCCACCCTGGCAACCGAGCTTTGGTTTGCAGAGGATAAAATGTACGTAAGGCTTGATGATGGCCGCGAAGTTGCCGTTCCGGTTGATTGGTTTCCTACCCTGCGCGATGCTGACGAAAATCAGCGAAAAAACTGGCGTTTTATCGGAGGCGGTGAGGGCACTCATTGGGAAGACCTTACGAGGACATCCTGGTAGAAGGGTTACTTTAACCAGATTACAAAATGATCTCTGGCAAAACTATCCGTAGGCATCAGAATAAAATAAAAACCCCGCCAACGGCGGGGCTTTCAGGTTATTATTTGCGAAGATAATACAACTGCCATTAGCAGAATGTGGCAGCCTATTATTTTTTTACGGTACCTGACAGCTTTTTCCCTGGTTCGGTATCCATTTGTCATTTTTATCTGTGTTGTTCACCTGTCCGTTCCGGTTGAAATCAGCATTCAGGTAACCCTTCTTACCTGCATTAGGAGTCCAGACAACTGTTTTATCGTTTATATTTATTGTGTTGTTAGCATCTCCGTCACCTGAAAACATTCCCCATATCCCCGCCACTAATTGTTTCTGGCTGTTGGCTCCGTATGCCTGGGTGCCGGAAGTTGAAAAATTATAGGAATACATTCCGCCAACCAAAGTTAGCGGTATTGCTGACATTACCCCAAGGTGGTTTTTGTGCCAGACAATTGCAAACAGGTTATTGGTAATTGTAGCTGTTACGATCAGGTCGCTGAATCCATCCATCCCGACAATGGATCCGTCGTTCAGGATAAATGCTGCCTGGCGGGCTATGCGCGTACCAACAGTTGCTGAACCTGCATTTACAGCATCTCTGAGCTCAACCAACACCCAATCCACAACATTGCCGTTTGGAATTACTGCCACACTTTCTGTTCCTGTATAGCTCCATGGGGCCATATTGTAAGGTTGTGATACAGGAAGTAATCCGCCTGAATAAAGGCTTGTATTCATATTGACTCCATTAAAAGGGCCTTCGAGCAAAGCATTCAGGTTTAAAACAATCCCGGTTGCACCCGTGATGCCGCCGTTGGCCGTTCTTGGAAGGGGGATTCCTTCATTCAGCGTAATGTTATTGATATTTACATAGGCAAATTCGCCTGGGGTCAGATCAGGATTCAATTGAAACTGGACTTTAAACATGACCCCTGCTGTATTAAAGCTGGATGTCCCTGCAATGGCAAAAGTGATCTGGTTTCCCGAAACAACTTTAATTGAGGTCCATCCATCTGACATCGTTCCTGTGGTCACAATATCAAGAGCCGTCAGTTCAGGAGCTTTATAGCTGAATGTTCCCTGAATTGAAAAGACCGATTGTCCCGGAGGGAGGTTCGACATCATCACAGGCAGGTCATATATCGTATTTACCTGTGCACCGGCATTTGGTATAGTAACCCATGTGTCATAAATAGTAATGTTTCCGCTCGATCCGGTAGCTCCGACATTATCGGTAGCAATAACCTGAATCACCCCGCTTTTAAGAGCCGTAAGCAGACCGGAAGCATTGATCGTCGCCACGGTAATGTCAGAAGTGTTCCAGGTATATGGCGCCACTCCTCCCGAAGCATTGAATTGCTGTGTTTCACCGTAAACCAAAGTTGCCGTGTTGGGTGTGATGCTTATTGTTGAAAAATTGATGGTTGTAAATGATCCATTCACCGTCTTTGCCATCAAACTTTCATTAAAAAGTGCTTCATTAAAGGTTAAAGATGAATATCCGGTATTAATAGCGGATACATTATACTGCAGATATAGCAGTACTCCCGAACCTGTAAGGGCGGTTGTTCCGGCAAATGCTACAGTTACAGAACCGGGTACAGAAGTATTCAATAAAATATTTGAGTACCCGCTTAGTAAAGTGCCGGTTGAGTTATAACCTACAGGTGTGAGGATATTTTGGTTAAATGTTATTTTAATATTACCACCAGTTATCCCCAATCCTGTTAGTGCAGTGGTGGTAATCGGAATTTCCACCATACTTCCCTGCCAGGCGCTTGTTACAGGCAGGGTTAACATCATCGCCCTGATCTCAATATCGTTATCAGTCTGATCAATTATCCCCCCATTGTCCTGAACGGTCACTTTTGTGAATCCTGCACTCGTTGCAGTTAACAGACCGCTTGCATTTATTGTTGCAACTGCAGGATTGGTAACGCTCCAGGTGTAGGGTGCTGTTCCACCGCTTACAGTAAATTGCTGCGTTTCACCTACCGATAGTAATGCTGTATTTGGCGAAACTGTGATGTATGGAGCAGGGCCGACATTTAAGCTTCCGTTATCATAAACTGAAGCAGGTGTACCTTCGTTAAAGTAATTATTAGTTGCACCACCATTGAAATTCAATGCCGAATAACCTGCGGCATTACACTGAAACCGAATGATGAACAATGTGCCGCTTCCGGCCAAAACTGAAGCTCCGGCGCCAGCAATATTCAAATATCCGGCGGGTGAAACATTGGCACTTGGTGTTCCCCAGGTCTGTATCATTGTACCGGCAACTTCAACAGAAACAAAGCTCAAAAGGTTGCTGTTAAATGAAATCTGAAACTGGCAGGCAAGGATATTTAATCCGGTAACGGAATTATCAATATATACAGGAACATCTGTGTTTACTCCAACTGTTCCTGATAGGTCAGGGATGCGAAGCTGAACCGGCTGGGACATGCCCGGAATTCCGAGCCAACCCAGTTGCAACAGCAGTATGATGATTTTAATCTTTTTCATGATTGTAAGTTTTAAGTGTTAATCATTTATAATGCAATTCACTCAACCTTATCTTACAATCTGAATTTTCTGCACTTCAGTTTTGTTGCCTGATATCATCCTGATAAAGTAAGTCCCGTCAGGCAATCTTGATCCGCTCCTGTCATTACAATTCCAGGTAACTGAGTATGACTCAGCTGCATGGTTCCCGTTTGCAATTTCTGCGACGAGTTGTCCAAAAAGATCATACACCGCAACAAAGACCATTTCACCATCCTGATCCACAGTATAATGGATACTTAATTGATCTGAAACCGGATTGGGGTAGCAAGTAAGCATTTTGTCCGATCCGGTTTGATCATTTCCGAGCCCTGTGGCAAAATTGTTAATAGTGACGCTTCCACTGGTAATATTATCAGTTAGGGTGGTCTCATTCGCCATAAAGAACTTACCTTCAACAGGGGTTGTAAGTCCGGAGGTAATATTGTCGCTTGCTTTGAAATGAATATTTGCAAAAGCCTGGTCGTTATCGAGCGGTACAGCACCCGCAAAAGATATATGAATTGTACCATTGGATTCATCAATATTGGAGAAAAGAGTCATACCCGGCATCTGGCTTGTTATTTCAAGGGCCTTTAAATATTCAGGATCATAGGCCAGTGTCATTTGTGCAGCAAAAACTCCATTTACATTGCTAAGGTATAATGGCAGGTCAAATTCTTCACCCGGCATAACATTCAGATTTCCAATAGCCAGTTCAGCATCCGACGTATATAATGGCAATGGACTGAGAAGTTCCGCGGGGAAATAGCTGATCATGCCGACCACATATTGAAGGATAAGCGAAGCATCAAAGGCGGTAATGCCTGTTGCACCGCTAACGTCCGCCACAACCTGCTGCTTGGCATTAAGAGTAATAATAAGTGCAACATGCTGCAGGATCAGGGAAGCATCATAAGCCTGGATATTGCCGTTAAGACTTACATCACCCATGAGCGGATTGATCGCACCACTTGTTCCGAAAGGCAGATAATCAACGGAGTTGGTTACCGGTTCTCCTGTTCCCCCGGGATTTCCTGCATGTGTTGGTCCGGTATTGCTACCCCACCAGCAGTTCTCTGCATTGATTACAAAGGACTGATTCACATTATTGACTGCATTATTATCTATTTTATAAAAATCACAAAAGTTAATGGTTGGATTTGAAGCACCGGAGGCTTGTACACCCTGATAATCATTATTGAATGAGCAATTCAGGATTGATGGACTTGCATTTATTGTTTTTATACCTGCTGCTGTACTATATTGTGCGTATCTGAAAATACAATTGGCAAATCTGGTTTGCGGATCCAGTGCCACATCGTTGACTGTAATTCCCTGCCATGGAGAGGAACCGTAAGCAGTGGCGGTCCCATCTGAATTAGAATCACCGCCATGGAAATCGTCAGAAATACAGGTGAACACAATGTTTCCTGCATTTGTAGCAGTACCTTCTGCAATCAATCCATTATTTACGATCATATAACCAGCATACCAGAATTTACAAACGACACCTGGCGCAATAGTCAAAGTTACACCGGTTCCAATTGTATAGGATTGGAAAAAATATGGTATATTAACAACACCACCAAAGGACCTTTTTGGCAAGGTTACATTTTGAGTAAGGGTTTCATCATTGACTCTGATACATTTATAGGTAGTACCGGAAATAATATTACCCGTTGTTGAAGATGGATAAGCTACAAGTGAAATACTCATAGGTGAATAGTAGAGGTTATCGAACGTGTTATTATCTATAATTGGTGTACAAACCCCTGAATTTGTTATACCATAGTTTAAATAGTTAAAAGTGCAATTGGTAATCGAAGGTGATGCGCTGTTTAACCGAACGGAATTTGTTGTATATCTCATAATAGCATAATTAATCGTACTGGCATCATCACTTACATCATTAAACTGGATATAGGGTCCCGCAGTTGTCGGAGAAGTCGCTGATCCGTTTTGCTGAGTATCAGCCGGATTGCCGTAAGCATCATCACGATAATCGGTAAATACAACTTTATTTCCAACTATTCCTGAAACCGTCAACTTTCCGTTAATGATTATACCATCGGTAGATTGTGTTTTAAAAACAGTTCCAGCCGGCACCGTAATGGTGGTCCCTGAATTAATGGTAACTCCATTCAGGATATAAGTAATGTTGGTATAACCTCCAAAGCTCCGTTGCGGAATAGTAGCAGTCTGTGAATAAGTTTCAGACTGAATGCCCAAAGCTAATAAACCAACACCTGTAACTATAATATTCGAAAATGTGGGAGTTGAAAACATAGCCATATATACCGGGGTAGAGGTATAATTGTAAATCTGGCAATTTGAAACTGCCGGATTTGCCGAACCATAAATTCCAAGGGCACAGGTGTTTCCTTGTTGAAATATTGAATTGTCAATCTGGACATACGAATCTTTTATTCTTACAGCTCCATTATAAGTGTCAGTACCGAAAGGAGCTGTCCAGCCGCCACCGGTATATCTTACATCACAGTAAATGATTTTATTATTTGCATCAATTGATTCAGGATAGAATAGTAATCCATGCCAATCACTATTGGCTGGAACGGTAGCATTCCCATCATTATTGGTATCACCGCCAACCGCATCATCTTTAATAGATGTAAAATAAATATTCTCGCCGGCGGTGCCTGTTGCATTTAATCCACCATAAATTTTGATCCAGGTTTGATAATAGGCCCTGAACTTAATAATTATTCCCTGTTGCAGGGTTAATGTTGCACTTGAAGCAATATTTAATTCACCATATACGATATATGCAATATTGCTGTAACCAGCCACACTTCGCTTGACAAGTGTCGCATTGGTCGATAGTGTCCCTTCGAGAATACGAATTCCATTGCTGCCATTAGCGGAAAAAGTGATATTGGTAAAGGTCGGGTTGGAAGTGAGTGACATGGCAATAGGATCGGTTGAGCAATTTTGTATGGTAACTGTGTTAAATGAAGGGGCCGAATTGCCATCACACCAGATTCCATTATAGGATTGGTCAATTAACGAATTAGTAAGGGAGGGGGATGCATTCAGTGTTTTATAAATACCATCCTGTGAATATCCGCCATATTGAAAATTGGTATATGTATTTGCATTAAAAACATCATCGCTGTTATCCCGGTACTGAACGTAATACCAATTACCTATTGCTGGTGTGGTTGCATTGCCATCACCATTGGTATCTAAGGGATTACCTACATTGTCATCATAAAGCGAGGTGAATATGACACGTTCTGCAAGGGTCCCACTGCATTTAAATCCTCCATCAACATAAATACGTTTTCCTTGCAATTTAATCACTACACCTGCATTAACCGTCAGATTGGTAAGGTTAACAATGGTTAAATCCTCCAACAAGACATAAGTAATATTGTTATATCCGGCAACATTCCTTTTAATAATTGTTCCATTAACAACCACATTATTTCCTATCAAACCCAATGCGTTCATCCCAACGTTGGTAAACGTATTTCCAACGAATGTAGCATTTGATGAAGCGGCTATAGCAAATGGTGTCCCGGTGATATTGATCATGGCATTGTTGGAGATGGTCGGGTTGGATGCCTGATAACTACAGATGCCGTAAGTCAGTTCTCTGAATTCACAGTTGGAGATGGCAGGTCCGGCAGGTACAGGAGCTGTGGCGCTTATAGTGGCAACTGCACTCGCATAAATATAGTGATTTTGTCCCCCATTCGGATAGTAATAGTTCCATGCAGTAGCATATTTCATAAGTACATAATCCATGATGGAAGTTGGATCATATCCGTTTGCAAAAATGATGGCTCCCATATCACCCAGGGCAGGAGTTGTAATTGTACCATCCTTATTTGTATCTGAGGGGTTCCCGAAATTATCATCCTTAACAGAAGTAAGCGTTATCCTTTCGGCTAATGTAGCATCGGCAACCAACTTTCCCTCAATTATAATCCGGTAGGTTTGTGAAGCCGATTTAATCACGATCCCCGGTTGAATGGTAAGTGTTCGTCCAACTGGAACTGTAATTTGAGCAAGCATCACATAAGTAATATTGGTCACAGTTGTAAAATCGCGTTTAATGATATTGGCATTAGCGGTTAATGTACCACCCAAAAGTCCAATTGCATCATACTGATTGTCCATGAAGGATAAAACATTATTTGTAAAGGTAGGGTTAGCCTCAAATGACATAGCGATGGGAGTAATTTGGCTTGAACCGATGGTATTGTTCGTAAAAGCCGGTGATGAGGTATTCTGGAATAATGCTCCGTAATAATTCTGCTGCAACTCACAAAGGTCAATCGTTGGGTTGGCATCGTACAAAGATATACCACCTATACTGGAATAGCCTGCATAACGGATTTTACACCTGCGTAAAATGCTGGTATTATCACTTTCATCGTAAAAACGGATTCCGTACCAGTTGGATACTGCAGGCGCAGTAGAAATTCCATCATTATTCGTATCGCCGCCCCAGTTATCATCCCGCTCGGAAGTAAAAAAGATAGTATTTCCGGCTGAAGCATTGGCCAGGATTTTACCTCGTACTTCAAGCCCTGTATTTAGAGGAAATTTAATTATATTATTATTACTAATGGTAAAGGTTGTACCATTATTTACTGAAAAATTTGTCCGGAAATAATAGGGTACATTTACAAAGGGTATCGTCCAGTTGGAGGTCATAGAAGCAGGATATACATAAAATGCGTTCCAGGTATTTCCCAGAAAATCGCAGACACCTGCAACTGTAATGTTTCCCTGGCCATTATAATAAACCGGCCAGGTGCAGGATGAAATTATAACGCTGGTAAGATTAACCTGTGTCAATCCGTTTAAAAAAATACCATAACTGCAATTCACAATAGATACAGTATTAAGAGTACTCACACCAGAGCCGTCGGAATAGATTCCATAACCATAAACTGTCCATGCTGTCAGATCGATGGTTGAATTGGATAAGGTAAGTGCGCCATTGTTGTAAATCCCATAATAACTCATCGAATTTACATTTGATCCACTGATCGAAACAGTTGCACCATTGTCAATATTCAGGTGACGGCCATAGGAAAATGTACAATTGCTGAGGATTCCTCCTCCGCCTGAATTAAAATCAATGTAGTTCCATTTACCAGGTGCAGGGCTGGCATCATTGGTAGTAAATGTGGCAGAAGTTGCGTTTAACGTTCCATTTACATTTAATGACATTCCATTATTAAACTTGACCTGCACAGATGCATCGACGGTCAATGTTACGCCGGCATTAACCGTAACATTACCCGTTACAATATAGGGGCTTCCTGCGAGGTTCCAGGTTGTATTGGCCGCAATGGTTCCGGTAACGTCTGTGCCAAGTGCTATTCCGTAAACAGCCAGGCTGATGATGAGGGTAAATAGTTTTTTCATAACAGATAGTTAAATTGTTAGTGATAATAGAATTTTACTCTAAAACGTTTGATGCTTAAAACTGTTCAAAATTGAGTTCTTTTTTATTATTAAATATTGACAGTTTAAAAAGTATAACTTTCTATAAAAAAACAACCGGATTTTCACTGCTGAAAAGGCCGGCTGGTAAGTTTGGATGCCTGTCAGCCAACTTATTGGCCTCCAAGAAGGCAGACTGGTTATTTGTGAAGATATGTGGTAGATTCGATCACATTCACAAGGTTTGTGTGTAGTTCTGTTGAATTTTGATAAACCTCCTTTCTTTGTAATAAAAGCTGTCCTGGCATATTGAGACATCTGGCAACTTTTTACTTGTTTCATTGTTAATGATATTTTGAACTGAGATACAATCAATTGTTTAAAATCAGTCCTTCACGCATCTTATACTATTTCCATAGTCGGACTTACCATCACTGATATGGGTTACACCCGTGCCATCGAAGATCAATGTCCAACGCCATGATTCAAGGGTGTTATATTGTGAAGATGACCAAAAGTAACCGTCATAAAAGAGAGAAAAAAAATTGCCGCTGAAGGTACGATGTCCACCCGGCAATCCTGAAAAGCCTGATGAATTTGTTCCATTACCGCCTGAATTCCAACCGGAGGTTGTTTTCAATTTTATTCCGGCATCGGTTCCACTATATCCATAATATTCACAATCTACTGATGGATCTAAGTACTGTGTTAATGAACACCATTCCCCGTCAGTTGGTAAATGCCATCCATCAGGGCATATTCCCTGCACTCCGGGAGTAATAACATATTGCATCGTTTCAGTCCAATTATATAAACCTCCATCGGTGTCGCAATAGGCGGTGTTGTTATTGTAGCAATACTTTTCAATTATACCGTTGTCTGACATCATCGAATTTCCTGTAATCATTGTGCCAATGTTCAGGTTTTTTGCCATCCAGCATTGGGTTCCAATTAAAACTGTCGGGTAAGTTTGACCGTCACGGCTATCAGTAAAATCTCCGCCACAACCTACAGTTCCTGAAGAAGGTACCTGCGATGTATTACCAAAATTAGGTAACCAGCAGTCATTTTTATCCTGATTACCGACCTGGCTGTCCATGTTTGCGTCACCCATCAAATAATCGCTTTTTCCGGCCTGGTTTTTCCAGGTGACAGTTATATCGGTGTTATTTATAACACCATTTGCATCGAGGTCACCGGAATACATTCCATAAAATCCGCTTCCGATATTTTTCTGGGCGTTAACGCCAAAAGCTTTTTCGGCGCCGGTAGTAAAATCATAATTATACAAACTTCCAGTGGGCATAACAGGATCGGCGGTCATTATTCCCAGATGATTCCTATGCCAAACCACAATGAACAACTGATTACTGATTGAGTATTCTACAGGTAAGCGGGAATACCCGTCAAGGTTTACAATAAAAGCATTATTTCTAAGAAAAGCAGCTTGCCTACCGATGGTGGTTGCCGGCGTGGCTGACTGAGCATCCGGTGCATCACGGAATTCAAGCAACACCCAATCCACAATGTCGGTGTTCGGGATTAAAGGTACTGATTCTGTTCCAGCGTAATTCCATGGCTCAATATTATAAGGCTGGCTGAGCGGTAAAATGGGATTCAGGTCGGTTCGCATATAAACCGAACCATCAAAATCATAAGGTCCTTCAAGAGCTACTTTCAGTTCGAGCTCTGCCGAACCTGTCACTTCCAAATTGGCCGGCAAATAATACTGAGGTTGTTCGGGATCATTGCACAGGATTAGGATAAAGCCAGGATAATAACCCGGACTGTAACCCGAAGCATTGAAATTTACTGTCACGTCAAAACCTTCACCTCCGTTTATTGATCCACCTTCAGGAGAAATGGAAAGGAAAGAGAAATCATCTGCATAAATCCTCATATCATCCACGAACCATCCCGGAAAACCATTGGCAACATCATCGCCGGTATCAAAGAGAAACCTGACCTTAATGGTTTGGTTCCAGTAATTTGAGATATCAAGGCTTGTCGTTATCCATCCGCCGGAACTTCCGGGAATACCTTCGCGTATCCTGTCCCAGTTGTAGCCACCGTCGGTGCTGATATCAACAAAGCACTGGTCATATCCGTCTTCAACTTCCCACATTTCGTTGAATTCAAGAGTAATTATGCACTCCACAGGCGGGAGTAAAATGGATGGTGAAATAATGGCTTCCTGAACGACAGAGTCATTCAAGTAGGTTCCGGAAGTTTCATTGCCACACCACCAGCTTGTCATTGGACTGTATGAATTAAAAGTTGCCAGATGCCACTGACTTGCTGTCATACGGAAGTTTTGAACCGTCCAGTTATAATTCCCCTCTTCCATGTCATCATAAAAAATTTCGATTCCTCCCACACCCGCTTTAACCGTATTATTTGGGATAACAAGGTTTTGATGCTTTTTAATATCCTTAAGATTATAAAGTGGAATCTCTCTTTTTATAGCAGGCATATTCGCTTTAAATCCCTGTGTGAAAAACGGCTTTTGCTTATTTTCGATTAATTTTATTTGTTTTTTAAGAACCTCTGCCTGCGGCAGGCTGAAATTCAGCGATGAATTCTCCCACCCCCAATTTTCTAAATGCAGATTCTGAGTTTCAAAACCATCAGGCGGTAAAGAGGCGAACATATAATCCACATTGGGAATTACCAGATCGGGCGGATTTATACCATAGGCTATTAATTCAACTGTTTTGTGCGGGTTTACAGGGTCATTGCTGTCAATATAAATATTTTCAACAATGAATTTATCGTCAAAATCAGCATAATAATAAACCATCACTTTTTGCGACTGACCAGGCTCAAGCGATACCCAGGACGGCGCAACGACAACCGAATAACTAAGACTGTAAATATCATAAATATCGAGGAGTTCCGATCCCCTGTTTTGAACAATAAATGAAGAGGAATCGGTATGCTCCAGAAAGATTTCACCTAAATCAATTACTTCAGGAATTGCAACACAATGTGGTTCGTCCGTTACATTCATACTTACCGGTACCTGAGTCTGCATTTCAAGGTAACTGTAATCCAGAACGATATTTGTGAAGTAAGATCCAGCTGGTATTCCTGCTGCATTAAAAATTACTTTCAAATTTTCCGATTCCCCGGTAGGGATAAAACCTGAAAGGTTCAATGATGGCAGCTGATCAAAATAACCATAATCTTTCTGCATCCATTTAAGTCCGTCATTATCTTCGGGCGGGATTAACTGCTGTCCTCCCTCGCCGTACATATACCACATGGCTTCAGGTGTACCCGGGTTCTGGTCTCCTCTTTTGATAAGGTCAATGCCGTCCACTGTCAACTGGCAATCCCAGGCGCCCCAGGCAGCACCTGCCCAGATTCCATTGTAAACTTCAACAGAAATTCTGTTTCGTCCGGGAACTAACATCCAGCTAATATCCTCAATTGCATTCCAGTAATCAAGCCCGTGATCATCATAATGGTAATCAAACATCATTTCACCATTGATCCAAACCCGGCATCCATCGTCAAAACCCAGATACAGGGTTGCGTTAGTAAATTCCGGAACTTCGACGTCCTTCACAAACTGAGCCATATCCGGAGAAGCGTTAAGTAAATTTGGATTTTCAAAAACGGGTGTTGACCAATAATTCCAACCCATAAGGAAAAATTGCTGACCCGTTGACCGGGCTAAGGTTATCCAGTTATATCTTCCATAGTCGAATTCCCACCAGTTCAGGTCATTGATGTCATCCGGAGGTATCAGTATCATTTCTGTTTCTCCGAAAAAGTACCACATAGCTTCCGGCTCGCCCTCATGCTGATCGCCCCGCTTTATGTAGTCAATCCCGTCAACGGTTAACTGGCAATCGAATCCGCCGGGGTAGCCGCCTCCAAATACTCCGTTAAACACAGCGGCACTGATGCGGTTTTGCCCTTCATGCAACCATGCGGAAATATCGAGTTCATATTCCCAGTAATTTACACCATGTACTTCGTAGATATTATCAAAAATCAGCTCACCGTTTACCCAAAACCTGGCGCCATCATCAAAACCGATATAAAGGATTGCCCCGGTAAATGCCGGAATTGTTACATCCTTTATGAACATTGCCTGATCTGTTTCACCCCCAAAGATCCCGTCTTCGGGTCCAAAGGGAGTCGAACCGTATTCCCAACCCAAAAAGCCTAAAGAGGATTCCAGTGAAATATTTGCCTGATAATTAATATCTCCGGAAAGGTTATTTATCAGATCAAGGTTGTTTATTTGCTTCTCACCTGAAAAAAGCAATACATCGAATTCGTCCGGATCAGTTAATATATCAGGAGTATCCACCCCGGTTCCCATGAGATCAATTTCAATATAAAATAATTCCGGATGGTCGCTTTCGATAATCAGGTTTCCTTCGGCTAACCCGATGTACGAAGGCTGGAAAACCACTTCTACATTGACACTTTCTCCCGGATCCAATATAGCTGAAGGAGTATTTGAAAAGAAGTCCATGTTGTCGGTGTAAATCGCAAACAAGTTGATAACATTTACACCGTAGTTACTGATGGTAACATATTGCGAGGCGGTTTCAACCTGATCCACTTCGCCGAAATCGAGACTCATGGTTGAAAACATCAGGTCGGTTAATCCTGGCCCATTGTACTTATAAATGAAAGCCAGCCCCGTTTCATCATTGAAACCGCCGGCCCAGCCTGTTGTGTTATTTACCCAGCCGGAATGGAAAAAGTTGATCCCCTCGCTTTCAGGAGCATAATGCCAGTCGTGGCCCCCGTTAATTGAAAATGATAAACCATTGGTAACCACAGCACCGGTTGAAACCAGGTTACTAACTGTTCCGGGAACATAAGTAATATCCCAGTTCAGAACTGGACCTGAAGAGGTGACGGGAGTCCAGGTGGCGCCTCCATCAGCCGTTTCATTCAACGAAGTGTAATACCAGCTTTGATGATCCATGATCACACCCTGATTTTCATTATAAAAGGCTGTGTAGATCGCACCCGGGTAGGGTGAGGTAGAAACGGTCCAGGTTGCACCCATGTCCGTTGATCTTAAAACTCGGCCTTGTGTGGTTGGAACCCAAATGGAATTTCCATAAAAAGCATAATTGTCAACCGTAGCATATTCACCGGACAGAGGAGCCGGGATATTGCCCGAAGTAACCCTTGTCCATGTTGCTCCCCCGTCGGATGTAATGTAAATTTCAAAGTATCCGTCAACGGGATCCCCTAAGGTTAATCCGTTGTTGTTATCAAAGAAATGAACAATGTCCGGGAATGAGGACGGATCAGTATATACACCACTTTGGCGTGTCCAGGTCAGTCCACCATCACTTGTTTTGAAAAGTCCGGGCTGACCGGTCCAGGTGCCGCTCCTGTACATGGGCACAAAGGCAATCTGGTCGCTGAGGGCAAAGATCATTGACGTGCTCAATTCCTCGGTAGTGATGGTGCCGGGAATCCAGGTTGTGCCACCATCTGTAGTTCTTGAAAATACCTGCGAAAGTATTTGCTGTCCGTAACCGGCATGGGCTGTAATCCATACTACATCCGCATCCACGGCATGGATGTGCTTTATCTCCTTTGGTTCTGTAAATCCGGGATCCTGAATAATCCACTGTGCGGTCATAAACACAGGCAGGAGTATTCCCGCAATAAATGATAAAAGTCTTGTTTTCATAAAAAATTTTTTATTTATAAAATTTGGCTTGCGCAGTCAGGATATTTTAATTTTCTATGTAATTAAAGTACATATATTTAGAATGCCAAATTTAGTTCGATAAAAATGCTGCTCACCGGGCAAATTATTATTCGCCGGGAATGAATTATTATTTG
>JAGVPB010000052.1 GCA_020052415.1 Bacteroidales bacterium | reverse complement strand
CTCCTATTGATGGTGGTTTGTCCATCATGCTCTTACTTGGAGCTGTTTACGGATCAAAGAAAGTCTTTAGGATGAAGAAATAATTACAAGGGTTATCCTGTTGTAAATTATTTTAAAAATCATTAAAACCCTGTTCGTTAGTTGATGGACAGGGTTTTTTTATTTATTCAAACTTTGGAACCAAAATGAGTGGCAACTGCAGTTGGTAAAAAGAAATGAAAAACACAAAATGAAAAATGAATAAGGATTAGGGATCGTCAACAGTGTGCACTCCGCAACCGGCAATTTGTGATCGCCTGTAAACAATAATCAATCTTCGGTTAGTAGTTGGTGGTTGGCAAAAAGCCCTCAACCCGGACCTGGTTTCATGTTCCTGACTTCACTCCCTAATTAATGCCTTAATTAACCCAATTAACCTAATTAACTCAACATCTTAATCTATGAATCAGTTGCTAATTTTTTTTTAACATTTTTTAAATATTTTGTATGCAGCATTAATTTAATTCTTACTTTTGAGTGCATTTTCCCGTAATTTCTCAATTACTGTGTTTGTCCTTTTCAGGTGAAGTTTCTTTAATCCGTTTAGATTAAAATAATTGACAAATAAATATTTACACTAACTAAAAATTAAAATTGTATGAAAATGTCTACTAAATTATGGCAATGGATGATGATCCTGCTGATATCATCGTCGGTGCTGGTTGTACAGGCGCAGAAAGTCACTCTGTCCGACGACAAAGCGCCCACTAAAGATCAGTTGAAAATAACTGAACAAAAATCCGGAAGTGTATTTACTGAAGAGCAACTTATCGTTCTCGAAAAGCAGGGAATAAATCAGGATATGCTTCAGGATAAGGAGTACCAGATGAAAGCTGAAGAAATCCTTAAAATGACCGGAGAAAATCCTTTTGGAGATGAAAACAGCAATCAATCCCTTACCGATTTTGTCTCTGTTTATACTTTCAGTCAATCCATTGGAACTTTCACCCCCATCTCTGGGGGTACCTTATTAGGTTCAACCACTTCTGATGACCAGCGGTTTGTTAATCCGGCAGTCCCACTGGGAGGAACAGTAGTAACCGGGGTTGGTTTCCCGATAGGATTTAATTTTACATATAACGGTTATGTGTTTGACCGTGTTGCCATTAATAACAATGGTTGGATAAGCCTTGGACAGAGCGCTCTTACGCCTGCTGTTAACAATGGGTCATCAAGCCCTTATCTCCCTTTAAGTTCAATTCTGGCTATAGC
Organism: Bacteroidales bacterium; assembly: GCA_020052415.1. GTDB lineage: Bacteria > Bacteroidota > Bacteroidia > Bacteroidales > JAADJA01 > JAADJA01. Next base: position 21,830 of record JAGVPB010000052.1, on the reverse strand, counting down.
ACCTGTGCAACTCCGCGACAGAATAGCTGGAATAGGAGATGATTTACAGGCTCAGGCCGGAGCTTCATTAAGGATCGAAACCATTGGTACTACTCCTAACCAGGTTCTCGTAATTCAATGGCTCGGTTATAAGAAATACGGAACCGGAGGAACAGGTGATAATTATAATTTTCAAATCAGGCTTAATGAAGGAACTAATATTATAGATTTTGTTTACGGTACTGTGCTGAATAATGCAACCACCAACACTGTACAGGTTGGTTTGGGTGGTGATGCATCAACCGACTATTTCAACAGGACAACCACTACCGATTGGTCTGCAACTACAGCCGGTGCAGTTAACACGGCTTCCTGTACAATTAGTTCAACAGTTTACCCTGCAAGCGGCCTTACCTTTACTTTTACTCCTCCTGCGGCAGGCGCCCCGGGTTCACCATCAAATCCTAATCCGACTAACGGTTCTTCAAGTGTTGCCATTTCAACCAACCTTACGTGGGATTTCGGTACTCTTACCGAAACGTATGATCTTTTCTTCGATATAGTTAATCCACCTTTAACCAAGGTGGTGGATAATGCAGTTGCAGGTACTGGTTTATATAATCCACCTGCCGACCTCAGTTTTTCAACACCTTATTACTGGCAGGTCATTGCACGAAATTCTTCAAAACTCGAAACTGCTGGCCCGATATGGAGTTTTACAACTGCTTGTGATACTTATACTGTTCCTTTCGCGGAGCATTTCCAAACTACAACTATACCTTTATGCTGGCAAATGTCCGGTCCACAAGCCTGGTTATTTACCACAACATGGCCTAGCTATGGCGCTGCAGGATTGACCGATCATACAGGAACAGGCGGAAGCTTTGCCGGTGTTGATGGTAGCGGTACTTTAAGTTTAACAGGTATCACTCTTTTAAGTCCGTTTATAGATTTAAGTGGCCTTACTGTTCCTCAATTAAGGTTCTACCTGTTCAACAATAATATTAACGATGCAAGCTATCAGACCTTACAGGTTGACCTTTGGGATGGCGATGCCTGGAACAATTCCATTTTCTTCTGGGGGCCAACCGATAACGATCCTGCCTGGGTTGAAGTCGGAGTGGTACTTTCTGCATACACAATAACCGGAGATATTCAATTGAGGTTTGTCGTTGATAAAAGCTCTGGTTCGCCATTTTATGATGATTTAATCATTGATGACGTATATGTTGAAGAAGCGCCAGCCTGCATTGCTCCTACAGCCCAAACAGTAACAAATATAACAACTGTTGGCGCAGACTTAGGCTGGACAGACCCTTATATTAATTCATTTTTTGACATTTTTATAGATGTAACAGGTAGTCCAGCTCCAGATGCAGGAACTCTACCTGATGTGGATAATAATTCGGGAACCTCCTATACATGGTCAGACGGTTCATCAGGTATTACTTATGACTGGTATGTAAGGACCGATTGTGACTACACAAATAATAATACAAATGTTAGCACATGGACAGGCCCGAATACTTTTACCACATTACCACCGGCCCATAGTTTACCGCTATATGAAGGTTTTGAAAGCGGATTTACTTATTTTGGAAATGCCAATGGCAATGATGTTGATTGGTCTTTAAATACCACGTTGCAATACAATGGGGGTCAATGTGCATTTAATGACTATACCGTTTCTGATGAGAATATTCTTCATGAAACAGGTTTGCTGGATTTATCTGCTACTACAAGCCCTATCTTACAATTCGCACATATATGTAAAACTGAGGGTGGGTTTGATGAATGTTACGTCGAAGTTTCAATTAATGGAGGAGCCAGTTATACAGCTTTACCTGTTTTAGCTTACCAGGGTTCCGGTACTTATGCTGGTCATTTCTGGGAAGATTCCTATACACAATGGGGAATCGGATATGATATTCCTGATAATACCTGGTGGAAAGTTGAACGCTTTGATCTTAGCGGTTATCAAACTACCAACGTTAGATTCAGATTCAGATTAACCTCTGATAGCTCTATTGACCGTGACGGGTGGTATGTTGATGATATTTATATCGGAGAACCTGGTCCAGCTTCAAGTGTCTGGAATGGCAGCGTCAAGAGTAATGACTGGAATACAGCAGGAAACTGGAATAATGGTGTTCCGGGTCCCTCTACCGATGTTATTATTCCTGGTGGATTAACTAATTATCCTACAATGGCAGCATCAGGTTTTTGCAATACCTTATATATAGAGTCTGACGCTTCACTGCTTGATAACGGCTACCTTTCAATTACAAATGCTTCCAACGGTGTTACTATTGAAAGGACTATCGGTTGTGATCAGTATCACAGTTATTCTCCATCCGTTAGCGGAGCAACTGCAGGTATTTTCCATTTGGGAGGTTCCACAGGTTTAGATGTATATTTATACAGTCATAGTGAAGTAAATAATGGAGACGAAGAGGAAGGTTATTTCGAGATTGTAGATGTTAGTACGCTCCTTATTCCAATGGCTGGTTACGCAGTTTACCCGGATGGTATCAATGCAACACCTCCGCAAACTTCATGGACTTTTGTGCAAGAGGGAGGTTTAAATACCGGATTATTTGGAAGTGCCAATAATATGACGCGGACCGGAGGCGGAGCATTTGCAGGTTTTAATTACATCGGCAACCCTTATCCATCATTTATGGACTGGGAAGCATCATCCGGATGGACAAAAACTCAAATGAATGCAACTATTTGGGCCGAGACAAACGGTAATTGGGCTGAATATACCGCTCCAGGACCTGGAATTAACGGTGGTTCTAATATTGTTGCACCTGGCCAGGGATTCTTTGTTGAAGTGAACAATGCATTTACAACAGGAACCGTTACCATGAACAATAGTGTAAGGACACATACTACTACACCATACCTGAAGAGTTCTGCTACAAACTATGTGAAGTTAACAGCTACCGGTTTTGATAAATCTGATGAGACAGTGGTCCGTTTCGATCCGAATGCAACAGTACTTTTCGATGGACAATACGATGGCGCTAAACTGGCGGCAGGAGACGAAAGTTATCCACAGTTTTATTCTGTTTCCGACAGAAAGTTAGCCTATAATGCTTTACCCGAAACCGACTGGGTACAACTTGGTTTCCATGCAGGGCTTGATGGTGAATACCAAATTTCAGCAACTGATATAGCCGATATTTCTGATGTATGGCTGGAAGACACCTTTACAGGAATATATACTGACCTTACTACGGATAGCTATAATTTCGTTTACAGCGTCATTGATGAGACGAACAGGTTTATCCTGCATTTCACTCCTCTTGCTGTTCCTGAAAACTTTGCAGATATGATCAACATCTTTTCAAGTGATAAAGATATTTATGTTTCAGTACCGGCAAGTACCAAAGGCGACATCGTGGTTTACAACCTGATGGGACAGGAAGTTGCACGCACAGTGATAAAAGATGTGCTCAATAAGATCACATTAAATAAGAGCGCTTATTACGTTGTAAAAGTGCTGAGCAATGAAAATGTGGTTACGAAAAAAGTTTTTGTAAAATAGTCCTCCCCCCAACCCTCTCCTTCCCTTCAACAAGCTCAGGGTGAGGAGAGGGAGATTGGGAGAAGGAGAGATTAAAAAGATATGTTGAATACAAAAAAAACACAGATATGAAAAAAGCATTAAAATTATTATTGATCACAGGTATATTTCTCGCATTACCATTGGTTATGACAGCTCAGGTACCACCTCATCCAAACGGAGGCGGCGGACCGGGCGGCGGTAACACACCGGTTGGCGGTGGCGCTCCCATTGATGGTGGTTTGTCCATCATGCTACTTCTTGGAGCCGCTTACGGATCAAAGAAAGTCTTCAGGATGAAGAAATAATTACCATCCCGCCAAAGGCGAGACTGTTATAAATTATTTAAAATCATTAAACCCCTGTCCGTATCGCGTTTCGAGAGACGGACAGGGTTTTTTTATTTCTGTAAACCAGGAACAATACTGTGGTATAAGGGAAATAGGGGTATAGGGGCAGTAGCCATGAGCAATTATCTTAGAATTGAGAGCAGAAAAGCAGCGGTAGCAGCAGTGGCAGCGGCAGAGACAGAAGCAGTAGTTACGACAGTATTTGCTTTTGTGATCAGAGTAGATGGCAGGTAAAAACGCAGAACTAATGAACAAAACCTAAAAATTCGAAACCAGAAACCAGAACCTTGAAGAACGAATGAAGAACAATTGAAATAAGAATAACGAATTATCAGGCAAGGGCTGGCAGTTTGATTGTTTTACTCTTGAACGCAGAAACCGGAGATCTAAACAGAATAGCAGTCAGCAGTCAGCAAAAGGTTATAACTGGAGGGAACCAGCAACAAGTAACCAGCAACAAGTAACAAGATAAAAAGCATTCGGCACTCGGCAGTAAACAGGAACCTGGAACCTTGAACTATTTCGTAATCCTCAGTTTTAGTTCATCCAATTGTTCCTGAGAAATCTCAGATGGAGAATCTATCATCATATCTCTGCCTGCATTGTTTTTTGGGAATGCAATATAATCCCGGATGGAGTCGGAGCCGCCAAACATGGCAACCAGCCTGTCGAAACCGAGTGCTATACCGCCGTGTGGTGGAGCGCCGTATTCAAAGGCATTCATAAGAAAACCGAATTGGTTTTGTGCTTCTTCATCCGTAAAGCCAAGCAGTGCAAACATCTGTTTTTGAAGTTCTTTATTGTGAATCCTAATGGAACCACCGCCAATCTCAACACCATTGATCACCATATCATAAGCATTCGCCCTGATTGCACCAGGATCGGTTTTCATTTTAACAATGTCTTCCGGTTTTGGCGATGTGAACGGGTGATGCATCGCATAATAGCGCCGGGTTTCCTCATTCCATTCTAATAGCGGGAAGTCAATAACCCATAATGGTTTGAAAACATCTGGCTTTCTTAAACCAAGCCGGTTACCCATTTCCAGCCGCAATTCGTTGAGAGCCTTACGGGTTTTATTCTTTTCACCGGCAAGGATAAGAATCAAGTCGCCCGGTTTAGCATTGAATTTGTCGGTCCAGGTTTTTAGAATTTCCTCCCTATAAAATTTGTCAACAGAAGACTTTACCGAACCATCGTTGTTATATTTCACATAGACAAGCCCTTTTGCCCCAATCTGTGGTTTTTTCACAAATTCCGTCAGTTCATCAAGTTGCTTGCGTGAATATTCGGCACAGCTTTCGGCACTAATTCCCGCCACCAAATCTGCATCATCAAAAACACCGAATCCCTTGCCCCTGGCAATATCAGTCAATTCTACGAATTTCATTCCGAACCTCAGGTCGGGTTTATCGCTTCCATAATTTTTCATAGCATCATCAAAGGTCATTCGTGGAAAGTTATCCAGTTCAATTCCCTTTACTTTACTGAAAAGATGCCTTGCAAGACCTTCAAAGGTGTTCAGAATGTCTTCCTGGGTAATAAATGACATTTCGCAGTCTATCTGGGTAAATTCAGGTTGACGGTCGGCTCGCAGGTCTTCATCACGAAAACAACGGACGATCTGAAAGTAGCGGTCGAAGCCGGCGACCATCAGGATTTGCTTGAATGTTTGCGGGGATTGCGGCAATGCATAAAATTGCCCTTCGTTCATTCTTGAAGGAACAACGAAATCCCGTGCACCTTCGGGTGTTGATTTGATAAGGAAAGGAGTTTCGATTTCTAAGAAATTCAGCGAATCCAGATATTTTCTTGTTTCCATTGCCATCCTGTGGCGAAGAGCGAGGTTTTGCCTTAATGGATTCCTTCTCAGATCGAGGTAGCGGTATTTCATCCGAAGTTCATCTCCTCCATCCGAATTATCTTCGATGGTGAATGGTGGAGTGGCAGACGAATTCAGTACTTCAAGTTTTCCGACAAGGATCTCGATATCGCCGGTCGGCATTTTTGGATTCTTGTTGCTTCGTTCAGCGACCTTTCCGGTTGCCTGAATAACAAATTCCCTTCCCAGTTTTCTTGCCTGTTCACACAGTGCAGATTGTGATTCCATATTGAAAACAAGCTGTGTTATCCCATAGCGATCGCGCAGATCAATGAAGGTCATACCACCAAGGTCACGCGATTTCTGAATCCATCCGGCAAGAGTGACTTCCTTACCGATATGCTTTGATGTTAATTCACCACAAGTATGTGTTCGTAACATTATCCGGGTTTAAAAATTAAGGTTGCGAAGTTAAAAAAAATAGACAGAGCTATATAGGGTGAAATTCAATAAATGCTGGTCAGGGCTAAAGCCCCTTAACGCGCTGATATCCTGTAACCCCAGACTTAAGTCTGGGGTTATTGGATGTCCTTGACTCTGTGGACTTTAGTCCAATCAGAACTTGAATAATGGTTTCCTATGAGCGGACTCAGGAATTCAATTAGTGAATTAATATACTTCCCCCGTCAAACAAAGGCCCGTCATAAAGCTCAACAATTTTGTATTCCAAAGCCTGAAGATATTTCCTTACTTTTTCACCATCACCGAACATTTTGAGGCTGCCGATGATATAAATTTTATTTTCACAAATACCGCATGCCCCGCCAAAAAATCCATGATTCATTCCCGGCAGGATTATATCTTTTGATCCGACGAACAACACATTCAGACCATACCTGGTAAGGGTTCTGTAAATCCCTTCATCCGAAGTAATAAAATGATCGTTCTTAAGAGGCAATAAATTGCACCGGGTATAACCCTGGCTCACATGAATCAATTCGCGATCCTCTGCGAGGCCGGTAATTACAGGATCGGTGTACCGGAAATTGTGGATGATGAAATTGGCGGTAACAACTGCATTATATCTGGCGCTTTCAGGATATTTGTCCCCGACCGGGAATTCACCAGTCAGCATTGAAATTTCAGATTCTTTAAGCTGTACTGTGGGAATTTCGGGCAAGTTCGGAGCGACAATTAAATGATTTCCGGCATTGCAGAAAAAAATATCCGGATGGCATGATATGGTTTTATATGTAATATTCCTGGTACTAAATACAATCAGGTTACCTATTCCAGATAATTTCTTAAGTGTCTGAGCCGGAATGCATCCATTAGCTATAATATTCATATTTCTCATTTTTTCTGGCCGGAATCAGGTACAAATAAAGATAATTTTACAGACTTAAGAAGTGTTATTTTTGTTTTGAAAATTGAGCGTACTGTTTAACGAATTGCGTATGTTCACAAAAGCTATTGTCAGAACACCTTGTAAAAACATGATTAATGGTTTAACTACTGTTAATTTGGGTAAACCGGATTATCGCCTTGCGATGGAACAGCATCATAATTATATCAAAACTCTAAAATCCTCGGGACTCACAGTAACGGTTTTACCACCAGATGAAGAGTTTCCTGATTCTGTTTTTGTAGAAGATATAGCTATTTTTACACCTGCCTGTATTGTGATAACCCGTCCTTCGGAACCGTCGAGGAAAGACGAAATCATTGAACTGAGAGATATTATCACGCACTTCCATCACAAAACAGAAGAAATCACAGTGCCGGGGACACTTGAAGGAGGAGATGTAATGACGGTCGGCTCGCATTATTATATAGGTTTATCAAAACGGACTAACAGGGAGGGTGCAACACAACTCATCGGAATATTGGAAAAGTATGGAATGACCGGTTCATTGGTCGAATTGAACGATTTCCTGCACCTTAAGTCAGGTGTGGCTTATCTGGGGAACAATGTTTTATTGGCAGCGGGTGAGTTTGTGACAAATCATGCATTTTCAGGATTTAAAATTCTCAAGGCGGATGATACCGAATCCTATGCGGCAAATTGTATCCAAATTAATGATTATGTAATTGTGCCTGATGGATTTCCTGTAACCCGGAAATTGATCGAAAATAATGGCTTTACGACAAAAGCTGTTGATGTATCAGAGTTCAGGAAATTGGATGGCGGATTAAGTTGCCTTTCACTTAGATTTTAGTTTTAAGCAGTTACTATTCATGAGCAGATAAATTCAACTTATGCCCCACATTAAACTTGAATACACAGGAAATATCAAAATCACATCCGACTTTTCAAAACTCTTTACTGAAATACACGACCTCCTCAGCACGGAAATGAGGGTTAGTGTTGAAAATTGTAAAAGCCGGGCTATACAGGTGGACAATTATCTGGTTGGAGATGGTAGTAAGAAAGGTGCTTTTGTTCATCTCGAAGTATGTGTTCTGACGGGTAAAAGTAAACAACAAAAGAATAAAGCCGGCGAGATGCTGTTAATCCTGTTGAAAATATTTTTTACAAATTTACCTGGTTGTGAAAACCTGCAAATTTCTGTCGAAATAAAAGAAATGCCTCAGGAATTATATTTCAAAACGGAGACACATAAAACATGATTTTAACGGTAACTATTCCCTCTAAAATTTTTTATCCTGCCAAAATCCTTTTTCTTTCCTTATTGTTTATATTGTTAAATTAATATTAAAAGGAGGCCAATATGAAAACAACATTTACCTTAAAAACCATTTTTCAATACCGGTATTTTCTGATGATTTTATTTATTTCTGGTGCTGTAAATGCCCAATCATACATGGAGATACCAGCCAGTGACAAAGTTCCGGCAGTAATACTATCTTATGATACTCCACCAATTTTAGTGGTAGCGGAGGATCAAAATGTAACCAATCCACAGCCCCTGACCAAATCTTCGGCTAATACAAATTCACTTGCTATAACCATTATCGAAAGCCAGTCGGCTAATTCAGGTCATACGATGGATGTGAACTGGTTAAATGTCGCTACGCTGATGGGAAATTCCGCTGTAATAGAACCTCAAACAACTTTAGATAATACTGACATTTTTGACTTTACCGATATCCTTGTCATATCTTCTGGTGTTATTGATATTCCATTATCAAGAAGAGCAATCATACAACAATTCATCGAGCAGGGCGGACCCGTTTATATACAAAGCGAATATCTTTCATCTTACCAGGCTAATGAAACCTTTCAGCAAATTGTAACTAATCTTGGAGGTAGTTTTTCCTGGGCTGAAACGGTTTCGGGCGATCTTATTCCTATGAATATTTTTGGGACGATTTCAAATACCCCAAACCTTGTTCCATCGCTTAGCTATTTCTGGTACGGTTGCGTTGGAAGCGGTGATGCTACTATAGAAGCCAACATGGAATACATGGGACAAAATTTTGGTTTTATTTTTACTCCACCGAATAGTAGCCATGGGGTTGTAATGACCAATTCGGACCAGGATTGGGCGAGGGATGCGACAGAAAAGGATTTCTTAATGGAGAATATCCTTACTTATCTTTCGTCAATGATTCAAACCGATGTTAAAAACAACTTTGCTTCGGATATAAAAAGTCAGCTTTCCCAGAATTATCCGAACCCGGTAACTGCGGTCACAAGAATAAAATATACAGTTTTTGAACCCGGATTTGTGACCATTAAAGTTCATAATCTTCTTGGGATGGAAATCGAAACATTAACATCCGGATATCAAACAATTGGTGATCACTATACATTTTTCGAAAAAGGAAATTTACCTGAAGGTCAATATTTCTATCAGATGAAATTTGAGGACGAAATTATCGGCACCAAAAAAATGATTTTAAGCAAGTAGTTGGAACAGACTTTATATTGCATCACGGGAAATGTTTGATTGTGAGGGGGAGGAGTGGATAGCGATGAAATCGCCGATCACTCCTCCCCTTTCCTGTTAAGCGCTTGTCATTCAGAGCGAAACGCAGTGGAGCGAAGAATCTGTTCTTGATTTTGCAACCTTTATTTCAAAAATACGATTTTAATAATGGAATTTTTAAACAGTTACTATATGGTGATAACAGGGTAGATTACACAGAAATTCCGTTAATGATTTATAATTTCTGTCTTAAATTGTCGGTCCTCTAAATTATCATCCGGATAAAAATTCACCTTTTTATACTGCTGCTGAATCAACTTGCGGTTTTTACCATCATATCCGATGGCATAGTTCAGTTGGCCAGGAGCTACATGAATTTCAATACTTTTCCCGCCTGATTTCAATATTGGATTCAAAATTTCGGACCAGATTTCTGTAAGGACCAGTTCGCGGAACGAAGGATGAAAAGGCCCTGCAATCATTTCATTACCCGACAACAAACCTTCGGACGGGTGCAATCCTAACCTGATGACTTCAACGCCTGCTTTTTCAAAAATCAGCAGCAACTTTTTCGACCAGCTCACCGCTTCTTCCAATGACAGAGGTTTATATTTATTATTCAGAAATAAATTTTCCAGTTTTGTCCCCCTGATGACCAGGGTCGGATAAATCCGGGTCTGCTTCGCGCCAAACTGGATAATGCGGTTCGCAGTATAAAGCGATTTTTCCAGAGTATCGCCGGGTAATCCAATCATCATTTGTAAACCTAGGGTGAATCCGTAATCCAAAATCATTTTACTCGCGGTTTCAACATCTGCTTCTGTGTGATCCCTTTTTGAAAGTTTAAGGACATCATCTTTCAGCGACTGAGCGCCAAGTTCAATAACAGTAACATGATGTTTTTTCAGCAACTCAAGCACCTCCGCATTAATATAATCCGGCCTGGTTGACAAGCGGATGCCTGTAATTCTTCCTGAATCTATGTAAGGTTTGGCAAGTTCCAGATATGCTTGCTGTTCAGTAAATGGCAGTCCCGTGAAATTTCCGCCAAAAAAAGCAAGCTCGGTTTCAACTCCTTTCTCAGGTATGGTTGTAAGATGAGTGTTTATGATTTTGTTAATTTCATTCATCGCGGGGGCTTCTCCCTTGCCGCATATTTTCCTTTGATTACAGTAGATACACTGGAACGGACATGCAAGCTGAGGTATGAAAACCGGTATGTTGAAATGTTTTTTTTTCATTACAAATTCCGGCATCAAATATATATAATTTTGTTCCGTATTAATAAGGATAGGATTCTGGTTCGAACTTCAAACTTCAAACTTCGAACATCAAACTTTAAAATTTGTTATACTTTAATTAAATTTTGACAGTTAATTAATTACTAAAAATCAATATTATGACAAGTAAAAATGCAATGAAATTAACGTTTAAACTTTTCCTGTTCCTGCTTGCAGGAGGGATAGTTTTTGCGACCACCGGCTGTAAAAATAAAAAGAAGCTGGCACAGGAAGCAGCAGCAAAGGAATATGCGGCAAAGGTGGAAAAGGCCAGGGCCGAGTTACAGGCCATTCTGGATGATGACGGAACCATGCCCCTTGCTGAGATGGAACGCAGACTGAATGACATTAAAGGGCAAAATCTGAATGATCCTGAAGTCAATATTCTTATCACCAAAGTTGAGGATAAGATCGCTAAGGAAAAAGCTCGGATCAAAAAGCTTGAAGATGAAAAAAAGCTTGAAAAAGAGAAAAAGAAGGAGGTTCCCGAGTACCAGTATATCAATGATTATTTTCATCAGATCGCAAATGCAAAAGATGTTGTAACTGCCAATACAAAAATTGCAGAAGCGCTGAAATTGTACGCCGGCAAAAATGTTCCTGTCCTTATTATTATCAGTCAGGCCGACGGGATCACTGATTACGACAAACCTACTACCATTGACGCATATCTGAATTTTGTTAAAGATCAGAAAAGATATTCCAATGACATCTACAATGTGAAATTTGATGAATATGGCCAGATAACAGAACTTGAATTAATTAAAAAATAACCATTTATGAAACCGAACATATTTTTAATTGCATTATTGTTTATTTCGATTTCCTTTTCAACTGTTGCACAGGACAACCTGAGTCCGCAGCGTAAGCAGGCAATTGATTCCCTTGCCCTGGAAAAGGTTCGCGACCTGAGTAAATATATCACCCTCATCGGTGACAAAGGAACCGAGTACTCCGAAGCTACCAGGGTCATCGAAAGAGCGGTCGAATTATTTATGGATGGCAGTGAGGTTGGTGTGTCCTCACTCAACAGCCCCGACGTAGTTTACTACCAGGTGAATAAATACCTTGAAAGGCTGATGAGGCTGAATTACAGTAAGGTTGATGTGGAATGGTATAAGATCGAATATGTAAGCGACCTTGAAAAGCAACCCGACGGAACTTATGTCGGAGTAATAACCATTTTCCAGAAGTTTTCGGGATACGACCAGGAAGGCGGACTTGTTTACCAGGATGTTACAAAAAAGGATATTACCGTTTATGTAAAACGAAAAGAAACCCAGATTGCCGGCCGGTTGATCGGGTTCTGGGATGTGCTTCTCGGAGATATCAGGGTTAAAGAAACCTCTAAAGAATAGTCTTGAATTTTTCATATATTCTTAAATAATTGCCATCCCGGACTTGTGCCGGGGGCAATTATTAGTATTATACTGCACAAGGGATAAATTTTAGCATAATGAAAATTAAAGAAATGACGGAAATAAGGGGTATAAGGGATATAAAGGTCTGCCCAACCGTATTTCCCCTATATCACAGAATCTTATTCCAATTTGCCGCATGTACGGCTTTATCCCGTTTATGGTATCGGTTGCAGTTCTCATCCTGAAATTAAATAAAATCCAGCTCCCGGCAATTCTATGAAAAATCTGATATTAAACCTGTTGATAGCTTTAAGTTTGAGTAATACATTAGTTTTTGCTCAAACCAACATCGGAACTCTTACCGGTGATGAAAGTTCCCTTTATGCCCAGACAAAACAGGTGAACCAGTTTTTCAGAAGGTTTAACAACGAGGAAGACCGGTTTGGAGTCCGTTACTATCCGGGAGACAGCCTTTACAGGGATAACGTTTTCAGAAGTACATACCTGAACATGCTTTTTGATTTGAGCGGCAGTTATATTGATGAGAATTTAAAAAAAGAATTTATTAAACAGGTATCCGGTAAAGCATCGCCGGAGTTTCTCGAATTTCACGGAGGATCATGGTTTGCCGAAGCCTTGACCACCTTTAATTATGAAAACAATAAGGAAAACCTGCTTTTGTTTCTTAAACTTGAAAAGGAAAATCTGGGTTCAAAATGGGTGATAACAAACATCTACTACAACCGGTTTTTAAAATTGTTTTATAAAGGTGACGAAGATCAGATAAAAACTTCATTTTTACATCCCATGAGCCATGAACTCGATTTCATGAACATTTATAAGGCCTTTAAAGATGGCATTTATGTAGAATATTATGCCCGCAAAGATTTTCATCCCGATTATCTGAGCCTCTTGTTTTATGAGGTCAAAAAAGGGAACATGAGCTTTGAAAGCGTCGGCCAGGTCAAATTTCATTTTTTCCAGGTTGATGGCTGGTATTTTGAGGTTTCGTTTTTTAACCGACCCGGAGATAATTCCGGCTGGCTGATTTCCAAATTGTACAGGATCAATGAACAGGAAAAAGAAGAACTCATTAAATTCTATCTGCCTTGAAAATAATTATACGATTTATAGCAGCAATCTTACTTATATCTTCTTCATCCGAACTGCAATCCCAGGTTAAAGGGACATTATCAGCAGCAGATCTGGATAAGTACAAAAAGCAGGTCACCGAACTGGTTAAGTATTATGAAGAAACGCTGAATTTCCTTGGAGATCCCACATCGGTAATGAATGAGAAGGAAATTATCATCAACGCCAGCTACCTGAAAATGTTTGCGAATGATAAGGTGCAGGTTGAAGATGATCTTGATGAAAACAGGGATGTCCCGCTGAATAAGGATGTTCAGGCATATTTAAAGGATATCGGATTCTTTTTCAGAAGCGCAAAATTTGAATTCGTTGTTTCGGATATTAACCACTTTGTTACTGATGGAAATCTGAATTATTTCAAAGTCTCGATGAACCGGATACTCGACGCAATAACGGTTACAGGCGACACAGTTCATTCACGTAAAGTCAGGTTTATAGAGGTAAACCTCGACACCAGGGCCAACGCCCTGAAGATAGCAAGCGTTTATACCACCAAACTCAATGAAAAGGAAGAAAACAAGGCCTGGTGGAACGATCTCACAAATACCTGGAAAGAAATACTGGGAAAAAATATATTTGTATTTGATTCTATCGAAATGGCTGATATTACATTTTTTACTGACAGCCTGATCGTAGTAATATCTAATCCGGAATCTGATCAGCCTTATTCCGACTCAGCTTTAATTTATCAAACTGAAATGCCTGAAGAAATGCAAAACTCTTTTGATACACTAATTACTACAGATACAATTTATATGGATTCAGAACCGGTTCATGGCCGGATATCAGGGATTTTAAAACAACAGAAAATTGACATTTCAGGTATTTCGGAAATCCGAAACCTGGGACCTTTAAGTGAACTTACTGAGCTCCGTGAAATCTTATGCTCAAACACCCTCATCACCGACCTTATTCCCATCCGTAATTTAAATCACCTCGAAATATTCGATTGCTCACAAACACCGGTGGACGATATTTCACCCCTGCATTATTCGGTTACGATCAGGGAGTTGAATTGTGGCTATACCCTGCTAAGTGATCTGTCACCTATCAGCGGATTTGTCAACCTCGAAATCCTGAAATGTGATGGTCTCAAAATTACCGATCTTGAATTCATCGCAAAAATGACAAACCTGAAGATGCTTGATTGCAGTGATACGAGGATTTACGACCTGAGCCCCGTACAAAACCTGAATACCCTTGTGAGTATTGACTTTTCTGCGACAGGCATAAACAATCTCGATGCCGTAACGGGCCTGACAGGTTTAACCTATTTGAACTGCGAAAACACAACGGTCGCTTTTCTCGAACCATTGGCAGACCTCAGTAACCTTGAAATCCTCAGGATCAGCAGTACCGGAGTCAGCAGCCTGCAACCCCTTAACGACAGTCTGAACCTGAAAAAAATTTATTGCGATAATACCCTGATTGCAAAAACCGAAGCCATACAATACATGCGAAATCACCCTTCCTGCCTCGTGATCTTTGAATCGGAAGATTTAATTTCCGGTTGGAACGAACTTGAAAGCGCATGGAAAGCAATTGCAAAGGACTATGCTGAAATAAGCGAAACCCCTGCTCAGGAGGAACTCCATGCCCTTCTTACGATCACAAAAATGAATATTTCGGGGAATTCCGAAATTACCACCCTGAATCCCTTAAAATGGTTTTTTAACCTTACCACCCTGTATGCCTCATCCACAAAGATCACTGATTTCACGCCACTTTCACAGGTCATCGAACTCGAAGAACTCGATATTTCAGATAACGCGGTCGAAAATATTGATTTTCTCAGCAATCTGAGTCAGTTGCACTCTGTGAACCTTCAGAATACAAGGGTTTCATCACTTAAGCCGCTCGAAAACAAGCCAGGCTTGAAATTTATATATGCCGATAGTTCCCGTGTAAATGATGAATCTGCTTTTGATTTCAGAGAGAAAAATCAGGACTGTATCGTTGTTTATAAAACGAGAGATTTGGAAAACTGGTGGAAAAATTTACCTATAGCCTGGAAAGAATATTTTACTGAGCTTGAAGGATGCGATTCTCCGCCAACAAAGGAACAACTGCACGAAATTCTGTACCTTGATTCATTGATCATCAGGAACAACAGCCGCATCAGCGACCTTTCACCGGTTACAATGATCAGGGGGCTTCGCAAACTCATCATCGCCGGAACATCCGTGAATAACCTTCAGCCCCTCACACAATTGAAAGAACTGGAAGAACTTCAGTGCAGTCAAAGTCCCGTCGGCGACCTCACTATGCTTTCAGAGCTGAAAAAACTTAAGGTACTGAGCATCGAAAATACACCGGTTGAAGATATTGAACCTTTAGCAGCATTGTCACAGCTTGTTTCCCTCAATTGTTCCGGAACCCAGATCAAGTCGCTGAATCCCCTCGAAGGATTATTTAATCTCTCAGAAATCAAACTGAACAATACCTCTATAAAGAGTTTGAAACCATTGCTCGAACTCCCCAGGCTGAAAAAGCTGGAATGTTTTAATACCGGCGTTTCACCTAAGAATATCGAAAAATTTAAAGAGGCAAAACCAAAGTGTGAAGTAGTGTATTATTAATGACCTGCTTGGTTTTAGGATTTGCTGTAGTTTTTAAGATTACCTTTAAATTTCTCTTAATATATTCCACTTCTCTTACTCCATTTAATTTGCAGTATTTAAATTAATTTCTTTTCCGTTCTTTCATCTACTTTCTTTATTTTTGGAGGATTATAGAAAATTTTTAATAAGTTTCGTAAAGTTATAAAATAGAAACCCTATGTCAGAAGAAATTGTAAAGTCCTACCCAACTAAAACATTATTTATTGATGTTTTAACGCGAGATCTAAGTCTTAGTGCTTGTATTTTAGATTTACTTGATAATTCTATTGACAGTTATAAACGTCATGATTTAAAAACAAAAAAGTTAATAAAAATTACTATTGCTGAAGATAAATTTGAAATATTTGATACCTGCGGAGGAATTGAAAAAGATATTTTTCTTAACCAAGCTTTTGTTTTTGGAGTTGAAGAACTTAAGAGAGATAAAAGATCAATAGGCTTATTCGGCATAGGAATGAAAAGATCAATTTTAAAAATGGGAAAAAATATTGACATTATTTCCGATGATAGTCAATTTATAAACTCATTGCATATTGATGTTGACAAATGGAAGGAAAATAAAGTTGATTGGAACTTTCCCGCTACTTCTTTAATATCTGAAGAAAATGATCCAAAAGGATATACAAGAATTACCATAAAGGACCTTCATGAGGTAACAAAAATAACTTTTAGTAGTAATTCTTTTCTTGTAAAATTAAAAGATCAAATTCATATTACTTATACTCGATTTCTAAAAGATCAGGTAGACATCTTCATCAATGATGAAAAAATTGAACCTTTTAATATTGAAATAGCCTTTGATGATAACTATAACCCAGCAAGGTACCATGATATTATTGATGATGTAGAAGTTGATATTATTTGCGGTATTGAATTGCATTCTGGTCGCACTTCAAAGGAAACTGGAAGAAGAGGTTGGAATATATTTATTAATGATAGATTAATTTTAGTTGATGATACAAATAAGACAACTGGATGGGATGCAGGAAAAGGACTCTTACCTAATTACCATCCCATATATAATGAATTTAGAGGATTGGTTTTTTTAAGTTCAGATAATCCGTTTAAACTACCACTAAATACTTCAAAGGATGGATTGAATACCGAGAGTATGATTTATAATTTTGTTTTAAAGAATATGGTAAATACAGCCAGACCTGTTGTAAACTATTTAAGTAAAAAGTACTCTGAGCAAAAAATAAAATCAGATAATATTGAAGAAATGTTGATAAATACAAATGTAGAAGAAATTAAAAAAGTTGCCATTGAAGATTTACCTTTTGGAAATATAAAATTCACTGCCCCTGTAAAGACTGTAAAGAAAAATACGACAATTAGTTATCAAAAGCCAAAAGATTTAGTTTCAAAAGTAATGAATCACCTCTCTGTCAGAACTAATAATATGGTTGGAATTAAAACATTTGATTATTTTATTAAACACGAAGAAATTGAGTAATGGCTGCAACAAATCATAAAATACCAAGTTTTGAAAAGGTAAATTATCTTTTAAGACCAAGAAAACAGATTGAAAGAAAAATTATTATTGAGATACTCCAAGAATTAAAACCGTTGATGACCAATTTCAATATGCATGAATACATTGGCATGGGATCTATTTATTATTATGATTTTATTTTATTCCATAAATTCTTGAATTTAGAAAACTTAATTTCTATTGATGATAAAATGACTGAGAAAAGATTCGACTTTAATAAGCCATATGAATTCATTACGTTCAAGAATCAAAATTCGACCGATTTTTTATCTGGTCGTGAATGGGAAAAAAATTCAATTTTATGGATGGATTATGACCTGAAAATTTATGAAGTCATTGAAGACTTTGGAATCCTATCGAGTCGTTGTAAAGAAAATGATATATTAATTTTTACAATTGATTCCCAATGTGATTTTTCTAAAGAAGAGGAAGACCTTATATTTGATAATTTGATAGAATATATATCTCCTTCATTAAGACATAAAAAATATTTGACTTCACAATTATATCCTACTTTGATTGAAAATATTTGTCATAATTATTTCAAAGAAAGGCTATTATATGAGAAAGTAAAATTTAATAAATTATTTAGCTTTACCTATACTGATAGGGCGAAAATGTATACATCTGGTGGTATTTTTTCATTACCTCAAAATATTCCAAATCTAATTAATCCATTTATTAGAAAAAATAATGAGATTATCGATATTGACATTCCATTGATTACCTATAAAGAAAAATTTTACTTAGACTCTAAGATTTCAACTTTAAAAAAAGAAATAAATAAATTACGGGATGAATTAAAAGATAATGAGATTGAAATTGGAAGTGATAAGGAAAAGGTTTTTATTTCAAAAAAACTTGATTTAGAAATTGAATTATCGTTACAGGATTTAAAAGGATATATTGAATTTTATAGGTACTATCCCCAATATTACGAAGGTATAATATGATTGAATCAAAATACATTGTTGGAAATTCAAAAGAAATTGAAAACATTTTTAAGAAATTTGAAATTTCGAAACCGAATTTAATTATTTCATCCCCTCCATACTATGATGTATTAAATTATGAAGATAACAAGAAACAGATCGGATTTGGTCAAGGTTCTTATGATGAATATTTAAATGATGTTGTCAATGTTTTTCAGGAATGTTATAATTTATCGCATGAGGATGCTACATTTTGGCTAATAGTAGATACTTTTAAAAAGGAAGGCGAAACAATTACATTACCTTTTGATATCAATTCGGAATTCAAAAGACGCTTTAATAAGAACACTTGGAAATTAAAAGAAATAATTATTTGGGATAAGGAAAAAAATCTTCCATGGAATGGTAAAGGAAAATTTAAAAACCAATATGAATATGTACTCTTCTATTCAAAGAATGAAAGCTTTAAATTCAACATTGATAAAGTAAGGGAAATTAATGATTTAAAGAAATGGTGGAAAAAATATCCAGAAAGATATAATCCTGATGGAAAAGCACCATCAAATATTTGGGAATTTACAACACCATTAAGAGGCTGGGGCAATGGCAAACAAAATCATTTATGCCCGTTTCCCTTTCCATTAATAGAAAAAATTATTTCGATTTCAAGTAATGAAGATGATATTATTTTTGATCCATTTGCAGGCTCCGGTTCCGTTTTAGCAATTGCAAAACAAATGAAACGAAATTCTATCGGGATAGATATAAATAAAAATTACTATAAAATATTCATGAAAGAAGTTAGGTTCGGGGCTGAACAATATTGGAATAAAAGAATAATTGAATTAGCAAAAATAAAAAATCAGATAATTAATTTTAAGAAAACTAATGAAAACTTAAGAAAGCAAAAAACAATAAATTATATTTCAAAATATTTAAATACCATCAACAACTGTAAAAATATTTATTTAGCTATAAATAGTACTAGTAATAAAATAAAGCTATATCTATTAAGAAAAAGATCAAAACAAATTATAGATATTAGAGATGATAAACTTACAGATTTAATTAGACAAACTAAAATAGATGTTGAAATTATAATTATATCTAAGAATAATTTATTTGAAAAACTAAAAGAAACTAAACTGTACAAATATCATTTTGATAAATTTTATTTTTATACAGCCTCAACTCAGTTTGAAAGAATTATAAAAAATAAAGATTTCGAAAATTATTTTTATTCCAATATTTGTATGAAAATTTGAAGTATTTTCCAGTATTGTCAATGTCAAACTTGTGGCGGATATGGCTATGAATAATATTATTACACTAATATTTTTTATCTATCTTTAAAATCATAAATTCCATATAGTGCTTGAATACTAGGTTCCAACTTAATACTATTACTTATTTTATCATTTTTCATTTTTTCAACATCTATAGAATAAATTGTTAACAAAGAATCACCTATTGGATAGTCTTTAAATGTCTTTGGTTTTATTTCACTAATATTTTTTCCATTTATATAGACTCTATTTAATCTACCACCTTCTTCATGATGGCAGTTTGTTAAAGCTACTGCTCCGCCCATTGCATAACTAACATTTTCACCGCATCTAACTAAACTTCCAAATTCATCATTAACATATGTCGGTACAATTAAAAAATTTATTAACTCATGATTATTTACAATTTTTGCCGCAAATGAAAAGTCTGACAATTCTAAGCAAATTAAAAATGATATTCCTATCCCAAAAGCCTGAGTATTATATATAATTCTTGAAGCAGGAGTATAAATTTTTTCTGGTTCTTTTAATCTGAATGCACTAACATGCTTATAAAATGTTCTATAGGGTTGTTCTTTATCTCTAGGATCTGTTGGTTTATCATTTCCTGGATAAAATAGATATCCTTTATTTAAAAATGATTTTGTACAATGATTAGTTCCACTAAAAATAAGGCATTTATTTCTTTGTGCAATACCTTTTGTAAATTTAATAACATTATTATTGACTAAACCACTTTTATTGGTTGGCATTCCTAATTCATTTATACATATAATGTTAGCTTTAAGATCAATGGCTTTACTTAAACATTCTGTATAATTTTTTAACAAAGTTTTTCTAGTTTCTTTACCGTAATGTATAACAGACAGATCCTTTGGATATTCTTCATCGTTTGTGATAAAATCAAGTTTATTTGAAGGAATTTTGGGTAAAGAAATAGCAGCAAATTTAAGGATACCATTTGTAGGCCTTAATGTTGCAAGTTCTGTATTTATTTTTTTTAATTGACAAACATTTCTGAGAGTAAAAGTAAATGGATTTATAGATGATCCAGATTTTTCAGTTGTAATCTTTTTATATATTTTTTCAGTCTGTTGTACAATATAATCCTTCTCTTTCATTTTAAATTTCTTCAGTTATAAGCCTAGCAATTTTAAGTGATGATAATTTTGCCAGAATTTTCTCTGAAGAATTATCATAACCTATTCCGAATGCAAATAAATTGTTATTTTTTTGTTTGAAATTATATAATACATTTTCGTTATCAATATAACCAGATTCATTTTCAATATTAATAGGTGAGGTAAACCAAAAATTATTATAAGATTTCTTATTAATTTCAATATTATCTATATTAAAAATTTCTTTATAGTATTTTTCGATTAAATTTTTTGCATCTTTATTTGTAAAAAATTCTTTAATCTCTAAATCAAGATTATCAAATTTTTCTAATTGTTTTCCTAGCTTATAATCTTTTATACCGCAAGATATAATTGTGATATTACCAACACTGCGTACGTCATTTTGTAAATTCTCGTTGAAAAATTTTCTTGTAATATCATGACTATATTTACACAATTTATCTGAAATTATGCTATATAATCTATTTAATTCATCTATATTCTTTCTGCTTTGTGGAAATTCCTTTCCCAATTTGATTCTTGTCCAATTTTTTGTTGAAAATTTATCGTAGCAAATAGCTGACGTAATTCTAATATTAAAACAATAATTCTTTATTTTAATTATAATTTCTGGTCGATCAACAATAATTGCTTTTTCTCGTTCATTTGAAATACGAACAGTTTTTTCTTCTTCGATTTCGGTTATACTATCCGGTAATGAATTTCTAATTAAATTAAAATAATTTTTTTTATCTTCATCCCAATTATTCTTCATTGCTTCAGCTATTTTTTCCGCATTTCTCTTATTAATACTTTTATCAGGTTTACTAAATATAGCCTTTCTCAATATCGGATAAATTGCTGTGTTTGCGCTCATAAGTTCGGGTAAAATTTAAAAATTGTATGCTAAAGTACTTCAATTTTATTAATTCGTAACAAATGTTGAAAACTTTTTATTTATTTTTTT
>JAGVPB010000021.1 GCA_020052415.1 Bacteroidales bacterium | reverse complement strand
CCAATAGACTCACATTCATGTCATTCCGACCGCAGGGAGGAATCCCACTCTTTCTTACAAAGCAATTTTATGAATTAATCAGTTTAGAAATCATTTATTAAATTTAAAAAAAAATTCTTTTCTGCTAGAATTTTATTTACTTTTGTTTATTATCAAACAAAACAGCGTACATGTTAATGGTTAACAAAATATCATCTTGTATAAAATTCAAACTTCATATTGCTATAAGCCGCATGGCTGTAGAGAGAGAGAGAGAGAGAGTATAAGCGCTACCTTGTAAAAGCATTTCTTTATTTCTTTACTTACTTCTTTCCGAGTGAAAATAAAAACCAGGGGTACACTTATCCGCCAATCTTCATCAATTTTTTATTATTACAGGCAAATAAAAGCAAAAATCCGGCATTCGGGTATGTTTTGTTTTGTACTACAAAATATATTTTTCTTATCGGGAAAAACCGGTTCATTTGATGTTACCACTTCCGGTCATTCAATACATGATCGCAAGTGGTAAAACTCTTATAATTAGATCAAATGAATCCATTACTTTCAATAAATTTGTAACATTAAAAAAGAATAAAATGAAAAAATTATATTTTAACTTAACCATTCTTTCAGCAATCGGAATGTTATTATTTTTCAGTTGCTCGAAAGAAAGTGAACAGAAAGACACCGGCCAACAAAAGGTATTTCAACCCTCAGAGCAGGATGTATTGATTGAGGGAAAAATACTTGCCTTTAAACAAAAACTTGAATATACAAGAGAAAATCCAAACCTGAAAAGCGGGGAAGCAGACCTGACAATTGAGGAAGCTGTTTGGAACATAGAGGCTTTGGTCAATTATACCTATGCTGATGCAAGTGCAGAGTATGAAACTTTAATAAATGATCAGATAAATATTACAGTAAATCTATCTGATAGTAAAGTCGCCTTCTATGACGCTGTCAATACTTATGATAATATCGTTGATAGCATAGCGGTAAAATTTAACCAAATACAATCTGAAGAAAAGTATTTAATTGTCGTCGATGTATCTGTAATAGAGACTGATGGTGAAACCGTAACATTTGGAATTGACCCGGGAATTGGTACTGACGGGCCTCCGGGCTGGTTTAACGATTTTGGACCGACGGATTATTGGTTTTATGGACAATTAGATGGAAAATGTGATCAATATATTGGGCAAGGTATTGGTTCTGACGCTGCTGAACAGATACAATTTAAAGTCAACATGCGTAGATCATTGCCAGAAGGACACAGCTATTTCATTGACATTAAAAATGTTTATTGTAATCCATGGTCAGAGGAAATTACTTTTGAGCAAACTTTACAATGCGAATGCTGCGATTTGCTTAATCCAAATGACCCAAATCCTGGTGACAATATTAATGATTATCTGCTATTTCTTAATTATGGTTATCCTGGAATAAACAATTTTCATGATTGCATCCCCCCGAATGAAATGAATTTTTATTTGGGTGGTTTAGAAGAAATAGTTTATAATATAGCTTATGACTGCTTTAGTCAGCAATTAAGCGGAAAAATATTTGTTAGGTGCGATATGGATTGGGATCTGATTCCAGCTGGGGAGGAGTATTGGATTCTTCACAATGTGAATATACAATATGGAATAAGTGTTGGTTCAGGAGGTCCACCCCCAAGATAGTATAGATTTATCAATGAGCTGACTTAAATATAGTCAGCTCATTATTTACCATTAAATTAATTATAGATGAAAAAAAATATATTTCTTATAATACTATCATATTTTATAGTAACAAACTCAAATGCTCAAGGTTCATTTGAACTATTAATTCAAAATGCTGAAGATCAGTTTCCACTTGGACTAATTGAAGATAATGATGGTAACATTATTTGTTCAGTTTTTGATTCTCCTGATGCCCACATGATCAAAATAAATAACTTTGGTGAAATTATTGACTCACTAAATTTTGAAAATCCGGTGAACGGAAATTGCAATATTTCTGAGTTCATTAGGACTGATATAAATCATTTTATTGCATTTGGCGAATTCAATATTGATTCCGTCTATAATCTTTGGTTTTTGAAATTTGATATGAACTTCAATATTATTCAAAATCTAATAATTCCGGTCCCTGGGAAAATACAAGGTAATTACTTAAATTGTTTAAAAAATTCCAAGGGAAACTATATCGTATCAGCATCTTATGTTCAACAAATACCTAATAATTGGGATGTTTTTATATTTGAATTAGATAGCACAGGAACAGTACTAAATGAGAATTATTGGGGAAGTGGAAGTCTAGGCGGTAAGTTAATTTATGACATTGCCGATCAATCGGCTGATAAATATTTCTTTACCAGTAATTCCATTAACTTAGACAGTAAAAGTCTGTGTTTTATATATGAATTGGATTCCAATCTAACTATTACCCACCAACAACCTATCGACTGGGATATCGGGAATATGAATGAATTAGAATTCATTGAAGACTCCATTTTTATTTTAAGTGGTGTTAAGAATTTTCCATCATCTAATGAAGTTCAATTAGGATTATTAAAATTGGATTTAAATTATAATTACCTCGATAGTATTCATCTAGGTAAATGGGGTAATGATACGGTTGATTTTCCGGCTTTTCATAACAACTTTAATTTTATATCCAAAGATAAAATATTCTATGGTGGTACTTCCAACTTATATTTTTTCAACCCATATTTCAGTAACTTTCCATCCTGGTTATTATTGGTTAAAATAACGGATGACTTCGAAGTTTTATGGCTAAAGTATTATGGCGGCGATGCCTGTTATAACCTTTGGTCAATCCTTGCCACACAGGACGGAGGTTGTGTGATGGCTGGCACCCGTTACGATTATCAAACTCAAAACCAGGAAAGGGATGTTTACATCCTAAAAGTAAACGAAGACGGTATATTAACCTGGACTTATAATTTTCCTGAAACGACAAAACAGGTGATTGTTTATCCTAATCCCGGCCGGGACGAAATATGGGTAAAAACCATTGATAATAACCTTTCAATTGATATATATGATATTACCGGCTATAAAGCTATATCACAGAAAATTGAAAACGAAACCAGGATAATCACTTCCAAACTCGAAAAAGGGGTTTACACTTACAGAATCTTAAATCAAAAGTCCGAAACTATTGAAACGGGGAAATGGATTAAGGATTAATTTGTGTCTGTTCATTTAAAAAAGAATCGGTATTTACAAACTGTCCGGTTTTGCCTTTTTCTATTGCGACAGTTAGCCCGAAATCTTCAATTTCCTGGTCTGATAGTTTTCTGGTTGAAATACCAATTTTTTTTGCCAATTGCAGGATAAGATTAAGGTCTTTTTCAGATTTAGCCGATAAAATTGCACCTTTCATTATTTTTTATTTTCGTGCAATGTTAAACACTTATCAGATTTTTCAATTTTAGTTTATATCACTTAGTAATGAGTTTTCTATAATTTACGAGGAGATAAAACGAAGTCATTATGAACGATATCCACAAATGATTTTTTGAGAAATAATTTAATTTGCTTTTTCAATCTGCAATCTTGCCAGACACCTGCTTCAGCAGACGGGCAGGACAGGCTGACCTGTGGCTTTCAACTTTGGAAATGAAAGAAAACAATTTAGCCGTATAACTATTTAACAATAAATCCTGTTTTCAATATCTTTGCCCTGCCTTCGTTAATTCTGTTATGAAAAAATTCCATCTGCTCCTGCTTTCAGGTTTGTCTGGTCTCCTGTTTACAATAGGCTGGCCGGTACATGGCTTTCCGGCTTTTTTGTTTACGGCATTCATTCCGTTGCTGATCATCGAGGAGCATATCCTGAGAAACAGGCCAAACTTCAACCGGTTCAGCGTTTTCTTTTACACCTTCCCGGCATTCTTTATCTGGAATGTTGCCACAACCTGGTGGATTTGGAATTCAACTCCGGTGGCAACTCTTGCATGGGCATTCAATTCGATGTTCATGAGCATTGTGATGAATATTTATCATGCGGTTCGCAGAAATCTTTACAAGCAAAGTCAGGGATATTTTATCCTGATCTTTCTCTGGATCACTTTCGAGTACATTCACCTGAACTGGAAACTGACATGGACGTGGCTAAACCTGGGCAACGGATTTGCAATGCATTACCAATGGATTCAATGGTACGAATATACAGGAACGCTGGGAGGAACATTCTGGATAATTCTTATCAATATACTGATCTTTAAAGCACTCAAGTCTTTGCTTAACAAAAAGCCCGACAGAAAGACTATCCTTCAAAACGGTGTTGCTGCATTATCTTTCTTACTCATTCCAATCCTGATTTCTAATTTCATGTACTATCGCTACATGGAAAAGAAGGATCCCATCAATGTTATCGTTTGCCAGCCCAACCTGGATCCATATTCCACTCAATATTCAACTCCGCCACTCGAAGCAATTGATATGAACTTTGATCTGGCTCAATCTGTCTGGGATCACAAACCGGCCTTTATTGTTGCGCCAGAGTCAGCGATACAGGAGGATATCTGGGAAGGAAGTTTCGATGGTTCGCCCAGTTTGAATAAACTGAAAGATTTCACGAGAGAAAATCCTGAAATTAAAATTATTATCGGCGCTTCCACTTACAGGCGTTATGAGGAAAATGAGAAATTACCGAATTCTGCAAGATATCACAAGTATGCCAAATTCTTTTATGACAGTTACAACACTGCAATTTATGTGGATTCATCGGGAGTTTTTCAAAAACATCATAAATCGAAACTGACTCCGGGTGTGGAGTATATGCCTACGGGAGGAATTTTTAAGTTTCTTGAAAAGTATGCCATTGATTTGGGTGGGACAGTTGGAACATTAGGTATAGATGACGATCCCAAACCCTTTGCAGTACGTGATTCCCTTAAGATCGGGCCAATCATTTGCTATGAATCTATTTTTGGCGGGTTTTGCGGAGATTATGTTCAAAAAGGCGCCAATGCGTTGTTTATTATTACCAATGACGGCTGGTGGGGAAATACTCCCGGCCACAGACAACATCTTTCATTCGCATCCCTCCGGTCAATAGAAACACGAAGAAGCATTGCAAGGTCAGCCAACACAGGTATCAGTTGTTTTGTGAACCAGAGAGGCGACATCCAACAAGCTACCAAATACTGGGAAAAGGATGTGATCAGCCAGGAAATCAACCTGAATTCAAAAATTACTTTTTATGTAAGGTTGGGAGATTACATTGGACGAATTTCTTCGTTTGTGAGTGTGCTGTTTATTTTACTTGCAATTGTGTTTGGATTAAGAAGAAAGAACCAATTAAAGTCATGAAACTCTTTTACCGCCATTACGGAGAAGGTCAGCCGGTAATCATTCTTCACGGAATTCTTGGAATTTCGGATAATTGGGTTACAATAGGCCGAAGGCTTGCAGAGAAATTTGAGGTATTTATACCCGATCAGCGTAACCACGGGCAATCACCACACAGCGATACTTTCAGTTATTATGCGCTAACAAATGATTTATTTGAATTCATTGAAGATCATCAATTATCCAAACCAATTCTAATCGGTCATTCCATGGGTGGAAAAGTAGCCATGAACTTCGCCCTTGAACATCCCCACAGGATTGAAAAGCTGATCGTTGTTGATATCAGTGTAAGAAGTTACCCTGCCCGCCAGCAGCATCTCGATATCATGGAGGCCATGCTTTCGGTTGATTTCGATCAATATTCAACAAGGGAAGGGATTGAGAAAATAATTCATGAAAAAATCAATTCACCTGCAATTGCAGGTTTTATTCTAAAAAATCTTTACAGGATTAGCAGAAACAGGTTTGCCTGGCGATTGAATATTAAATCTATTTATACAAATATTGAAAATGTCTTTGAAGGTGTCGAATTACCGTATTCATCGGATGTTCCCTCATTATTCATCAAAGGCGGCGTTTCGGATTACATTCCTGAAGAGGATTACCCTTTGATCCTGAAAAAATTCCCAAACGCCAGATTTCACAAGATTGAAAACGCTTCCCATTGGGTTCATGCCGACGCACCTGATGAACTTTGTAAAACGTTAAGCGAATTTCTGGAGAAAAAATGCGAATTTTCAGCGGGACAATCTTAGGATATATCAACCGGCCAGTTCAGCCTGTTTATTTCGGTAAACTCTGCCTGAAATCCAGATGCTGATTTCAAATAAAACAAGAAGTGGCAACGAAACTAAAACCTGGCTGAATATATCGGGTGGAGTGATAATTGCCGATATTGTCAGGACAATGATCAGCATGTATTTCCGGCTTTTTTTCATAAAAGAGGGCGTCAGGATACCGATTTTAGTCAGAAAATACACCAGGATAGGGAGTTCGAATACCAGGCCGGTTGCAAGCGTAACAGAAACGATGGTGCTGATATAGGAGTTTAAATTTATCTGGTTAACAACGCTTTCGCTGATCTTGTAAGAGCCGAAAAAATTGATCGTAAGGGGAACTATGATATAATAAGAAAACAAAACCCCGGTAATAAAAAGTCCGGAACTGGCCAGTACAGCGCCGCTTGAGTATCTTTTTTCCTTTGAATATAATGCAGGTTTAACAAATCGCCAAAACTCCCAAAGTATGTAGGGCGTAGCAACAACCAATCCGGCAACTATTGAGATGTACATGTGCATCATAAACTGCCCCGACATATTGATATTCTGAAGTAAAAGATTAAAGTCTCTCATACACAGCCCGTCGAGTGAGAGCAGCTCTCCGACTTTACAAAAAAAACGGTTGGTAATGAAATGAGGATCTTTCGGTGCGAGGATAACGTAGTCAAAAATGATTTTTTTATTAATAAATGCAATAATTGATAAAACCAATATCGCTGCGACCGATCGGATAAGATGTCCCCGAAGTTCCTCGAGGTGTTCCCAAAACGACATTTCCTTTTCGACCGGTTTCTGTTGTTTCTTTTTATTTGAAATCTCTTCCTGCATCCGTGCAAAGATAAATTAAACGAGTTACGGCGTATGATTATAGATTTCAGATTTCATCGTTACCGATAGCAAAATATAAATCAACATGATAATAGGAAAGGCAACAAAGTAAAATAAGGAGATCAGAATTATTGAAATTCCTGCGAAAATATATTTAATTCTGTTTTGAACGGGATGGCTTTTGCTGATCTTCAGTGAGAAAAGAGGTATTTCAGCAACAAGCAATAAAGAAAGAATTATCGTTAATACTACAAGAACATAAAGATTACTTATCAAGTTGGCAAACCAAACCGGCTCAAGTCCCAACAGGGTTGTTTTTTGTTCAATAATCAGCGGCAGTGATGCGATCAATATGGCATTGGCGGGCGTTGCCAAACCGATAAAATTATACGTTTGACGGTTGTCAGTATTGAAGATGGCCAGCCGCAGTGCACTAAAAACAGGAATTAATAAAGCGACATAAGGGAGTACAAATGCTATTCCGTCATTAACTTCTGCAATACCAATTGATTGCTGAATTAACTTCATCATTATAAATCCGGGAACAAGTCCGAAGGAAATGATATCCGCCAGAGAATCCAGCTCTTTGCCAATATCTGTTTTAACCTTCAGCAACCTTGCGGCCATGCCATCGAAAAAATCAAATAATGCAGCAAGAAAAATCAGATATGAGGCCATTGAAAGGTTGCCGTCAAAAACAAAGACAATTGCAATGCAACCGCTTACAAGATTTAACAGGGTAATGAAATTGGGAATATGCTTTTTTATTGCCATGCGGCATCCTGTTTTCAAAAATGATGTTTCAAAAGTAGTAATAAACAAGACAATTGATAAAAGAAAGTTGGTATTCCGATCCAGGCACGATTTCCCCACTTGCGCAATTAACAAATTAAACCGATTCAACCCGTTCAACCAGTTTAACAAGTCAGTCGGTCTCGCCAAAGGCGAGAGAAGTCGGCAACAATTAATCCAATTATCCCAAATAATCAATTTAACCAATTCCGTCCAGTAATTACATGAATTGCATGGATCCACCGATTTAACCAGTTCAACCAATTAACCTAATTTTGCTTCCTTTTGGTATGAATTATATTCCGGACATTAATATCAGTGAATACGACTATCCTCTTTCCGACAGGAAAATTGCTCAATTTCCTTTGCCGGTGAGGGATGAATCAAAACTCCTAATTTATAGAAAAGGTCATTTATCACAGGATATCTTTAAGTACCTCATCAGCCATCTTCCTGAAGACAGTCTTCTGATTTTTAACGAAACAAAGGTTATCCATGCCCGGATTCTCTTCCAAAAGGAAAGCGGTGCTGCTATCGAATTGTTCTGCCTTGAGCCCGAATTGCCTACCCGTGAGTTACAGCAGGCATTTGAACAGAGATCAGGTGTCGTATGGAAATGTTTGGTTGGAAATTCGAAAAGATGGAAGAATGGGAAACTGATAAAAAAGATTTTTACCGGAAACAAGGAATATATTCTGACTGCTGAGCGAATTAATCATTTTGCTGAATATTCGCTTATTCGCTTTGAATGGAATCCCGGAGATATAAGCTTTTCGGATGTCCTCTATACAGCAGGAATTGTTCCTTTACCTCCCTACATCATTCGGGCTGCTAAAGAATCTGATAATGAACGTTATCAAACGGTCTATGCACAATCGGAAGGTTCGGTGGCAGCACCAACCGCAGGACTCCATTTTACTCAAAAGGTTCTGAAAGATCTGAAAGAGAAAAATATCCGGACTGAAAAAGTCATTCTTCATGTCGGAGCAGGGACATTTAAGCCTGTCAGCAGCAATACCATCAGGGAACATGAAATGCATGCAGAAAAAATCCTTATTCACAAAAAAACGATAAGAAGGATTCTTGAAAATCATGGAAGTCTGGTTATAATTGTTGGAACAACTACCCTGCGTACCATTGAATCCCTTTACTGGTATGGTGTAAAATCAATGGTTAACAAGGATAACAATGTAAATGTTGAAGTCGGTCAGTGGGATCCATACAATCCGAAATATAATATTGGAATTACTGTTCAGCAGTCCCTGAAATGGATATTGGAAATAATGGATGAAAAAGGCATTGACACTATTTCGGGTCAGACAAGAGTGATGATTGTACCGTCCTATAAATTTCGCCTGGCCGATATATTGATCACCAATTTCCACATGCCGCAAAGTACCTTGCTTTTACTGGTTTCCGCTTTTATTGGTGATCAGTGGAGAAGGGTATATGACTATGCATTGCAGCACGATTTCCGGTTTTTAAGTTATGGGGATGCTTGTTTATTTTTTAAAAAGTAGAATATGAAAAATAAAATAATCCTTATTACGGGTGAGCAGGGAAGCGGAAAAACCATTTTTTTGAAGGAAATTATTAAATATCTCAGATTAAATGGAACTACAATTCATGGAATTCTGGCGGAAGGATTTTGGCTTAATGGAATGCGCGAGCGATATGAATTAGTTGATTTAAGTACCAATGAAAGAATTATTTTTTGCCAGAGGAATTTTTACAGGGGATGGGAAAAGATCCTGCATTTTTATGTAAATCCAACAGCCGTCAGATTTGGTGAAATGGCAATTAATCCGCTAAATTTCAGTAAACCCGACATCATTGCCATTGATGAAATTGGACCTTTCGAACTTCAGGGAAACGGCTGGTCACATGTTGTGAACAACATCATCACCGAAAGCCCGTATCAACCCATGATTTGGGTTGTGCGAAAAAAACTGGTTGAAATTGTAGTAAGCCATTTTAATATCAAGACTTATCTGGCCATTGATTTTGATAAATACGATGCCAGGGATGCCTCGATAAAAATTTTAAACTTTGTTTCAGGTAATAGTAAATAAAAGAATTACATTTAATTGAGATATTCATTAAGTACAGCCAGTAATTTATCTTTACCAAATGGTTTGGCAATATAATCATCACAGCCCGCATCCTTCGACTTGTCATAATCTCCGGCCATAGCGTAAGCAGTCTGTGCTATAACGGGTAAATCGCTCCTGTGTTTTTTAATAATCATAGTTGTTTCATATCCGCTTAGATCAGGCAATTGTATATCCATCAGAACCACATCAATATGCGGGTTGGATTTACAAATTTCAATAGCATCTTTACCACTAATGGTATGAAGTATTTGAGCTCCGGTATTCATCAGGTAATATTTCAGCAAAAGGTAACTCGAATAATTATCTTCAACGATCAGGATTGTTTTTTCTTTCCAGTTGAAATCTCTGATTAGCGACTGTACCTTTTTTATTCCCTTTTCTTTGTTTGTAACAGACTTATAGGGAATGGAAAGGTAAAACATGCTTCCCTGGCCAAATACAGAATCCACTTCGAGTTCTCCCCCCAAAAGCATGGTCAGTTTTTTCGAAATTGTCAATCCCAAACCGGTACCACCAAATTCTCTCGTATGCGATTCATCAACCTGTCGGAACCGATTAAAAATGATATCCTTGTTTTCCGGCAAAATACCAATTCCGCTATCCCTTACATAAAATTTGATTTTTTTATTCTTCCCTTCACCGGTAAATGAATAGCCAACCTGTATGAATCCATGATGCGTGAATTTAATAGCGTTATCCAGCAAATTTGATAATATTTGTTTTAGTCTGTACGGATCTGTGAAAATCAAAAATTGCTGATCTCCTTCAGGCTTTATCACCCGGAGATCAAGGTGTGATTTATTTACAGATTCCTTCAATTTATTGAAGGTAGCAAAGAGCTCATCCAGCATATCATTTACACTAAACGAGCTTTTATTAATTTCCATCTCACCAGCTTCTACCCTTGAAATATCAATAATATCATTTATTATATTCATCAGCAGATTTCCCTTAGCTGTAACTATGTCAAGATAATTCATCACTGTTTGCCTGGGAAGGTCTGGTTCACGAAGCAATTGTGAAAATCCTATAATTGCATTCATAGGAGTCCGGATTTCATGCGACATATTTGAAAGAAATGCCGATTTTAATTTGTCTGATGTTTCAGCTTTTTCTTTCGCCGCCAAAAGCATATTATTTGTTTCTGCGAGTTCTTTCGTTCTTTGATCAACCAATTCTTCAAAATGCTCTTTATGAAGGGTCAGTTCATGCAATATATTTTTATAGTCTGTAATATCTTTGATGATAGCCATAATAGACTCCGGCTTTCCAGATTCATCATTTAAATAAGCGGTTGAAATAGTAATGGGAACCATTTCACCTTTATTGCATTTTAAAATACAGTCGGAATGTGTTCCAACCTGTGGCAGGGAAAATTTGCCAGTTATCGGATCAACATTCTCAATGGGACATATAATTAAATCATTAAAGTTCAATCCTATAATTGATGTTTCCGGAAAACCTGTCATTTTCAGGAAGGCATTATTCGCCTGTAAAAAATTGTACTTAAGGTCTAAAACAATTATACCGTCCTGTGCACTTGAGATGATTGATTCAGTAAATTCTTTCGATTTTCTAAGCTCTTTTCCGGCAAGGAGAATTTCTCTATTTTGTTCAAGAATAGTATCTCTTTGTTTGATCTCCTTCTCTCTTTCCTCTTGATAATTCGACATAATATAGGAAGTAATAAATGTAATCAATCCGACGCAAAAAAGAGCTGTAAGATATAAATCGTAAAACTTTGACTTTGCATCAGAATAATTCACAATCAGCTCGGGATATTTAAATTCTAATATAAAAAGTAAAGTCAGGGCGATGGTGACCATGGCTATAACAACAATCCTGAAATATCCTTTTGTTATAACGATATAAACCAATAATGCCGTAACAAGAATGTAGGAAACGGGGCCATTGCTTCCGGCATTCACAAACCATATATAACTTATTGTAATTAATGATATAAGGACATAAGGAAGGATTAATCCTTTAAATTTCTTTTTCTTAATTGAGACAAAATAAAATAAATAATAAAGGATTGTAACTCCGATAGTTGTTAAAATTAAGGATGGTTCCAGTGAAAATGCAATGTTTATGATTGTCGCAAAGAGGCCTGCTGTTGCGCCCACAAAACAAGCTGCTGTAAAAAAACGGTGTTCAAGGCTGTAATCAATGGTATTTCCTATCAGTTTGCTGACAATCTTTTCAAACCGGTTGACCCTTATATAATTCATAAAGTAAAAGGTCTAAAAATCAGGCTAAAAAACTCATACAATTATACTAACTATTTTCCGAATCAAAAAATTTAAATTTATTAATATGTATAATTTTGTCAAAATTGAATATGTTTAAAGTAAGAAGTGGAATAACCGGTATTTATTTGCCAATATTAATGTCGCTGTTGATTTGCTTTTACAGGAAATAACCCCAAAAACTCAGAGGGATCATGAATAAAGAGAAATCTTCAACATCACAGCTTGAATCAATCTGGTTAAAGGCTTCTGTTTTAGGAGGTTTATGGGCATCTGTTGAAATTATTATCGGAAGTTTTTTTCACAATCTTCGAATCCCATTTGCAGGCACAATACTCGCCGCTAATGCAACAGTACTTATGATAGCGTTTTATCAGATATGGCCTGAAAAGGGTTTGATCTGGCGTGCGGGCCTTATTGCCGCCTTAATGAAATCCATTTCTCCCAGCGCTGTTATTCTGGGACCGATGATTGGAATTATGACCGAAGCATTGATCATTGAGTTTTTTATAAGGTTTTTTGGAAACAATTTAATTTCTCTTGCTTTTGCCGGGGCCCTTTGTGTTTCGAGTGCACTCATACATAAAATTGTCAGTTTGTTGATTTTATACGGATTTAATATTGTGACCATAACACTTGATATTTTTCATTTTATCACAAAACAGGTTAAGATCGAAAATGTTGAACCACTGACGATAATGTTTATTGTTGGCGCCATCTACTTTATATTCGGATTTACAGCAGCAATTGCAGGATTTATTGTTGGAAAACGATCAAAAAAACTGGATTTTGAAATCCAGGGTTTCAAACCACAGAAAACCAATACCCTAAACATTTTGTCAGTCAATCCGAATCAGCGATTTTCGATTGTTGTATTTTTTATTCACTTGATAATGATACCCTCAGGCTTGCTATTAATGAATTTTCTTTCACTTATTTATACGGTATTGTTTGTTTCAGTTTATTCATCTTTCAGCATTTATAAATATAAAGGGTCATTAAGAAGATTGTTAAAACCAATCTTCTGGTTGCAATTATTAATTATCATGTTTATCGCATCAATTAACTGGAAAGGCATTAATGCCGGGGGAGCATTTATTGAACTAACGGGTTTGATAATGGGGCTTGAAATGACAATCAGGGCCATTTTTGTTGTTATAGCCTTTTCATCATTCAGTATTGAATTACGAAATCCGTTAATCCGGGACCTGCTTTTCAGAAATGGCTTGGATAAAATTTACTCATCGCTCGGACTCGCTTTTGGTGCCCTGCCTGTTATGATTGAAGCTATGCCGAAACCAATGAATTTTCTAAGGCAGCCCGTAAGGAGTTTTTCCAAAATGATGCTTCAGGCTAAAGAATGGCTGACGGTGTTTGAGAAAAAAAAATAATCCACGATCTCTCAGGCAAATTAAGATTGAATTAAATCTGATTAGGTGAAAATGATATGACTGTCCTCTCCTCCGGCAAGTTCATAAAACTCGCCCACTGTTATAATGCCTTTCACATGTTCACTCAAATCCTCCTTTTTTACCTTAAACATATCTGCTGCCAGTTTGCACGCATAAAGATTACCGCCACCCGCAACAAACAACTCAATAAATTCGCTTATGGGAGGCACATCGAGTTTATCCATTTCCTTTTTCATCATTGACGAAACCATTGCTTCCATACCAGGAATAACGCCCAGCCAGGTAGGCATTCGTGCACCTCCGGGTAAACGCATTGCCGGATTCCCAATCACTCCCGTATGAAGTTTATCCATACGTTTTCTCATCACTGCTTCAAGTCCGAAAAAAGTAAAAAACAGGTTGGCCTCAATGCCTTCCATTACCGCTCCGTTGCCCATTACCAATGCTGCATATACATCTTCTATAGTTCCTTTGGAACAGATGATGCTGACTTTTTTTATCGGGTGATTTTTTTCTGACATAATTTAAATAATTTTAAGATTATTAGTTTGTCTTGTAATTTCGAAATTCATAAATCGAAATTTAGTATTCCGGAATTTTGAATTTCCTTTAATTTGGAATTTAGTTATACGCAACTTGTTGGTTTAGGAATACCGGCTATTTTGGTAGCTTTTTTGAGAGGGGCACCCGGGAACATCTGGTAAAATGTCTTAACATCAACAATACCAGATTTATTTATCCCCCGTATGGTTAACTGTTCTCCCGAATTAAACCGGTTTCTCAGATAATCAAGCATTTCAAAATGCTTATCGGTCATTACGATTCTTTCTTCTTTCGCAATTTCCATTGCAATTTCTTTTGTCCATTGAGCCGGATTGGTAAAATAACCTTCCTCGCTAACGTCAACAGTTACTCCTGAATATGTTTTTTGAGCCATAAAATTTTATTTAAGGGTGAATCATTATTTTGAAATATTTTCTTCTTTTACAAGGTTTTTTAGAAACGTGATAATAAAACCCAATCCCTTCCTCATTTCGGGTGAACGCATTTCGCGCATTGCTTTCCAAAGCGAATATTCCGGTATGTTTTTAGTGTCAATACTTTTATACACTTTAACACCATTATTTAATGCCTCGAGCATATCGGGCTGGGTTATACTTTTAACAGTGCTCAGAATAGTGACGATATTATCAGCCAATGCTTTAACATCTTCCTTTGAAAATCCGGTAACAATGTTATCAAGAACTTTCATTAGTTCCCTGAAAAACCCGATATAACCTTTCTGATCGAGTTCATGCATCTTTTGAATAGTATCAAGGCCAACTTGCCGTAAAATAGGGGATGCGTCTTTTATAAAATCATTGATGCTTTCGAGCATGTCGAGAAATTCATTGATATTATCAATATTTCTTATCAATCGTATTCCGGTTCCGGCCAAAGCCTCACCATTTAATTCAACACCCGCCTTATCCAGTTCAATTACCGAATTTTTGAAAATATCCTTTCCAATTATCGAAAGGTCATCAACAAGATCCTTCGTTGCTTCCCGGTTTTGTTTCATTATAAATATCTCTTCCAGAATGATATCCAGCTTCTTGTTAATTTCGTCAATCTGAATTTGTACGCTTTGTTCAGTCATTTTACTTTAATAAAATTTATTCCATTTTTTTTCCCGCCATTGTCATTTGGGAGTCAATTGGCATTTCTTTTCCTTTTAACAGTATATGCCAGTATATCCAGCGAAACATAAGCTTACCATAATGATTCATGCGGCTTTCTTTTAGCAACCCGAACGGACCGATTCCGGGGAACGGGAAGGATCCGGGTAAAGGTTCGGTATCATAATTAAAGTCTATCAGGGCTCCTTTTCCATGTCCGGTTTCAATGTAGCAATTCGAATGGCCGTCGAAACTTCCTGTAAAGGGCCTGTTTTCAATGAAACAAAACAGATTCTCGTGGAGAATTTCTGCCTGAAAATGAACAACGGAACCTGCTTTTGAAGTAGGGAAATTACCAGTATCGCCAATGACGAATATATTGTTGAATTGTGTTGACTGAAGCGTGTTTTTATCTGCAGGAACAAATCCTAATTCATCAGCCAGTCCGCTTCGTTCAATCATATCATCACCCTTGTGTATAGGAATGGTTACAAGGCAATCAAAGCTAATTTCCTGTCCTCCGAAATCAATAATTTTCCTGTTTTCATTGTCAACTTCTGAAATGAAAAAATTGGTAACAAGGTTAATATTTTTCTCCGATAAAAGCCCGCCGAGCATCTTTGAAGCACGGGGTTTTGTGAAGGCACCGTCGAGAGGTGTTACGTATGTAATATTAACTTTGTCCCTCATGCCTCGTTCAATAAAAAATGCATCCGCAAAAAAAGAAAATTCCAAAGGGGCTACAGGACATTTGATTGGCATATCTGCAATGTCAATAACGAGTTCACCGCCTTCCCATGTTTTGAAAAATCCTGCAAGTGCCTTAGCACCTTCAATCGTATAAAAATCAAAAACATTTTTCTGCCACAATTCACCTTTTAATCCCGGAGTTTCCTCAGGAGCAATTTTGGACCCGGTGGCAATAATCAGTATATCATATTTTAATACCTCACCATCCTTGAGGGTTACTTTATTGTTTTCGCCATCCACCTGGTCAATTTCCTTAAAGATAAGGTTTACACCCATCGGGATAAAATTATTTTTTGGTTTAATGACATCAGCTTCCTTATAATATCCAAATGGTATAAATAAAAATCCCGGTTGGTAATAATGTGTTTTTATCTGGTCAACAATCGTAATATCCCATTCATTCCTGGGAAGGTCTTTTCGCATTTTATTTGCCATTATCGTTCCACCTGTACCAGATCCAAGAATTAACAACTTTTTCATAAATAATGCTTAATTATTAATGTTCAATAATATAAAATTCATCAGTGCTTTTATCAAAAGCAGGCCACAAAAATAATTATTTAAATATTTCTGTTACACTAAATAAAGTACCGCCAGAATTTTGTATTCAGGTTTGATAAGATCTATCAAAATTGACTATCATGAATATTTATTGATAATTCTGAAATTAAAACAAATTATCTTTCAGTGAAGTTGGTTATGTCCTAAATGATTTAAGAATTCATACCAAATTTGAATAGGAACATTTAAAGAAGCAATCAATATTCCAGTTTCGGAGATTTTGGCCGCCAAGAGCATTGAAATTTTTAATAATGCAAAAGCAGTTTTAAAGCAGGATGTTTTAAATAAAGAGGACATTCTTTTGGCAAATGAAGCAGGGATGGTATTATGGCAAATCGGGTATGACAATGTCGCGATTATTGCTCTTCAAAATTTAAAGTTTCGGCTATTACGAGATAATCCTGATGGTCCTTCGCAAAGTCAACAATACAGGATTGAAAAGGCTTCATATAATTTTCAGAAATTATCAAGTCCAATATTTCTAATTTTTCAACTCTGAAAAAAAATAAAGAAATTTCCAGAGAAATCAAGCCAGTGAGGAGAGAGAAAAAAAGTCAAACCGCAGGGGGATGCTAATGAAAAAAAATATTGATCTTATGTCTGATTTTATTTTCAAACTGAGATAAAGTACTTTTAATAGTACTATATACCTACGAAAGCGGAGATTTTTTTATCACACTCATAAAGTGAATTTTCACAATATTTCCTTATGTATCAGCAGGTTATTAACAATTGAAGTGTTAATAACCGTAGAATAAGCCAGGCTTCCCTTAAAATATAATTGCATAATTTTTTGATTATGTGCCATTTGCAATCTTTGGTACAAACATTGAAATTGCATTTTGCAATAAAATTTATAGTATGATCAATCCAAATATAATGAAGCAGGAAAAAAAGAAGAACATCTATTTTCTTCTACTGTGGAACGCATTCCTTCTGCTGATTTTCCTTCTTATCCAGGGAAATGTATTTGGACAATACCAAAAACCTGCACCAAAAATTTCAGTACTTGTAAAAAACTGGTCGGTTAATGTTAATGTTGGTCAAACTTCATTTTTTGGAGAAGTAAGTTTATACGATGATGAGCTGGGTGAAAAATTATCGCATGAAGGATCATGGTCCTATGGTTTTGTTTTATCCAGGCAAATGACTCCTGTTATAGGATTAAGTGGTCAATTGATTTTAGGTCATTTGCGGGGGGCAAATACCCGTTCGCATTTTGAAGCAGAGATTACTGAATATACTTTAAATGCAACTCTGAATTTTGTTAATTTATTAATACCAGATAATGATGCTCGATTTTTCTTGTATGCAAAAGGTGGAATTGGTCAATTCCAGTTTAAATCCAGATTAGTGTTTGATGACCCTGAAAAGGAGGATAAATATGTTGAATCCGATGCCCCGGAATTTTTGTATTTAATAGGCGGAGGCGCTTTTTATAAATTAAATCATTCATTTGAAATCAATGCAGAAGGAACTGCAAGGTTGGTAAATAATGATAAACTTGATGGGACATCAAATAAAAAAGATGACGACTACTATTCTTACATCTCACTCGGTATTACATATAAAATCAATAACAAACCAAGGGATACAAGGTACTATAAAAAATTAGGTATGAAATCGCCCTTAATCAGACGAAGATAAAACAAATTAATGCCATATAATTTATATGGTAGGTTATAAAACGAATTTGAAAAAATAATTAATTCAGAGAAAAAATAACTTAAAAAATACAGTCGTGAAAACAAAAATTAAGTTAATCGCAATCTTAGTAATCCTTGCAGGAATAATCAATCCGCAAATTACTGAAGCCCAGGCCTGGGGTGGCGGAAGGAAAAGTAAATCCCAAATCTGGGATGACTGGTCAATAAACGTGAATGCTGGTCTGACTTCATTTTTTGGTGACTTGAGTAAATTTGATACCGAAATTATGGAAAAACTGACCCAGGAAAGTGGGCCTGCGTTTAGTGGTATTCTCACCAAAACCCTGGGGCAAAGCCGTAAGTTTGGATTATCGGGTCAACTGCTTTACGGTGGATTAAAAGGTGAAAACAATAGCAAAGTATCATTTGAAGCGACAATTATCGAATACAATTTTCATGGGCGTGTAAGTCTCATAAATCTGTTTTCTCCGGATAACAGGTCGAAGTTAGGTATCGAACTTTATGGAGGTATTGGACAATTTATTTTTAAAACCACTAAATATGACGAGCGGAACAGCGAAATTGATATTAATCAAAAAGACACCGGCACACCTGAATTCCTGTACTTTTTTGGTACCGGATTATCCTATAAAGTTATTGATAAGGTCGGAATTACTCTCGATGTAGCAATGCGTCAGGCTCAAAATGATTACCTTGATGATTTTGTAAAGAACGATAATTATGATTATTACACATATCTAAGCCTTGGAGCAACCTATAATATTGATAGCTTTAAAAAATCGAAAGGATTCCGCAAACCAAGTGCAATACAAGGCAGGATACCTGGAAATTTACCAATGCGCAGGCGCAGGTAAATAAATTACCTCATGAATAAATCCAAAATTTAAAATAATAGGTTTGTTAAAACTTATAACTCAAGCCTGTAAAGAAAGAAAAGGAATAAGGATGATAATCAAACTCACTGTTTTTGTTTATCGGGCTTAATGAATATTTAAATGTAGGTTCCAAATCCAGAGAAAGTTTTTTTGATATAAAATAATTTATTCCAAGTCCTATTGTTGAATTATAAATCATTGTTTTAAGGTTGTCGGAATTCCCAATATTATATTTATCGTTATCTACCTGCAAATAAGTTTGATTCCTCAGCACATACGCCGGGCTTAATCCCCCGGAGATGCTTAATCCAATCTTTTTACTTAGAATTTCATATTTCAGCATTATTGGTATTTCAAAAAGATTAAAATTCTGAATGATTTTAACATTGTTTAAATCTACAGATTCAAGTGTGTCTTTTGGAGGATTAATTTTCCTGATATCGGCAGGGATTTTTTCAAATGCAACATTTATGTTCCCGGTAGATGTATTAATTGAAAATAAAAGATACTGATCATTGTCCTGTACAAAATTCAGAGCATTATTATTTACCTGACCGACTTGTGAATAATACATTCCGGATTGAATGCTCCAACGCTTGCTAAGATGATAATTTACATCAATCCCTCCGCCATAGGATATCAACGCCTCTTCCGAGTTATCAAATTCGGACTCTGCTTCGACAGGATTTGCCTGGGTTTGATTCTCATAATTAAAACTGATATCACGATAAGAATAAACGGGTGCTATCATTGCGCCAACCGTCCATTTAGGAAAATCATTCTTACTTTTTTCAGGTTCATAAATATAAAGGTCATCGTTTAATACCAGGGGATTTGATTGAACAGGTTCATCAGTATCTGTTAAAACAGGCCTTTTTTCTTCGCCGGTTATTGGATTATTTATATTTTGTTCCTGCAGTGCTATATCTTCGTGCGGCTCTGTCTTTTCAATATCATTTGATGTAATTAATATTTCCTCATCACTTTTCTGGATCAGATTTTCATCAATACCGGTTTTACCCACAATAATATAATTTCCGGGAAATGCAACGTATTGATCAATCGCTGGTTGTAAAGTGGACTTTGTAAATTGGTTATTAGTTACATTTTGACTATTGCTTTTTGGTACAACCTTTTTGGAGCTATCATCAATCATTTCCTGGTTCGAACCGGAAGGAAGGATCATCTGGGATGGCTGATTACCGGAAATAAATTCTTCAGTATTATTTGTTTTTAAAGTTGCATAAAAATATCCGGCACCAAAAGCCAGTAAAATCAATACGGAGGCGGCTATCCATCGGAAATAGTTTATGAATGTGCTTGTCTTTTCTCTATTTAAATCCTTCTCGAGTCTGTCCCAGGCATAAGCAGGCGGTCTTTCCCTAAATTTTTTAAGGGTTTCACTAAAAAGTAAATCAATATTCTTTTTATTTGTCGTCATTTTATATCCTTAATAGAAACAGAACTATAGAAATGCTTTTTCACTTTATTTTGTAAAACATACCGTGCACGCGCCAGGTTCGATTTAGACGTACCTTCAGAAATTCCCAGCATCTCACTGATTTCTTTATGAGAATATCCTTCGATTGCATAAAGATTAAAAACCATTCTGTATTTCGGGGATAATTCCCTGATCAGGTTTATCAAATCACTTGCAGAAAGGTCACTGATTACATTTACCGGATCAATATCTGCACTGTTCTCATAATCATCACCCAGAGCATACAATTGGTGTTGCTTTCTGAATTTTTCAAGTGCTGTATTAACCATAACCTTTCTGATCCAGCCTGCCAAAGAACCTTTAAATTCAAATTGATCAATCTTTCGAAAAACCTTCATAAAACCCTCATGCAATGTATCCTCAGCTTCTGTATAATCTTTCGAATAATACAAACAAACTCCGAACATTTCACCTGAAAAAAGATTAAAAAGCCTTTCCTGGGATTTTCTGTTCCCTGAAATACAACCTTTTACAATATCATCAAGTTCGCTTGTTTCCACCGGTTTTACCTAAAATTGAAATCACAGTAAAACCACTAATGTACAAAAAATATTGCACACAAGCTTTCAAGATTATTTTATAGATGAATATTTACAAAAAAGCGTTGCGTTTGTATCAGCACTGAATTTTTTATTTTAGAAAATAAAATTTCACAACGCAACCATCAAAGATGATTCTCCATCTTTGATAAAAGAATTTCTGAAAAATGCTGTTATTATGAAAATGATTAAAAACAAATTGCTGAACAATTTAAAGTTGCCCTTAACTAAAGTAGATCCGCATTTTATTCTGTTGATTTTAGTTATCGTATTTTTTGTCTTACTTGTTGCAGCTGAAAATGTTATAAAACATACATTAATACCTCAATAAAACTGCTTAACTCCAAATAAAAGTCTTCTTCATTAAGTAAAAAATGCCCTGAAATCAAGGGCATTTTTTTTAGTACAGAAATACTTTCTCAATACATTTATATTCAAAAATTTTTTTAGCTTTTACCACCTATGACAAAAATATCTATATTTGAAAACTATAAAAACAGGGGTAAAATTCAAATAAAAATTTATGAAATATTCTATTCTTAATGTTCAGATTAATGAGGGCATTGCATTGGTAACGATCAATCGTACAGAAGCCTTAAATGCATTAAATACAAAGTTCTTCGAGGAAATGGACAGTGTAATTTCCAATATTTCCAAAAATAAAGATGTTAAAATAATGATCATTACTGGTGCCGGAAAAGCATTTGTAGCGGGAGCAGATATTGCTGAGATGGTTAATAAATCTCCTAAAGAGGGTTTTGTTTTTTCCAGGGTCGGCCAAAATACTTTCAGAAGCCTGGAGAAAATGGATATACCGGTCATTGCTGCAATCAATGGTTTTGCCTTGGGCGGAGGACTCGAACTTGCAATGGCGTGCGATTTCAGGATTGCCAGTACAAAAGCTAAATTCGGCCAGCCTGAGGTAAATCTTGGCTTAATCCCCGGTTATGCCGCAACACAACGATTATCCCGCTTAACCGGACTTGGTAATGCATTGTATTTATTAATGACTGCTGATATGATAGGTTCAGAGGAAGCCTTACGGATTGGACTGGTTCAAAAAGTTGTAGAGCCCGAACAACTTATGGAAGAAGTGATGAAAATGGCCAATAATATCCTGACCAAGGGACCGCAAGCTGTTATGAAGGTAAAAAAAGTGACCCGAAAAGGCTTATTAAAAAAATTCAACAAGGGATGTGAGTTGGAGTCGGAGGAATTTGGCAGTTTATTCGGCAAAGGAAGCGAAGGCGAAGAAGGAATGAAAGCATTTCTTGAAAAAAGAAAACCGATTTGGAAATAGAAAATAACAATTTGAAAAAAGTTTAAAACAAAATAAGTATGATAATTTACGACGAAAAATTGCAGAATGTAACAGTGCTGGGAGCTGCCGGTAAAATGGGAAGCGGAATTCTGCTGCTCACCGCAGCAGAAATGGCTGACCTGAGTCTGAAGCCCGAAAACAAAGGAAAAACTTTTTGCCTTAATGCGATGGATGTTTCTCAGGAAGGATTAGCGGGCCTTATGAAATACCTGAAAGACCAGGTTTTAAAATTAGCTGAAAAGAAAACGGTTGCCCTGCGCCAAATTTACCGTGACAGGACTGACCTGATTGAGAATGAAGACATAATCAGGGAATATGTTTTTGATGTAATGAATATTGTCAGGCCGGTCACCACAGTTGAAGCGGCTTATAATTCGACAATTATCTTTGAAGCGGTAATTGAAAATCTCGATCTGAAGAAGAAATTGCTATCACAGATCAATGAAAATAATCCCACAAGTCCCTGGTTTTTCTCGAACACATCTTCGATTCCGATCCATGTACTTGATGAGGCTGCTAATCTTGATGGAAGAATTCTGGGTTTTCATTTTTACAATCCGCCTGCTGTTCAAAGGCTGGTGGAGCTTATCACTACCCCGAAGAATCCGGCAGAAATGGTGGAAT
The DNA here is from genome assembly GCA_020052415.1 of Bacteroidales bacterium. GTDB lineage: Bacteria > Bacteroidota > Bacteroidia > Bacteroidales > JAADJA01 > JAADJA01. The sequence goes on along the minus strand of JAGVPB010000021.1, from coordinate 87,916 downwards.
TTGCAAAAACCTATGCAAAGAGGCTGAAAAAAGTTCTTGTCCCTTCCAATGACTTTGCCGGATTTATCGGTAACGGACATTTCATGCGGGATGCGCTGCACGGTATTCATGAAGCTGAAAGGCTGACAAAGGAAGTTCCTTTTGTTGAAGCGGTTTATATGTTGAATAAAGTTTCGCAGGATTTTCTCATTCGGCCTATGGGCATATTCCAGTTAATTGATTATGTCGGAATTGAGGTCGTGCAGTTTATAATGAAGGTCATGAATCCCTACCTAAAGAATGAAGACCTACACAGCGATCTGCTCGACAAAATGATGAGCCTGGGAGTTAAAGGAGGGCAGCGCTCCGATGGTTCGCAAAAAGACGGATTTCTGAAATACGAAAAAAATAAACCTGTTGCTGTTTATGATCCTGATTCGAAGGGATACAAACAAATATCGGAGTTCCAGGTGAAATGCGATGAAAAGCTTGGCCCATTGCCTGATTCATGGAAACCCTGGAAGGTTGTCAACTTCAGTAAGGATAAAAAAGAATCCATGCTGATAAATTATTTCAAGGAACTTAAATCTGGAAAAACCACGGGTACAGAAATAGCAAGGAAATATCATGCCCGTTCCAATGAAATAGGTAATAAACTGGTTATTGATAAAGTAGCAAATAATAAGGAAGATGTTAATACAGTTATGCTGACGGGGTTCTTTCATGCGTATGGACCTGTCAATGAATATTTGAGTTAATAAATTAAAATGAAAAGTTTATGAGCAAACTAAGACGAAAAATATATATGACCGCCGGTTACAATACCGTTTCTATGGGAACCGGCCGCAAGGAATTTAATCCGAAAAAGGAACGTCCCGGACTCGAACATTACATTAAAGAAGCCGGGCAGGGAACGCTTAAGCAAATCGGCGGAGCTAAAAATGTGGATGAAGGCGCGATCGGAAATTTCATGGCAGCCCGTTTTAACAAACAAGGACATCTTGCTGGTTTTATTCCTTACATTGATGAGGAATTGCAGTGGAAACCATGCACCCGAACTGAGGGCGCATGCGCTTCCGGGGCGCTGGCCCTGATGAGCGGTATGAAATCGGTTCTGGCTGAAACAGCCGAAGTAGTTCTTACGGTCGGTGTTGAGGTTCAAAATACCATGAAAGCCATCTATGGCGCTGATGTTCTTGCAGGAGCAGGCTGGTTCAAAAACAGGAAAAACGGCCATGCCTACTTTTTCCCAGGGCAGTTCAGCGACAGGGCAAAGGCTTATTATGATAAATACGGAATGGAATATGCACGGAAAGGCATGAGGCAATGGTTCATAAATGCCATGGAAAATGCAAGACTTTGTCCCACAGCCCAGGAATATGAAAATAAAGCAGCCGACCTGGGCGCTCTTTATGACGGGATGATTCCAAACGGAAAATCATTTGTTGACAGCCTGAATGTACTTGATTGTTCGAAGGTTTCAGACGGTGCTTCTGCAATAGCCATTATGTCGGAAGAAGGGTTGAAAAGATGTGGCATACCGAAGAATGAAGCTGTCGAGGTTGTAGGTTATGGCCAGGTTGAACGGAATATTACTAAGGAACCTCCCGATAAAACCGAACTGACTACGATTAAAAAAGCTGCCCATAATGCTCTTGAAATGGCGGGCATTACAATTAATGACCTGGCAACCATTGAGGTTCATGATTGTTTTTCCATTGCAGGAATCCTTTCGACCGAAGCATTAGGATTTGCAGAACCCGGAAAAGGTGCTCAATTTGTTGCCGATAAAAACACAGCCCGTGACGGGAAAATCCCGATCAATACGACCGGAGGTCTTATCGGCTGGGGACACCCGACCGGAGGAACCGGAGTTCACCAGGCAGTAACAATTTGGGAACAACTCACCGGTAAGGCCGGTGCAGCCCAGATTAACATTCCTTCTGATCGCCCATACGGAATGACCATCAACATGGGCGGGGATGATGTGACTGTGGTAGCTATTATTTATAAAAGAGGAGATTTATAAAATAAATTCATATAAATTTCCTCGCGTGGATCAGGGCACTGAACTGTTTTTGCCTATGTTTGGCCTCCACGTATCATTCTTATCCTGATTCTGAACCTGACCGTCCATATCAAAGTCGCCCGTCAGGTAACCTTTCATTCCGCTTTGCGGGTTCCAGACGCTATTTATATCCTGGTTCAGTAGTACCTGGCCGTCGGCATTACCATCTCCTGCGATCATCCCAAAACGCAACGGTATGGTACCTATCTGCTTATATCCAGCATTGCCTCCATATACTTTTACCAGCTGATCGGAAAAGTCATAGCTGTAGATTTCATTCTGGAGTGTTGCTCCAAAATTGCCAATTACATCCAAATGGTTGCGGTGCTGCACAATGACATACAGCGAGCCTGAAAGTTGTGGATTTCCGATCCAGGGCAAACTGCTTCCATCCATATCCACGACAGATCCATTGTTAAGCAGGAAAGCAGCCTTTCGCCAAATATATGTTGAGCTATTTGCAGAACCCGGTGATGGAGCATCCCTCCACTCAAGTAAAATCCAGTCCACGACCCCTGAAGGGATTGTTGCAACCTGTTCATTGCCGGAATAATTCCAGGGAGAACCCTGATAGGGCTGAGAAAGCGGTATCATACCAGCGTTTGAGATGTCCATTCGCATTAAATCCATGCTTTCATCGTAGGGACCTTCAAGAAAGATTTTTGCATTTAGCTGCTTTGGAAAAGTAGAGAATGGTTCAGGACCTGTCCAGGGGCTTAGAACTTCAGCCGAACAAACAGACTGAACGTAGAATTCATAATAGGATTGAGGAGTTAAACCTATGATCTCTAATGGCCGCGAAGTTACATTTGTCAGGAGTGTACCTGTTCCCGGTATAAATCCGGCAAGTCCATATTCCACATTCCATTCCTGTTCCTGGTCTCCGGGTTCCCAATCAAGGATCGCCGAAGTCAGGGTTATGTATCTGTTGATGAGGCCTGATGGCTGAGCACAATGGATATCTCCCAGGGTAAAATCTCCATAGGTGTCAAATAAATCAACATTGGTGTAATTGGGAACCGTGGTAGCAAAGGAATTTATGTTTATTCCATTGCCCCGCAGCATCCTGACAGTACCCATAGGTGTGAATCCGGGAACATTCAATGTTACCGTAAATGTAAAATTAGAACCTCCGCTCTGAGAGATGATCCAGTAATGATCAGCAACAGAGGTAATGATATCTGGTATGGTCCCGGAAATCGTACCTTCGATAAACTCAACCTGTACGAGACTGGTTCCGGAAAGTGTAACATAGTTTAAAGTTACCGGGCCGTAATTCAGGGCCGTTCCGACAGGGAATAGTCTTGAACCAACAGCATTATATCCGCAACGCAGCCTTCCGTGAATATATGATGTCGCTGAGCCTCCGGTGATGCTGCCGGTCGGCAATACAGTAACAATGTAGCTTCCCGTGGTAACAATACCCAGTGTTAGAGTAAGAGTGTAATGAACGTTCAGGTTTGTGTAAAGTAATAAACCCATAGAATTATTTACAGTAAAACCATAGAAATCGGTTTCAGAAAGGCCGTCAACAATCTGCTGGAGTGTTCCGCAATACACCATAGTGCTTGTGCCTCTCACAAATGTCCCGTTATTTGTCCAGTTTCCATAAATATAATGGATGTACGATCCTGCATGGAAATAATTCGAGAGGATCACATAACCATAAATGGTCAGCGAACCTGTTGCTGTTATGGTACCTGTTCCGGCAAAAACAATGTTATAGAAATTGCCTGCACCGATATTGATGTTGCCTGAGCCCACAAAATGGATGGTAGAATTGCCATAAACAAATGTACCGTTGTTGTACCAGTTTCCATAAACATAATGGTCATAGGTGTCAGCGTCAAAATGGTTTGTAATGGTTACATCCCCGTAAATATACAAAGTACCTGTTGCCACTACCGTACCTGAGCAAGCAAACATGATGTGGTAAAAATTGCTTGCACCAACCAGGATGCTCCCGGTTCCCACAAAATGAATGGTAGAAGTTCCGTATATAAAAGTTCCGTTATTGGTCCAGTTACCATAAACATAATGGACATAAGAGCCAGCATTAAAGTTATTATTGATGGTCACATTGCCATGGAAGATCAGTGTTCCGGTAGCCGTTACAGTTCCGGTTCCACCGAATACTACATGATAGAATTCTTCAGGGTTCAGGAAAATATTTCCTGTTCCGACGAAATGAATGGTAGAGGTTCCATAAACGAAAATTCCATAATTGTACCAATTACCATAAACATAATGCTCGTAAGAACCGGCATCGAAATAAGTGTTTATGATAAGTTCACCATAAACTGACAGAGAACCTGTTGCCGTTATCGTACCGGAGCCGGCAAAAAGAATATGGTAGAAATCGCTTTCACCAATCAGGATGTTGGTACTTCCGAGGAAATGAATCGTGGAAGTGCCATACACGAATGTACCCGAGTTGATCCAGTTGCCATAGATGTAGTGAATGTAAGATCCGCCACCGAAATTGCCGGTGATAGTCACATTCCCGTAAATGGTCAGCGATCCGGTAGCCGTGACGGTACCTGTACCACCAAAGATTACATGATAGAAGTTACCCGCATTCACAAAGCTGATACCTGTTCCCATGAAATGAATAGTAGAGGTTCCATAAACAAAGACACCATTCACCGTCCAGTTCCCGTAAACATAATGTGTAAATGAGCCTGCATCAAAGTAATTATTGATGGTCACATCTCCATAGAAGGTTATCGAACCTGTGGCAATATAATTCCCGGTACCGACAAACACAACATGATAAAATTCATTTGTGTTGATATAAATATTAACAGTCGCTGAAAAATAAATAGTGGAGGTTCCGTAAACAAATGTTCCGTTATTGATCCAGTTCCCATAAACATAATGCGCAAACGATCCTGCATCGAAATAATTATTGATAGTGACATTGCCATAGAAAGTCAGCGAGCCTGTAGCCGTAATAGTGCCTGTCCCGGCAAAAATAATATTGTAGAAATTACTGATGCCTATAAATATATTCCCGGATCCAAGGAAATGAATGGTCGAGGTTCCATAAACAAAGGTGCCGTTCACCGTCCAGCTTCCATAAACATAATGGGTAAAGATAGTTGCATCAAAGTAATTATTGATAGTCACATCACCATAGAATGTTATCGAGCCTGTTGCAGTAACGGTTCCTGTTCCGTCGAAAACAACACTGTAAAAATTATTTACGCTAATGAAAATATTCCCGGTTCCGACAAAATTAATGGTAGAGGTACCATAGACAAATACTCCGTTATTTATCCAGTTGCCATAAATATAATGGCTGAATGATCCCGCATCGAAATAATTGTTGATAGTTATATCGCCATAAATGGTCAGCGAACCGGTTGCTGTAATGGTACCGGTACCGGCAAAAACGACATTATAGAAATTGCTTACGCCAACATAGATATTTGTAGTTCCGGCAAAATAAATTGTAGAAGTGCCATAAACGAAAACTCCGTTAACTATCCAGTTTCCGTAAACATAATGGACAAAGGATCCGGCATCGAAAGTACTGTTGATGGTTACGTTCCCGTAAAAGTTCACGGAACCTGTAGCAATGAAGATGCCGGTACCACCGAAAATCACATTATAGAAATCGTTCTGAGTGATCGTAACGTTACCGCTTCCGATGAATTCCACAGTAGATGTTCCATAATCGAACAAACCATTATTTACCCAGTTTCCGTAAACGCTTATGGTATAGGAACCTGCATAGAAATTCGTGATAATGGTGATGTCACCATAAATGGTTATTGACCCGTTGGCCAGATAGGTTCCGGTTCCGCTGAAGATAATGTTAAAGAAAGTGCTTGCGCCGATATAAACTGTCCCGGTTCCGACAAAATTGATTGTGGAGGTTCCATAGATAAAGGTACCGTTATTGATCCAGTTGCCGTAAATATAATGGACAAAGGAGCCGGCATCGAAATAGTTGTTAATAGTGACATTGCCAAAGAATATCAACTGACCGGACGCAATTACAGTTCCTGAACAGGCAAAAACAACATTGTAGAAATTGCTGACTCCAATATAGATGTTTCCGGTGCCAACAAACTGGATGGTGGATGTGCCGTAAACAAAAGTTCCATTATTGGTCCAGTTTCCGTAAACATAATGTGTAAATGCACCGGCATCGAAATAGTTATTTATCGTAATGTACCCGTAAATAGTTAATGAACCCGTGGCTGTATAGGTACCGGTACCGGCAAAAATAATGTTGTAGAAATTGCTGATACTGATAAAATAGTTTCCGGTTCCCATGAATTGAATAGTGGAAGTACCATAAACAAAAATGCCATTATTTACCCAGTTCCCGTAAACATAATGCGTAAATGATCCGGCGCTAAAATAATTATTGATGGTCAGGTCGCCATATACTGTTAATGAGCCCGCAGCAGTGATTGTGTCAGAACCAGAGAAAACAACATTGTAAAAATTGCTGACACTGATATAAACATTAACAGTGCAGCTAAAATAAACAGTTGCCGTTCCGGGGAGAAATATTCCATCATTGGTCCAGTTGCCACCTAAGGTTATATTATAATTATTTACATCAAGTGTTCCCTGAACTATATGGATATTCCCGCTGATTGCAATTGTTTGTGACAGGGTAACAGTAAACCCCGGGGCATTAATAGTGATATTGCCGGGTGTGTTCTGGATTAATGCGTCACCCGTCAACTGGTTTGCAGTGCCAATATAAATATAATGTGCTCCCGACGAATAGATGCGTGAACCGCTAACCTGTATATTACCAGTAGCAGTGCTCACATTTATGCCCGCCACAGCCCCGATATGTATCGTACCACCGGTATTGATCCAGAAATGTCCTGCACCATTGACAACCGCTGTCGTATGCATGATCAGTGTTCCATTGACTGTGAGTGTATCGCCGGATATGATTCCGAGTGTAATATCATTTTGTACTTCCAGGATACCGCCCTCATCAACAATCACATTCCCAAACTCAACTGCGGTGCCTACGTTTATAGTATGACCATTTTGCACTGTTGCCAATGGATTTGGACAGGTAATGTACACTGACGATGGGTAATCTACAGCATCAACCCATTGTGTTCCGTTAAAATATTCCCAGGTAGCCGGATTGTCCCAGTCGCCTGATATTTTTGTTCTGTAGCGGTCGCGGGCATCTATGGAAACCTGGATCGTATCCGATGAAGCAGCTCCCGTCCAGTCGGGCATACAAGTTACCCTGGCCAGTCGTCTGAACCAGGTTGTTGCAGACAATGCGCCATTGTAAGAATAGCTTTCGGAGTTACTAAAAGGAATATCATTGAAGGCCAGATTATCAGCAGATGATTGCCATTTGTACTGTAAAATGCCGGTGTGACCCGTTGCAGGACTTACACTGGTAAATGGATCAGGAATGGTTCCAAAGCAAATGGTTTGAGAAGCTGCAATGAGACCGCCATAAGTGGGATTACCGCAAGGTAGTCCCTCCAGCGTGGTAAATGTTGCAGGCCCCGCCCATGAACTCGAAGAACCCTCATAACAAGCTGATTGCACATAGAAATCATAAGTAGTATTTGAACCAAGACCAGAAAGCAGGTATGAATTACTTTGTATATTATTAATCGGTGTACCGGTTCCCTGTGTGTAACCGGTCGGCCCGTACTCAATGTTCCAGGTAGTTTCCATATTAGCCTGCGTCCAGTGCAGGATTGCTGAATTTTCAGTGGTATCTGACACAAATAAAGCGGTCGGTTGTTGACAGGTATAAACAGAAACCTGCTTTATTGTGGTATCAGGACATCCCTGAGGAGAAATAAGTATAAGTCTTGCATTATAAGTGCCTGCTACTGGGTAAGTATGTGTGAATCCGTGATTATAGGTGTAATCCGTCACATTGTCCCCGTTTACATCCCAGTAATATTGAGTTGTTGGATCTGTTAAAAACGAGAGGTCGGTAAATGTGGTCTGATTTCCAAGCCAGGCATTGTTGGCGGAGAAATCAGCCTGTGGTGTATGGCAGAATTGATCAACGAGCGTAAGGCTCCAACGGCTGTTCTCATCTTTTGTTCTAAGAAACAACATGTGGTTTCCCATCACCAGTTGGGACTGATCCACCTGAAAAGTCAAGTCAGTAACATTCGGACCTGGGTTCGGAACCGGAATGTTAATACCCTGCCCCATGCCTGGATCACTGTCAATAAAATATTCGGCATACACTATATCCGGTAAGGTTGGCGAGAAGGTCTTCCTGTAGAACTGATGGATACTGGAATGACTCCATTTTCCTGTTGCATCTTTGATTCTTACATACAGTTTATTTGAACCTTCGTTCAGACTTGTAAGATCTGCAACAAAAGTCAGGTCTGCCATGTTCGAGTTTCCCGGTACCGGGATTGAAATCCCTCCGCCTAATCCGGGATCGTTATTAAAGAAATATTCTGCAGCTACCAGGTTGGGCACGGCTGAATACAACTGCTTTTTATAGAATCCCCAAATGTTTGTTAAACTCCAGACACCTCCTTCATCTTTAGCCCTTATAAACAACTTATGCAGGCCGTCGGCAAGTGCAGTAATGTCAATGATGTGGCTTGTAATTGTTACATCTATGGCTGGTGTAATGGGAATAGTTGTTCCCATCCCGAAGCCGGGATCAGTATCAAAGAAATACTCTATTCCTGTTAGTTGCTGGTTACCCGGAGCAATGGATTGTTTTACAAAAGAACGCTTTGGGGTAAGGCTCCATTTGCCTTCTGTGTCTTTTGCCCTCACGAATAAATTATGGAATCCATCCGGTAAAGCACTCAAGTCAACTATAAAATCGAGGTTTGCATTGATGGTATTTGGATTTATTGGCACTGAAGTAGCTTGCCCTAAGCCCGGATCTGTATCAATGAAATACTCAATGGCCACCAGCGGATCAATCCCAGCAACGACAGATTGTTTCATAAATGGACGCCTGGAGGCCAGGCTCCACAAGCCTTCAGAATCCTTTACCCTGGTATAGAGATGGTGAAACCCATCGGGCAAGGCACTAAGGTCAACGGTAAAATCAAGAATCACGTTGGACCCATTAGGATTGATGGGCACAGAGGTTCCCATTCCGAAGCCCGGATCGGTGTCAAAAAAATACTCCGCCATTGTTACCAAAGGATTGGCAACACTGATAACCTGTTTCATGAAGGGTCTGCGGTTTGTCAGGCTCCATTGTCCCTGCTGATTTTTCGTTCGCACATAAAGATGGTGAAATCCGTCTGGTAATCCACTGATATTAATGCTGAAATCAAGATTGGGAATATTCGGGCCGGGAGTAAATGGAACATTTGTTCCGTTCCCAGTCCCGGGATCGGTGTCAAAGAAGTATTCGACCTTCGTCAAATCATGCAATTGTGGGCTAATGGTGTTTTTATAAAATGCACGATCATTTGAAAGGCTCCATACCCCATTCTCATCTTTTGCCCTGACAAACAGTTTGTGAAAACCGTCGTTAAGCCCGGTAATGTTTACACTAAAGTTGAAATTACTGAGGTTGGGGGAAGGTGGGACAACATCCACCTGGACGCCGGTGCCATATCCCGGATCGGTATCGAAAAAATACTCCACCTTCACAAGATTCTGTGTCCAGCAATTCCCAACTATAACCAAAATCAGAAACATCAACAACAAAAAGCCAGGTGATGTATCGGGCAATGGCCTTTGATTCTTCAAAATATTTTTCATAACTATATCTTTTCCTTATTATTACTTGTAACTTTTAAAGTACAACTCTTAAGAGGAAGCGATTAGTTATGTGATTTGGCCTTCAGGTTTACATCAAGGGTGTTGGAAGGCAACGATTGGGCATCGAGGCTGTATATGGCAGGAATTGGAGGCAGTCCGCTAAGTATATATGGATATTCTCCTCCAAAAATGCCGATATCTGTTCCCCCTTCACCTGTACCTATAGCCGGCGATCCTACTTTCAGGACCCACTGTCCATCAGTGCTGGTACCTGTAGGTCCGACAAACAAATCAGTTTGCGAAACATTCTGCTGGTTGCCGTTCTGGTCGCCAAACTGTGTAGAGTTACCTATGTTGTATGTCACCACACAATTGCTTAATGTTGCAGTATGTAGGGCGATGTTATTTACAAGAGTTGAATTATAAATAGTAATAGGGTAATTAAAAATATTGTTCGCAAAAATCCCGCTGAAGGACCCGCCCACGGTCACGTAACCGTTAAAATAATTATTCGCAATAAGGATGTTGCTGTGGACCTGCGAGAGATTAATGCTTTGATAACCATAATAAGTTTCGAAGTAATTATTCAGAATCAGAATATCTGAACAGTTAACCTGCGCATAAATCGCACTACTATTGCCATAAGGAAAATGATTTCTTTCGAATGTTAAATTATTGGTGTAAAGGTAAATAGAATAAAAAAAGGTACACCCGATAAATTTAGATCCTTCACTTCCAGCATTGCAATAAACATAGCTGTTAAAAATACTTGGCTGAATATTATATTGCGTTTCCGGATTTTGAGCCAGAAAATAGCCATTGCCGATAATGGTCAGTTTCTTTGTTATAGTCAATCCGCCTGCAGAAAAGGTAGAACCTTCAAGATACAAAGTATCGTTGTTTAAAGTAGTAGCCGCATCATGTGCAGCCTGTAATGTGGAATAATGCGCACTCGAATTCGGAGTAGGATTCACCCTCCAAACTGTTGCAGAAACGTTTAAATAAATTGCAGTAAGCGCTAAAATAATGATCGTTGTAAATGTTTTTGTTTTCATAATTTTGTTGTTAAATGTTTGTAACAAAGTTAATATTTTTATATATTTAAAATTAATTTTTTTCATTGTCCAAATTCATCTTCGAATCATTAATTCGCCAGGAGACAATTTTCAGATCATTTTTCCCGATCTTAAAGTGATATTAAATGGTACTTTTTTACAATAAGAAATTCCGTAATGTCCCGGGGGACAATACGGAACTTCACATTAGCACAATTCACATTACAATTAACATTACGTTTTTCCGACTTCAATTTAATTTTTTACCAGTTTGCCTTTTTGAACAAAACCGGAGCTCGGATCGGTAAGCGTTATAAAGTAGAATCCTTTATCCAGGTGATTTATATCGAGCTCAATTCCACCTGCCACAATGCTTGTGGTGTAATCAGTGATCAGCTTTCCGCTGACATCAAACAATTGAATCGCAGCATCCTGACCGTTATTGTGAATAAATTCAACATAAACTTTATCCCATGCCGGGTTTGGATACACATTCAAATAACTTCCTTCGTTTTCAATATGTTTAACATCAGTGCTTTTGGTTACCTCTGGTAATTCAATGTCTTTTATGAAATAATCATAGTAGTCAGAAGTATTATTCAGAAGAGTAATTGCAAGATTTGAATTATCAGTTTCCTTTTCCTTTATCATTTCCATTTGAGATATTTCACCGGCAGAAAATGCTTCCCATCCGTTATTTACAGCATCCAAATCAAGGATTGCAAGGATTTTATATTCTGCTTCATCCTGGTTACCCGGATTGAAAGAGTTCAAAATCAAAGCGGCATTGACATAATCGGAATTCCTGTAATAATATATGTATTGCAGGATCGCTTTTTCATTGTCAGTTAATGAAGACTCTTCCAAAATCTCATTGAGTAAAGTTATATCCGGATTTTCAAAAGAAGTCAGGATCATGCTGGCAATATCAAGCTGGTTTGCCGACACATAAAGCAGTTCATCATAGTTCTCAGGTAAAATAAACATGTTACCTGAGTATTTTAGAGGATCTATAACTTCTTTAAAGTGATCGCAGATATACTCAATATTCAGGTTTCCCTGCGATGGCATATTGAAAATCTGATGCCCACATGAAGCCGTTGAGTGATATGGATTATTGCTTGTGATCTGAACCTGTGGCCATGAGATATTGAACATTCCAAAGTTATCAGCAACCGTGATTGAAGATGTACTGTTGATGTCAACAGATGAATTATCGTTGCTCCACAGTGTATTCAACCCAGGACTGGCAGCGGTTCCGATATTACCTGAATAACCCTGAACGCTGATCCCGATATTATCATAATTGTATAGGAAATTATTTCTGATAAGGGGTAAGGAAGCTCCTGCAATATATGACTTGAAGTCCAACGAGATATGGCAATCATTAATGCAATTACTGCTCACTTCACTCGACGGTGTAAGATTAATTGCAGTTATTCCACGGGTATTATTGAAATTTCTCATTGTAATATTGTTGCAGGTAATGTAATTCCGATCGCCCAATCCGTTACTGTAGTAGTAAATACCGCTGATATCCCCGTTATTGATCTGATTATTGCTTATCTGGAAATTCTGACACGGAACACCAACAATTCCAAACCTGAATCCATCAATCTCGTTGTTAACGATACTTGCATTCATAGATTTGCTTGCATATATCGCGGAATAACTGTTGAACTGGTTGGTGTTGTTCGAGATTTTATTATTATTCACCTCTATAACCGGACCATTAGTATTAAGAATATAAATTGATGAAGGAGAAAAGATAGCAGCTTCGTTCACCGCTATTTTATTATTTTCAATATTAGTCGGGAATAAGGCTGCGTTCAGTAAAACGGAGTACGTAATATCGGTAAAAGTATTTTCAGAAATCAAACCGCCCCCTTTAAATTCAAAAATCCCGTACGTCCTTGGAAATGCCGTTCCCCAGGTGTTGATAAACAGATTTTGTGAAACCTGTTCAAGCAATCGTGAGGAAGTGGTATAAATACCGTAAGTGCTCTGATTGTTCACAAAGGTATATTTGGTTATACATGAAAAATCCGGGAAGAATTGCTCGGTAACAAAATGATTACCACTCACCGGGTGGTTGAAACTGTTGTTTCCTTCAACCCTGACACCATAATTACAATTGGAGAAAAGGTTATTCGAAACCACACCATCAGCGCCGGACTGGAAATACAGTGCAACTTCAGCATTTTTGAAAGTTGACTCATTAATGATATTGTCAAATTCACCACTGCCCACGAACCTTAATCCTTTCCATGTTTTATCAATATTACACGGTCGGAACACCGAGTTGCTTGCGCGTAAGTAAGCTCCGTTCTGGAAAACAATTCCTGCACATTCTCCAAATACAACATCCACCGTGGTAATATCAAGGACGGCTCCATTAGTGACAGTAACGATCACATTATCGTCAATATAATACTTACCATCCCAAACCACATCTGTGGTGTAAGTAACAGGCGCTAAAATGTGCACAAACAGCGAATCGGCATAAGCAAAGCAGCAAAGGCCATTATCCCCTATCATAAATGGCGGAATACCACCGGGATAATTTACAACTCCGTTAACAATTGCATTTGGAATGAAGACTCCGTTGCTTGCCACCAGGTTGTAGGTTTCCTGGTTATTTATACAAAAGGTTAAAGTATCGAGGCAGTCCACCATATCAAAATGATAGAAATCCATCTCGTTAGCAACATTTACCACATTAAAGGAAATTGTGGAATCACATCCGCAGGGTGTTTCAGTCGAAACGATAATGGTAACCGTTGTATCAACCGACAGGCAGAATACACCAGCCGTGTCAATGCAACCAAAACTGTTTTCGACAACTACAGAAATCTGATAGTTGCCTGTGAGGCCTGGACTGTATGCCAGGTTCTCACCTGTTCCAATCGGTGAACCGTAATTTCCGTTTGCGTACCAGGTGATGTTTGGATAAGCTGTAGGATATGTATTAAGAGGTGGCATCCAGTTTAGTGCCAATGGGATATATAAATTGAAAGTATCCAGCAGGCAGATATTATCACAACCTGTCGGGAAGAGGCTCAAATCCGGTTTTGGATTAATTGAGCCTGCATAAGCTGTTGCGGAACAACCGTTCACTTTACTCGTAATGGTCAGGCTGTAAAATCCGGGTGTTGATGCCGTGATCATTGGCGTTGTAGCACCATTGCTCCACAGGTAGTCGTAATTTGCAGGATCAATCAAAGAGGGAAGCAACAATACAGATGCACCTTCACAAGCATTTAAAAACGGAAGAGTAAATGAAGGTTCCTCGTAAAACCACACGCAAATTGTATCATTATTCTGACAGCCGGTAGTAGTATCAGTAACCGTAACGATAAATTCCCAGATAACCGGAAGCACGGCCGGCAAGTTAACACTTGCCTGAGTATAAAAATCATTTGCCGGAGTAAAAGTGGCTCCGCCGGGATTGCTGCTCCAGCTGTAAATATAATTTATATTGTAAACAGTAGCCAGATTAACCAGGGCAGTGGATGAAGGAAGAGCACAATAACTCCTGTTGCCTGTAATCATGGCGACCGGCAGTGAGTTCATATAAATGTAAAGGCTGTCGGAATTGTTGTAGCAACCGAAGTTATTACTCATTTCCACCCAATATTCCCCATGCTGCGAAACGTAGTAAGTCATGGCATTAGCGCCGCTAATGATATTACCGTTTTTGAACCACTGGTACGTGGTCATGCCCGGACAGGCCGTAAGTGATACTGAATCGCCGGGACAGAAAATAGTATCGGCTGCAATAAGATTGCAGTTTGGTAACGGATTTACCGTGACAGGTTTAATGGTGTCAATGTCCGGACAATAGGGGCTAAAGGAAGCCGTAAGCTGAACATTGTAAGTTCCGGGATTAGGATATATGTGCTGGGTTGTGGGCAGGTATGAGGTCGTAAAATCCCCGAAATCCCAGCTATATGAATATGCCCCGTTAAATGGCACTGGCGAAAAGTTTATCTGCTGGTTGGCACAGGCGGGATTCGGATTCCAGTTGAAATCGAGGATCGAATCACAAACAAAAGGAGGAAGTTCACCATTAGCATTGCAGGTATCTATCCGGATCATAATGAAATTAGTCACACTGCATAATCCGTTGGAAACCTCGATGGAGAAAATGTAAATACCCATTCCGGTAAATGTTGCATTGGGAATAGAGTATGTATTATTGATTTGACCCGGCAGAATACCGTTATGATACCACTGGTACGTACTGTAAATTGCAGGAACACTCAATACCAGGTTATTCGGCATGTTTGGGTAACAATATTCTGCGGGACCGTTAATTGAAATCGTCGGCTTAACCGGAGGATTCAGGATGTTGATAACGATCTGATCGGTACCGGAGCAGGTGCTTACATTTAAAGTAGCGGATCCGGTTGGTCCATGCCATAGTATCTGCACGGTATTGCTTCCCTGTCCGGACTGAATGGTTCCCTGCCCGGGAGGTGAAATAGTCCACTGAAAATTGCCTGAAAGGTTCGAACCCCCGGCTGTATAAACCTCGATGTCATCTACACATACATTTGCCGGGCCTGAAATGACAGGAGGCAGAAACGGATAAATATTTTTTACCTTGGTCAGCGACTGGCAAAAAACTCCGGGTGAGATTTCTATCTCCTGGTAAACGCTGAGCTGCCACGGTCCTGATCCGGTGAATTTGACCACAATAGAATCTTTATCGGCTCCCATTTGAGAGAGGATATTTCCGGTTCCACCTGTAATCGCCCACACAAACTGCGAGCCGCTTACATTCGATGAAATGCTGTAAGTTAAATTCTTACCCGGACAAATACTATCGGTCCCTAAAATATTATTTAAAATTGGTTTTGCGATTACCTCAACTTTTTTCACGGCAGTTGTATTGCACCAGGCTGCTGCGTTTATGGGAGTTGCTGTAATGGTATAATTACCCGGAGGCGCCCAGGTTACTGCAATAGAAGCAGTACCGTTTCCGGTAAAAGTCGGTCCTGCCGGAGTAATCGTCCAGATGGCAGGGTCGCTGCCAAAATAGGTAGTCGTGTTGCTTTCGCAAACAATATCATCACCAAAAATAGTATAGACAGGCAGGATATCAACCTGAACCGAATCTACGCCGTTGCATCCCGCCAATGGGTTATTGTAATCACATTTTACCCAGAATGTTCCGGGAGTGCCGAAGGTAATATTGACTGAAGGGGAATTTCTGTCAACCTGGTTAAAGGTATAAAATCCTCCGGTCACAGTCCAGGTGTAATAAGTACCGGGCAATGTAGGCAGGGAATAGGTTCCTGATGCTCCCACACATAAAATGGAAGGTCCGCTTATGGGCAGGTTCGGATAAAGAACCGGTACATTAACGGTTGTTGTTCCGTTACATGGCGCTGCACCGCAACCGGGAACACTTAAACTTACGGTTGTCGGGCCGGAATATACATTGTTCCATTTTACCTGAATGCAGTTGGTTCCCAAACCGGAAATAATGGTTCCGTTGGTTGCAACCCAATTATAGGTTCCGCAAACCAGCGGTGTGCAAAACGAGGAAGTATCGCCGGGACATACAGTTCCGTAACAGCAATCGGTTTCAATAACGGGACCCTGTCCTGGTAGTACGACAACAACTTTCGAAATGGTGTCGGTGCAACCGCATGGGACAAGGGTTTCCCTCGGCGGTTCTCCTGTGAGTACTATCTGTCCGGCACCCATATCTGTCACCGTAAGAGTAACGGTGTAAGTACCTGGTGAACTATAGGAATGAGCGGGAGGGTTGGCAAGAGTGGATGTTGTTCCATCGCCAAAATTCCAGAAATAAACGCTTCCGCCAAGAGATGTATTGGTAAATATCACGGGTGTATTCTGACATACCGTATCGGGTGATAAGGTAAAATCCGCCTGCGGTCCATCAATAAGGCAAATCTGCCGGGTGATCGAGTCAATGCAATTACCTCCTGAGGCAAGATTACTGATCACAACTTTAATAAATCCACTACTGCCGGATCCCCACAGAATGGCATTGGGATTCCCGGTAAAGTTCGTGGGTGTCCCTCCGGTTACCGTCCATGTATAAGTATAGGCAGGATCATTCGGATAAACCGTATAAACATGGGTGCTTAATTTACAAGCGGCGAGGCCATGTCCCCCGACGGCACCATCGGTGCCGCAGGCTCCCTGAGGCGGACAAATTTCGACAGCATCCTTTAAAATAAATTCCGGGCAACACGACTGTGCTGTCAAACTGGAGGAATTTGTAACATTTGTCATTATCCATAATAGGCTTAGGATGATAAATGGTTTTTTCAGGCTTAGCGTTTCAAAGTTCCAAAGAGTAGTAAGATTTTTCATATCAGTTGATTTTAAATGTAATTTGCCTTTTAATAGAATTTACAAAAATATTTCACCTGTAAGCAAATTACATGGTAAATACAGGAATGGTATTGTTTAAGAAAGAAAAGGTATCAGCAATATTTTGCCTGGCAGCCTCAGGAAAAATCGGCGCTGAATTTAAAGGGTATCTTAAAGCTCACCCGGGTTCCCGGCAAAGTCTGTCCCGGAAAAGCTTCGCTGAATTGAATTTCAAACTTCAGCTTGTGTTGTTTGCAAATCAGGTTTAATCTTTTTTGGGTTGTCTCCATCCCGATGCTGATATGGTCGCTTTTAGTAAAATACTGCTGCGATTGTTTCATGCCGATGCCGTTGTCTTCTACCGCCACAATCAATGATATTTCGGTTTCCATCCGGATTGAGATGCTTATCAGCCCCTTTTCGTTCATAGGCGAAATACCGTGCCATACGGCGTTTTCAACAAAGGGTTGTATCACCATGGACGGGATGAGGACTTCATCGGACGGCAGCTCTGGGTCAACATCAATATGGAAGTCGAATTTATCATCCAGCCTTAGCTTTTCAAGGCTCAGATAGTTCATCAGCCTGTCGGTTTCATCTTCAATGGAAATGAACGGGGTGTTTGCCGAATTCAGGTTTTGCCTGATCAGCCTCGCAAACTGCGATAAATACAGGCTGGCTTCATTGGCTTTATTTTGCAATAAATAGTTTTGTATCGAACCCAGTGAATTGAAAATAAAATGAGGATTCATCAACGACTGAAGCGCTTTTTGCTCATAGGTGATAAGCTTGCTTTTTAGTTCCTGGCTCCTCTTCAGGCGATTGATGTACTGGCGTGAAGCTATATAAATTAAAACTGCGAACAGAACAATACAAGCTATAATGAAAGCCTTTCGCTGATAGATGGCGGGCTTAATGATTACGCTCAGGTCAGCAGTATCGCTCCAGTCCGTACCGAATGATCCCGCCCGCAATTTAAAAGTATAATTTTGAGGAGATAGGTTTTTATAAACGACTGAGGTTTCGGTGCCGGTATTCCAGTTTTTCTCCAGGCCTTCCAGCTTGTAGGAATACAGGGTTTGGGATTCGGAGTAGTTAATGGCATCAAAATCTATATGAAGGTTTGTATTTCCTCTCAAAACGATTTCCTTCTTTTCAGTGAAATTCAGTTTTCTTTCTTCAGCCTGAACATTCGTAAAGTATGGAGAAGGAACATCCTGCCTGAATTTATTGAATTCATCAGGAGAAATTAAGGTTAAGCCATCTTCGGAGGCAATAAATAATGTGTCGTTTTGAAAGAGGGCGTCATGAATGCTGTTGAAATGGATATCAATTGCATGAACGTCTATTTCTTTGCTGGCTGTATAATTCGCGGGTATTTCGATCCTGTAGATCTGGTTTCTTGTAGTAAAATAGAGGTCCGGCCAATGATACAATAACCTGATAACAGGGTGGCTGATTGAAAAGTTCAACCGTTCTGTCAGGTTTATATGTGCGTTATTGGTCACCAGCCAAAGGCTGTCGCCCTCTACGTTAAACACTTCCTTATGTTCATCAATAACGAGGTGATCGTCTATTCGCTTGCCAAATAAACTTTTTAATTCAATGCAAGGTTTTATGGTATCGTTTTGCCGTATTGAAATTATATTATTCGTACTAATGATTAGGTCCGAATTACGATTGTAATATACTGAATATACCCTTTCATCTATTTTGACCAAAGCAGGATTCGCCGGATCATCACTGCGATAAAAATATAAATTGCTGATGTGCTGAATACAGATTTCATCCTTTTTGCCGCTTATGGCAAATCCTTTAATAAAAGGGTTGAACATTCGCTGTATGCCTGGTTTTACACCTTCATTGCGGATTTCCGGATCAATTTCAACGGCATAAATTGCATCATTCCTTTTCCCGAAAAGGAGCTCATCGCCAAACCCGAAAAGGACGTCAATAAAAAGATTTTCATTTCCGTGGAGAAAATGATGAATTTTTCCATTGCTGTAATAAAAAATCGAGCTACCGTTGCTTATCCAGACGTCTCCTGAGGCTTTCCTGTCCATCGCTGAAATTCCGCTACCTGCGAAATCAGAATCCGGAAAATGAGTGATGGAGGCAAATCCTGGCTGTACTTTATAAATGGCTTCATTCATCGAAGTGATCCAGATATTTTTTCCCACATCCTGAAATATCATTTCACTTTGGAGAATAGGCAGATTGATCAATACCTTATTTTCACGAAGGCAAAAAACGCCCTGATCGAAGGTGCCTATCCACATCAAACCGGATTGATCGGTTAATACCGTAATCAGTTTTTGTGTATTTAAAGGATTTTTAAGTGAGGACTGTGGGTTTTCATTTGTGAAATTCAGGAGTTCGTTGGTACTGGTCAAAACAACATAATCAGAACCATCAACCGGAAAAACATTCAGGATATCCATGGATCGTTTCAAAACAGGTTCGGTATCGAAATTGTCGCTTATAAATAATCCAACCTGAGATACGAAAAGAATCTTACCATCGGTGGTCCCGGTGATGTAATAAAGCCTGCCGGTTGAAGGGTATTGCCATTTCTGCACGATGTTGCCTGAATTCAGGCTGTAAATCAATCCATGCGAAGTGTAAAAATAGAGGGTTCCGTCCCGGTCTTCATAAAATCCTACAATGAACTCCTTGTTGTCAATCTCTGCTAAAAAGTCGGTATTGATACGGTTGTAAATTTTGTTCCTGTAAAAGAAATGGATATTCCCGTTGAACGAAAAAATCCACACTCGTCCCCTTGAATCTTCCTGTGTTCTTAAAATTTCCTTATCGGTAAGGCCGTCTCTTTTACTGAAATTCTGAAAAACGATTCCATTGTATTTTACAACGCCTGCATCGGTTGAAAACCATAAAAAGCCTTCCTTATCCTGCGACACGTGATACACAGTATTGGTGCGCATGCCATTCGAAATGCCGTAATGCCGGATATAGGGATTTTCACCTGCATAAGCGGAATTAATTATCAACAGATTTAATAATAAAAAGCAAAGATGATTGTTCACATTTCGTTTTTTTATTTTGCCATAAGTGTCGGGTAAAAATGCTAATGTGTTATAAATGCGTAGGACTTTTTTTTGTTTCTTTTGTCAAGACAGGTTTCTCTGTTTTCTTAAACTTTTCCTTCTTTCCTCAAACAGTCGAAGTTGCAGTTCCGGTGTTTTGTAAATATCCTCTCCATTTACTCTGTTCTCTGTCATTCCAGTTGTCCGAGCTGCTGCAGTTACTTCACCCCAACTTATGAAATAGTTTTCAAAATACTCAAGTGGAAATTTGCTTAATTGTTTAACTTCATCTTTTGATGGAATGTGTCCAAGTTGTTTTGAAATGTTTTTGATTTCAAGTTGCAATACTTTTTTACTCACTTCATATTTTTGCTTTTTCAGCCGTTCGACAGGGCTATTTTTAGCTTTTGGCTTGTCGCTAATTACTTTTCTGAATGGATCAAGTCTGTTCGAGAGTTCAATGTGTCTTTGTTTTGTTATATTGTCGTAATATTTTGAAAGTTCAATACCTACAAACTTTCTGTTTAATTGCTGTGCAGTCAAGGTTGTTGTGCCTGCACCATTGAAAGGATCTAAAACAAATTCTCCCTCGTTCGTGAACAGAGAGATTAGGCGATACATAAACATTGGTGGTAGTTGGCACGGGTGGTCAACTCTACGGCTATTATGTTTTAAGCGATGAACATCATACCATACATTTGAAACAAACTCACTGTCTTTAATTTTTAAACGCTTGCGTTTGGTCATACAGTTAGGCCTGGTACAATAATTTTTTGAGAGTGTTTCAATTGCTTTCTGTTCTAAAGGGGTTTGAGATTTTCTTTCTATTGCTGGAAGACTTATCGGTTTCCCTTTGCTGAAACAAAGAATAGAATAATGAGCAGGCATAATCATTCGCACTGGCATTGATAAACCTTCCCATACTATCCAGTCTTGATAATCTAAAATTGTATTAAGATGTTTAAAATGTCTTATGCACCACTGTGGAATATTTAACACAGCAAGTGTCCTTCCTGGTTTTAATACTCTAGCAAGCTCATTTAACCACTGGTCGCACCATTCAAAATATTCTTGAATGTCAATTCCATCGTCCCAACTTTCGTATTTCTTCTTGAGATTATAAGGAGGATCGGCAAAACAAAAATCAATACTATTATCTGGTATTGTTTTAAGTTGTTCAAGGCAGTCTCCATTGAGCAGAATCGATTCATTTGAATAGAAATTTTCTTCTTGCGAAAACTCGAAGTAAGGATGGTGTCTGGTAATCGGCTTGTAAAAGTCCCTTTGATCGTAAGTATTTAAACTCTTGTATTCAGGCAAGCCGAATAGGTCTGCTATTCGATTTTCAATTTCTTTTGGATAAGTCTCAAAGTCAATAGTAATGTCTTTCCACACATCTGACATCAAAGTGCCAAACTCGTGATACAAATGTTTTTTCCCTCCGTAATCTTTTGTTGTCTTGTCACAGTAGGGGCAATATGTATAACCAATTCTTGTTTTTGTATGTCTCAAACTTCCTTTATATCTTGTCAAGATGAGCAATGCAGCATGTTGCTCAGTTAAATAGTCTTTGTGTTGAATTGGATTTTCAAGATTAACAGTAATCCAAAGTTTTAGATGTATATTTTGATTCAGTTGACTGCAGAAATCATTTGCAAAAATTGGCGAAGTAAGAATTCCAATTGTTGCCTTCTTATCGGTTTTAGTAATAAATTGGTTAATTTCATTAAATAACTCTTCCTTTTGTGGAATAGCTTCAATAGATTTATAGTAAGGTAGTATAATAAACTCGACACTGTCAGAAGTTATTTTAGCTTCTGATAATTTGCCGTTTACTTGCTTAATTTTTAATGGTATGGAATTTTCGCTTTTGTGCATAGCTTAATTATCTAAACTTAGTAAGAATTTTTTAAGTTTTTCAAGTTCACTGTCTTTAAAAGTAACAGTGCAGTCGCTGAATTGACAAATGGTTTTAAGTGCTGAACTTCTCTCGAAGTTTCCTGCACCATCAATAATATAGGCAATTTTATGTCCGTATTTACTCAACTGTTTCTGTCTTGATTGTGCTTGACCAGCTTTTCTTTCAATTGTGCTATTAGTTGTTACTTGAAAGCTAACTTCTATTGCACAAAAATTTCCTTTTGGTGATTTTGCAACAATATCGTATGAAAGTAGAGTCCGCTTGTTTTGACTAATTTTATCAATTTGCTTTTTACTGAAATTCCATTTCGGTAATCTCTTTTGCAAAAAATCAACAACATATTTTTGAGCAAGATTTCCTAAAGAATTAGCAGTTGCTCCACCAGTAATACGACTAACCCAAATGTATCGTTGTCTAACAAAAGAGTCTAACTCTTTTTTGTGCCCGATTAAAGTTCCAATGTTGCATTTTTCTTCTATGTCATTTGGAATATTGTTAGCTATGGCAGAGCCGCCAAATAAAATAAGGATTGTTATATCTTCAATAACAGGTGTCAATGGTTCACGTGTTGAAAGTCCAATACCATCAACTTTTAAGTGTGTGTTGTTCCAAGTTTTCTTTCCTGAAAGAGTTTGAAATTTGTATGAATAGTTTGCCCCATTCCAAACAAAATCCATTGTAGTGTTTTCAAATACTTTGGGTAATTCGGTTTTAAATCGCATCAGCCTTTCACCGCCAATATCCGAAAGAACCATTAAGTGTTTTAAAAACAGGTTAGCGGAAAGTTGTTTAGAGTTGGTTAAAACTTTTTTCCAAGCAAAAGGTTCAATATCGGCAATATTGAGTAAACTGATGAATTTGTCTTGTGTTTCAATAAGTCGAGGAATAATACTGGAATTACGCTCAATTTCAGCAATTCTTTCAGGCCAAAATTTTAATGCATTTGCGTCTAAATCGTCAATTTTTCTTATCATTTTTTATTGCTTAATCTCTTTAACTATATTAACCACAAATTTAACTTATAAATCGGATAATAGTGTTGTCTTTTTGTAAGTTTTTCCTTTATTGAAATTGTTGTTGGGTGGTCGTGAGAAGGGTGCGAAATCTTAGTAGACAGTATTATGTCAACCAATATCCTTTTATAGTTGCAATGTTGTCAAATAGGGTGATGCAATTTATCCGGTTAATTTACCAATCTTGCAAAAACTTTCACTTTTTCCTTGAATTCATTCAGCCTTCTGCGTGAGATCAGCAGTTTTGTTTTGTCATGAAGCACTGCATAGTTTCCCTGGTAGCTCGAATATTCATTCAGGTAATTCAGGTTAATGATAACCGATTTATGGATGCGAAAAAATTCCGGGTTGGAGAGTATCCGCTCAAATTCACCGATGGACTTACTCGAAACGATCTGTTCCGGGCCGGTCAGATAAATGATGGTGTACTGCGTATCTGCTTCGAGGTATTTAATATCAGCTACATTGATCACTTTAAAACCGAATTGTTCCGACACAGTGATTTTCTTTATAATATTGCTGCCCGACTGAATCTGGTCTGAGAGATTTCCGAGCGATTCAAAATAAGCCTGTTTCACTTCGGGCCGGTGAAGGCGAAGCTCAAGGTAGTTTATGGCTTTACGCACGGATTCTTTGAGTTCAACAGGATTAATAGGTTTCAACAAATAATCAATGGCATTGGCTTTAATAGCCCGCAATGCAAATTCTTCGTAGGCGGTTGTAAAGATGATGCAGTAATTTTCCTTATCAATGGTATTCAGGAAATCAAAGCCATTTTCAACAGGCATTGAAATATCGAGAAAAATGATGTCCACTTCATAATTTTTCAGCAATTCCCTGCCCTGCTCAGCCGATGATGCGGCGCCACTGATAAATATATCGGGACAGTTTTGTTTGATGGAAAACATTAAAGCTTCCCTCACATTCCTTTCATCATCAATAATAATGGCGCTATAATTTTTCATTACTGCAAAGGTAATCTATCATTCTAAAGAAATTGCCTGAAAATTTACTAATGGTTGATTTTGAATCGGTAACGGTATATTTAACTATAGGAACGCTTCAAAGAATTAATAAATTCGGATAATTATCTCGTCACAATCCTCCCCAATTGCCGGTTGATGTCTCTGCTGATGGTTTTTAGGTCTTTTTGCTTATTCAGTAACAAAGGGATTTCCTCATAGTTTTCCTCATCCTGGGCTTTTTTTATTTCAAGCTGGCTTTCGGATATCAGTTGCTCGATTTTTTTTGCTTTAAACGACAAAACCGAATGTACAATGGCATCCTTCAGGTTCCGGCTCTCAGTAACCACTTCTATCCTCGCAACAAGTTCCCAGTTTTCGCTCAGTTCGTAGGGCGAAGTTAAAAGGTCAATAACAGCCGCGGATACCTTCTTGCTGTTGTGATTGATGAAATATTTTTCATCAGGGATATCTTCCCTCGAAATGAATTCAGCATATTCATCGAATACCTTTTGATAGACAGGGTTAGAAAACATGATTTCATCATTTTTTATATCATCTACGATAAATTTAGCAACATTAACAGCCACCGTAACAGGATGATTGTGTTCATCCTTCTCGCTGAATTCAAGGTTCTCCCGGCTATAAGTCAGCAGCAGCCGGATGATATCTTTTTCCTGGAATTCAGTATTGTGGTGATCTGTTTCGACCTGCTTTTCGTCGGGCTGTTCAGGAGTGGGAATTATTTCCTCCGGAATAGCCTGACCGGTGGTGTGTTTAAACTTTTTACGCAAAAGCTTATTCAGTTCATTCATCAGGGTTTGTTCGGCCATGTCCATGGTTGCGGAACATTCTTTCACATAAACCGAACGGATGATGGCATCGGGTATCAGCGCGATTGACTGAACAATTTCCCTTATCAAGCCCGCCTTTTTGATGGGATCGTCCTGGACATCCTTAAGAAGGATATTTGTCTTGAACCGGATAAAATCATTCGATTTTTTATCAAGGAACTCTTCAACTTCAATAGAGCGGTGGGTTCTTACAAAAGAATCAGGATCCTCTCCGTCGGGAAACATCACGATCTTCACATTCATTCCCTGTTCGAGTATCATATCAATACCGCGGAAGGAAGCTTTCAGGCCGGCTTCATCGCCGTCATACAGAATGGTGATATTGGGCGTATAGCGTTTGATCAGCCTTATCTGATCGGTAGTAAGGGAAGTCCCGGAAGAAGCAACCACATTTTCGAAGCCGGCCTGGACAAGGGAGATCACATCCGTGTAACCTTCTACGAGGTAGCAGTTGTCTTTTTTGATGATGGCATTCCTCGCGAAATAAATCCCATACAGAACCTGGCTCTTATTGTAAATGTCCGACTCCGGCGAATTGATATATTTCGCTTTCTTTTCGTCTTTTTTTAAGATCCTTCCGCCAAAGCCGATGACCCTTCCCGAAAGGTTGTGGATCGGAAAGATAACCCGTGCACTGAACCTGTCGAAATGCTTTCCGTCTTTTTCGATGATTAATCCTGATTTTACTAAAAATTCCAGGTTGTAACCATTTTTTATTGCTGTCTGTGTGAATGCCTCCCATGCATCGGGACTGTAGCCAAGCTGAAACATCTCCATGATGTTTTCACGGAATTCCCGGTTCTTAAAATAAGTAAGACCAACCGACTTTCCCTCTTCGGTTTGAAAAAGCTGCTCCGTAAAGAATTTCTGTGCGAACGCCGTTACCGCGTACAAACTCTCCTTTTCGTTTATCTCCTGGATTTGCTCCGGTGTTTGCTCGGCTTCCTCGATTTCGATGTTGTATTTTTTTGCCAGGAACCGGAGAGCTTCGGGATAGGTATAGTGCTCATGCTCCATCACAAAATTCACAGAATTTCCGGCTTTTCCGCAACCGAAACATTTGTAAATTCCTTTTGCAGGTGAAACGGTGAAAGAAGGCGTTTTCTCATTATGAAAAGGGCAAAGGCCGAGCATGTTTACACCGCGCTTTCTCAGGGTTACGAAGTCGCTGACCACCTCCTCGATGCGGGCGGTTTCGATAATGGTTTGTATAGTGTCGCGGGTAATCATTGGGCGAAATTAGTAAAAAGGTTAATTGGGTTGATTAGGTTAATTGAGTTAAATGGTTATCTGGTTAATTGGGTTAATTAGGTTAAATGGGTTGAATTGGTTGATTGCTTTCGCCGGCGGCGAGACCGACTGTGGACTGCAGATTGCCGACTTAATTTGTTTGTTTGGTTGAATCGGTTAAACTGGTTAAATCGGTAGATTTGTGTAATTCGTGAAATTCGTGGACAGAATCGGATGAACTGGTTGAAATGGTTGAAATGGGTAAATCGGGTAATTTGGAAATAGTATCAGTAAGTAGCAAGACAATTAATGGGATGATGAATTTTTGCTTTCCGGCATTTTATAATCCCGAAGGGATGTCATTATTGTAGTAAATAAGATTACATATCTACGTCAAACCCCGAAGGGGTGATATATTTTCAAAGCCGCAAAAAACATTATTACTATTCAATAATCATTTTATGACGAATCGACGATTGATCTGTTTTAACATTGTAAAAATAAACCCCCGGCGACAAATCCTTCCTCTCTATCTTGATCGTATTTATCCCGGTTTTCCCTTTTATATATTGAGATTCAGCTACCTTTTGCCCCATCAGATTAATAATGTCAACATTGAGTTCAGTAGGCTCAACCAGGTTCACATGGATCATGCTCGATTCTGAAAACGGATTCGGGAAGTTTTGAGAAACTTCGAAGTTAGGCTCTGATCCTGCTGGATTTATGCCTACGATTTCATCTTTCGGAACAGTAGTAAAATAAATAAAATTTTCATCCGGTGGACACAGATCCCCAATACAATACATCCCCGCCCCGATATCTCCCATAAAGGTTAAATAAATTTTCTCATCCGAAATCGCAGCACATGAAGGAAATGCATAGTCTGTGTAAATGGATGTTGAATCATCGCCATCCAAGTGATAAAACTGTCCCCAGTTTTGTCCTCCGTCTAATGAAGATCTCAACCATATACGCCGGTAATCTCTTGTCCCATCATTGTATGATTCGGTGAGAGAGGTATAGACAAGAAATAACCGGTTTTGACTATCTATTACAAGCTGAACCATACTTGAAATTCCCATTGAAAAATAAAAACATGAATAAGGGGTTACGTCACCAAGGATATCCATCACCCCATTTCCGTTCAAATCCTGTGTCCAGCCAATAAGGCTTACATCCTGCACCAGCTCGCTTTCCGGTCCGCAGGACGGATCAAGTGCATTCGGGTTGGAGGAAAATGTTTCCATGGTTTCATTCCAGTAACCCACTCCATCAGTCAATTTATCAAATGCCCAACCTTCATCATAATAAACATACCACGTTTTGACGATTCCAAAAGCCACATGAGCCATTCCTTCATTATCCAAGGCAACAGCTAATGAGCCATCTACGGAATAAAAGGTATCGGTTGGAAATGTTGGACTAACCAGGTCGTAAGGATTATCCCAGATAATAGTTTTTGTAAATGTCTGGCCTTGATCAGTTGATTTCATAAGGAAAAAGTCGCTCTGATAAGAACCTACCACAAAGGCGACAATATTATTTTCAGGCTCAGCAAAAGCATAGCCGTCCCTGTAAAATCCGGTATATAAGTTCGAATCCATTCCTGGCAATAATTGATTCTGAATATCCCAGGTTTCTCCGCCATCGGTTGAGCGGGAATAAAGCAATGCACCGTCCATTCCCTGGAATAACGCACCACCATTGGCCACAGGAGCAGTCATTGCAATCAGGCAAATATTGCTATGATCAGTGCCTCCGGTGACCATTCTTGGCCACAATAATAGTTCATGACCTGCAGGGCCGGTAAATAAAAATTCAACCCACTCTCCTGAGCCTTTGATGTTTCTTTTATTGAATAATAAACCAATGGTATCTGCACCTGAAATATGAGCCGCCACTATTTCACCTCCTTCACCATAAGGAGCATACGAAGGCCAGCCCGTTCTCATGCTCTCGATCCTTTCTTCCGGCCAGGATTGCCAAGTGCTTCCATCATAATAATTATAGCCTGTACCACGGTCATTAAAAGCTGTTGTTTCTTCCATCCCTCTCGTCCAGGTGGCCCCGATGGTGCCGTCGTCAAAAAGGTAAATCCGGTTCTGGCATGACGCATTTGTCTGGAGATCGTAAATGGATTCCCCGATTGTATCTTCGACAGGATTCAAAATCGAAACCGGCTGGGTTGGAAACTGTGCAAAAAGGATCAACACAAATACTGATAATGCTGTGGATAAAATTGTTCTTTTCATAATTCTGGATTTTATTTGATGATCATTTTTTTCGTTATGGAGTTATCCCCGGCTTTTACCGTATAGAAATAAACCCCGGGCTTGAGTCCTGCCGCATCGATGGTGATAATATTTACTCCCGGCTGAAGAGGACCTTTATTTAGTTCCTGCACCTTCTGGCCTGTCAGAGTTGTCATCGTAAGGGATACATTAGCGGATTCAAAAAGCTCAACCTTTACTTTCGTTTCACCCCTGAACGGATTGGGCTGGTTCTGGCTAACACTGAGGATTTCACCTGATATTTCTTTTTCATTGAAACCCACACCTAAATATGTTGTCATGAAAGTAATTTGATTTTCTGTGTACTCATCTAAATCACCTCTCACAGCAAGTCCGGGCTCATTGTCGCGTTGGTAAGTCAAATAATAGGCATCATCAGAAAAAGTAGCAAGTGAAGGAAATACGCATTCATCATAAAGGTGAGAAAGATCATTCGTTAAATCATGAAAAGCCCCCCACCATGAACCATTGGGAGACCCTCTCATCCACAAATGTCTGTAATTCTGAGCTCCGTTATCGTATGTCTCGGTCACAGAAGAGAAAACTAAGACCAGAATATTCGAGCTCTCATCAAAAATAATCTGTGGCATACTCGAAAAACCTAAGTAATATCTACCCCAGTCCTCCAGGATATCGAGTTGTCCGTTTTGATTCACATCCTGTGTCCAGCCTATCAGGCTGTAATTTTCTTCCAGCTCTGATCCGGGATCTCCGTAAGGACTTAAAGCATTGAGATTATTTGAAAACGTGGGTCTGTTTTCGTTCCAGTAACCGATACCATCCACGGCAGGAAACCAGTATGATCCTGCAGCATCTGAATAAGTCCGGTTAATGCCGAATACAACATGAGTAATTCCATTATCATCAAAATCCAGGCTGTGGGCTCCATCGGCACAATAAAAGGTATCCGTCTCCTGACCATTTATCCAAAATGGATAGGGATGATCCCAGATGATCGTTTTTGTCCAGGTATCTCCTCCGTCCGTTGATTTTAGCAACAGCAAACCAATCCATGGGTCCCCGATCAAAATTCCTACATTGTCGCCATCGGCTCT
The DNA here is from genome assembly GCA_020052415.1 of Bacteroidales bacterium. Taxonomy (GTDB): domain Bacteria; phylum Bacteroidota; class Bacteroidia; order Bacteroidales; family JAADJA01; genus JAADJA01. The sequence goes on along the minus strand of JAGVPB010000021.1, from coordinate 58,380 downwards.
TATTTCATAAACATCAGCGCTAAATCCGTTATAGTAGCTGCTGTCTATATCTGGTATTACATAGTTTTCCGGATTCCAGTTACCTCCTCCATCGAATGATCGTGAATACAATATGGCAACCTCCTGACCCTGATATGGAAATCCACAATTAGAAGTGGGAGCAGTAACTGCTAATAAATGGATCACCGAATTGCTGACCCCTCCTGTGGCAATTCGCGGCCACTTTAAATCTTCACAATCAGGAGGGCCAAGAAAATTTAATTCCTCCCAATCTCCGGTCCCTTTGTTTTCACGCTTTAATAAGGTTAGCCCTTCTGCTTCACCCGCCCCTGAAATGTGGGAAACAACGATTTCACCATTCTCACCATAAGGAGCATATTCAGGCCAGCCCGAACGATTCGATTCAATAATACTATCAGGAAAAGGCCCCCAGCTTGCTCCGTCGTAATAATTATATCCTGTGCCCCTGTCCCAAAAAGCCGTATAATCAAATCCCATTGTCCAAACCGCACCCATAGTGCCGTCATCGAATACATGAATACGCTTTTGTGTGCTTGCCATGGTTTGGAGGTCGTAATAGGTTGTACCTATATCCTCTTCAAGGAGACAACTGTTTTTTAAGGGAAGTATTAATTGTTGTTCTTCCGGATTTTGTTTAACATAATTATCAATTCTTACTCCATAATTCTGCCATTCCTTTGAGATCATCACCCTTTTTTGGGAAAAGCCGGTAAGGCTGATCAATACACATGCTGAAATAAATACTTCTGTTTTCATAATTCAGAATTTTATTTAACGATCATTTTTTTTGTCACCGAGTTTTCCCCGGCTCTTACATTATAATAATACACACCCGGCGAAAGGTTTGCTCTTTCAATCTTCAGGTTATTGTTTCCTGTTAATCCATTGAAATATTTTGTCGGACCAACTTTTTGCCCTAATAAATTCAGGATATCGAGGGTCAGATTGGCAGGTACGGAAAGGTTGACTTTAACAAGAGTGGATTCAGAGAAAGGATTGGGAAAGTTCTGAGAAACCTCAAATCCAGGCTTTTCAATGACCGGTTCAATACCGACAATATCCACTTTCGAAACCTTAATATATTGAAAGTTATTTTCATAATAATTTTCTTCCGGACAATTGTAAATACCGGGTGCCATATCGATCATTGCCACAAGATGAATATAATCATCCGACCGGGCAGCACAGGAAGGAAAAGCATATTCATTGAAAATAGTGGTCGTATCATCTGCAAAAAAGTGATAGAATTGCCCCCAGGTTTCACCCCCATTCAATGAAGATCGTGACCATAATCTCCGGTAATTATCAATGCCGTTGTTATAGGTTTCAGTAACGGAAGTATAAAAGATGAAAATCCTGTTCTGGTCATCAGTCACAAGCTGTACCATGCTTGAAACACTATAGTGGTTACAATAGCCGAATGAATTATAGGGAGAATATGTAACTATACCATCTCCGGTTATATCCTGAGCCCATCCTATCAGGTTGTAGTCGGTCACCATCTCACTGCCCGGACCGCCGGTAGGATTTAAGGCATTGACTTCGGATGAAAATACCGGGCGGTCTTCATTCCAGTATCCTATACCGTCAATTGATCTGTCACCATACCAACCACCATTGTACCAGAGATTCGTAATTCCAAATACAACATGTGCTTTCCCGCTTACATCCAAAGCAACAGCAACTGAGCCGTCAACACAATAAAAAGTATCCGCCGGAAGGATGGTATCATAAGGATTGTCCCAGATAATGGTTTTTTCAAATGTCTGGCCATAATCAATTGATTTCATCAAAAACATATCTGTTCTGAAAGAACCAACAACAAAAGCAATTATATTGTCTTTTGGTTCAGCAATAGCATAGCAGTCGCCTGCAAAGCCATTGTATTCCGTAGAATCCATTCCCGGGAATATTTGGTTCTGAATATCCCATGAGTTCCCGCCATTTATCGAGCGGGAATAAAGCAATGCGCCATCTAGACCTTGGTAGGGATCTCCGCCATTGGCTTCAGGGGAAGAAAACGCAATCAGAAAAATGTGTTCATGGTTCAAACCACCCGTCACCATCCTTGGCCATAATAATGTCTCATTGCCAACAGGGCCGGTGAATAAAGATTCAGTCCAGCCACCTGTGCCCTTGATAGTTCTTTTGTTGAATAATAATCCTACTGTATCTGCGCCAGAAAGATGAGCTACCACGAGTTCACCACTCTCACCATAAGGAGCATACGATGGCCAACCACAGCGCTGGTTTTCAATCCTTTCTTCAGGCCAGGGCTGCCAAACGCTGCCGTCGAAATAATTATAACCGGTGCCACGGTCAACAAAAGAAAAATATTCCATTCCTCTTGTCCATGTGGTGCCGATAGTTCCATCCTCGTAAACATAAATCCTGTTCTGGCACGAACCGTTGGTTTGAAGATCATAATAAGTCTCGCCGATGATAGGTTCCTGCGAATAAACTGCAAGGTTAATGGTTGCAAGCGCAATGCAAAGTATAATTCTTTTCATGGGTCAATGAATTAAAGTTGCAGTAAAGTTAAGAAAAAATATAAATATAAAAATGTCATAAAAAAGACCTGTCAGGTTGGAAAAAACCTGACAGGTCGGGTAATCTTTTTTCATTTCTTTGGCGCAGACACCAACAGCGCGAAGGTTCTTATTCCACCACCATTTTCTTCGTAAATGCTGAATTCCCTGCTTTAACCGTATAAAAATAAATTCCTGGTTTTATATTTTCAGCATTTATGGATATTCTGATTAAACCCGGCTTTGCCCTCAATATTTCAGTTTCATACACTTTTTGGCCGGTAATACTGACCACTTCCAGAGTCAGATCACATATTTGTTTAAGATTTACCATAACCTCCGTACTTCCCCGAAATGGGTTCGGATAATTCTGGTTGACATCGCTATCAGTTAGCGTTTCGTTTATTTCTTTTATGCCAACGGGTGTCAATTCGGCCTTGCTAATTTTTAAATATCCGATGGTGTTATCTTCATAAGGATGTTGCGATCCCCATACTGCAGTTCCGGGAGAGTTGTCATGCTGATAAATCAGGTGAATGTAATCGTCGGAACCGGCTGCACAACTGGGATATACACACTCATCAAACAGGTGGACAAAATCAGAAGTGAGATCTAAAAAATCGAACCAGTTCTGTCCTCCGTCATTGGAACCCCTTGCCCAGATATGCCGGTAATTATGAGTTCCATTGGTATAGGTTTCGGTGGCAGACGAATATACAAGGTATAACCTGTTCTGATCATCCATTACCAGTTGCGGCATGCTTGATAATCCGATAAAATATAAACCTATCTCTCCAATTAAGTCCAGGGAGCCGTTACCGTCCACATCCTGCGACCAGCCGATCAGGTTATAGTCTTCTGTCAGTTCTGAACCAGCATCACCATAAGGACTGAGAGCATTTACATTGTTTGAAAAAGCCGGCATGTTTTCATTCCAGTATGCAATTCCATCAACAAACGGATACCAGTAGGTATTATCAGCATCGGCCAGCGCCCTGCTGATTCCGAAAGCCACATGAACCGTCCCTGCATTATCAATTACCAGGCTATGTGCGCCATCGGCACAATAAAAGGTATCAGTGGGTGTTCCAAATTGCCATAGCGGATAAGGATGCTGCCAGATGATGGTTTTTTCAAATGATTCACCTCCATCAACCGATTTCATCAAAAACAAATCGCACCAGCTATCGCCGACAACAAATGCTACAACATCTTCCTTTGGCTGGGCAAAAGTGTAAATATCTGCTGAAAATCCGGTATATTCGTCGGAGGCCATTCCACTGAGGATTTCGTTTTGCCAGTACCATGTGAGGCCCCCGTCGGTTGAGTAAGAATAAAGTAAAGCTCCATCCAATCCCATGTAGGGTGTGCCGCCATGAGTTGTAGGTAAAGTGAGGGCAAGCAAATGAACCCTGTTGTAATCTGGACCGCTGGTGATGGCTCTGTCCCAAAGGATGTAAGGTTGGCCGGCAGGACCTGAAAAAGAAGAAAAATCCCACGATCCGGTTCCTTTTTCTTCGCGGGTTGATATGTACAATCCACTTCCGCCGGTATGCGATACGATCATTTCACCAGTTGCACCCCAGCGAGTATAAGTCGGTCGGTTTGTTTGTGCTGCCTCTACCCTTGCTTCCGGCCAATCGCCCCATTGTGTGCCATCGAAATAATTATAGCCGGTCCCCCTGTCAGGAAACATGGTTTCCTGCATGCTTCGTGTCCATGTCGTGCCAATGGTTCCATCGTCGAAAAAACAAATTCTGTTCGGAATACTGGCATTCGACTGGTTATCATAACGTGTGTCGCCAATGGAAGCCTCTTCCACAGTCACTCCATCGGATTTAACCATGGGTTCTGACTTTATTTCGGAAAAATTAAATCTTTTTTCTCCACTATTTTTTACCAGCACTATATCCCTGAGAGATTGTGATGGTAAGGCTCTGTCCTGCGAAATCGCTAAAAAGGGCAGGTACAACATTACAAGTATGATAATAGATTTTTTCATTGTATATCTTTTTTTAGATTAGCAAAATTAATGAAATAAAAAATAAACAAATCCTGGCATGATATAGAAAAAACCCCAATGTGCAAAGTCTCATCGGGGTTTTAAATAATTTACGAGGAATATCATTTAACAGTCATTTTTTTGGTTACTGCATCGTCACCTGTTCTTACTGTATAGAAATAAACTCCCGGAAACAAACCTGCACCATCAATGGTAATTGTGTTCTTACCAGGTCTGCAGCTAAGTGATTTGGACTCCCAAATTTTTTGACCCAAACCATTTGAAACCTCAATTGATATTGTACATGATTCAGTAAAAATAATATTTACTTCGGTATATTTATCGAAAGGATTGGGATAGTTTTGAGATACATTGTTTTCAAGATCACTCGTTTTCTTAATATCTGTGCCCAGAATTGGAACCGTCATCATCACAATTTTATTGTCTCCGTAAGGATGCTGTGCACCCCAAACAGCATTGCCGGGTTCGTTGTCCTGCTGGTACAGCAGGTAAAGATTTTCATCCGTATTTGATGCACAGCTTGGGTAAACACATTCATCGAAGATGTGGATAAGATCGGATGTAAGATCCGTAAAATCGTCCCATGTGGTTCCACCGTCAGTCGAATAACGCTCCCACAAATGCCGGTAATTAGCCGTTCCGTTATCATAGGTTTCAGTTGTAGATGAAAAGATCAGATAAAGATCATTGCTGTTGATAACGAGCTGCGGCATACTCGACAGGCCCAGATAATAAGTCCCGATATTTTCGGTACCGTTACCGACAAAGGTAATCTGGCCGTCACCATCTACATCCTGGGTCCATGCAATCAGATTGTAATCTTCAACAAGCTCGGAACCCGGATCGCCATAAGGACTCAAAGCATTCACATCGTTTGAAAAGGCAGGCATATCTTCATTCCAGTAACCGATTCCATCCACAAACGGGAACCAGTACATATTGGTTCCATCCGAAAGCGACCTGTTTATACCGAATACCACGTGAACCTTATTATCGTCATCAATAACAAGGCTATGAGCACCATCTATACAATAAAATGTATCGGTTGCTGCGGGTGCCTGAGTGTTGAAAAAAGGATAGGGATTTTCCCAGATCATGGTTTTTTCAAATGTCTGGCCACCGTCAATTGACTTCATGAGAAACAAATCTGTCCAGCTTTCACCGACTGTAAAAGCGATGACATCGTTTTTTGGTTCTGCAAAAGCGTAAATATCGGAAGAAAAACCATAATATTCATTAGCGGTCATTCCATCCAAAATCTGGTTTTCGATCTCCCAGGTATCTCCTCCGTCTGTTGAACGTGAATATACCAAAGCGCCGTCAAGTCCGGCATAAGGAGTTCCGGCATGTGATAACGGGAGGGTAAGTGCAAGAACATGAACCCTGTTATGGTCAACGCCACTTGTAATTGAACGTCCCCAAAGCATGTGGTGTCCGTCGGGGCCTTCAAGTAACGAATAGTTCCAGTCACCGGTTCCTTTTTGAGCCCGTTTGGCTATTTTCATCCCTGTGGCTCCGGTATGGCTTATAACAATTTCACCCTCTTCTCCCAAAGGAGAATAGGATGGCCAGCCGGTTTTTTCATCTTCTATTCTTATACCCGGAATAGCACCCCAGGCGGTTCCGTCAAAATAATTATATCCTGTACCCCGGTCAGTAAATGCTGTTTCTCCCAGTCCAAAAATCCATGCAGCGCCGATTGTACCATCCTCATACAAATACAATCTGTTTTGCATACTGGCATTTGATTGATCGTCGAATCGAGTGGTACCCACCTGAATCTCATCATAAAAATCATCACCAGCTTTAATAATTGGATAACTATTCTGAGCAACAGTGGCAGGTTCATTACCCGGCAAAGGTTTAATGACGCCATAATTCCTGAGGTTATCAGAAAGGACTGCTCTTTTTTGCGAAAATCCAGCAATCACCAAAGTGAGGGCGAAAAAGAAAGTTAAAATTTTTTTCATGGTATTTAATTTTAAAGTACTGCTTACAAATAAATTGAAACAAATTTACAAAATAATTATTGAACAGTTTGTAAAAAATATTTTCGATAAGGAATTTCAAACCTCACTGCGGTTTCAATAATAAATAGGTAAGATCAGTGAAAAAAAAAGCTCTCATGACAGAGAGCTTTTTTTATAAATAAAGAGTAATTTATTCAACAACCATTTTTTTACTGATGGATGCATCGCCTGCATTTACAACGTAAAAATAAACGCCGGGAGTAAGTTTGGATGCATCAAACGTTATTTCGTTCATGCCAGGAAGAACTGAACGTGGAGCAACTTCAAGAACTTTTTGTCCCATCATGTTAACAATATCCATTGAAAGTTCAGTAGCTTTTCTGATATTAACTTTAACGCTGGTCATTCCCGAAGCCGGGTTTGGATAGTTTTGCAATACATCGTATTCGTCGAACGGCATATTGTTTTCTTTTATTCCAACTTTTACCTCATTTTTATCAACCTTCATCACCCTGATGGCATTGTCTGTATAAGGATCCAAATCGCCTCTTACGGCAAGTCCGGGTTCAATATCAGTCTGGAAAACAAGGTAGAAATAATCGTCAGAAGTTGAAGCTATTGACGGGAAAACGCATTCATCAAAAATATGCTCAAGGGAACCGGTCAAGTCAACAAATTTGTTAGCCCACCAATCGCCGTTGGGTGAGTAACGTGCCCAGAGGTGACGATAATCCTGGGTTCCGTTGTTATAAGTTTCGGTTACGCCAGCCCATACCACATAAATCCCGTTCACATCATCAACCAGAATTTGAGGCTGACTTGAAGCGCCGATGTAATAAGCTCCAACTTCACCAATTATATCCCACGTTCCGTTTTCGTTGATGTCCTGTGCCCATCCGATAAGGCTATAGTCTTCAACCAATTCTGAGTAACCGCAATCTGAATATGGGCATAATGCATCCATATCGTCGGAGAAAGTCGGTCTGGATTCATTCCAGTATCCCAAACCATCAACAAGCGGGAACCAATAGCTGCCTGCAGCATCTGAATATGCCCTGTTAATACCAAAAGCGACATGAACCATACCGCTCTGATCGAAAGCAAGGCTGTGAGCGCCGTCAGCACAATAGAATGTATCGGTAATATCACCGGTTACATAGAAAGGATAAGGATGCTGCCAGATAATAGTCTGGGTCCATGTGGTTCCGCCGTCAGTTGATTTCATCATAGCAAGATCCTGCCATGATTCACCATACAGGATTGCAACATTGTCACCCTGAGCCTGAATTTCATAGGTATCACCTGCAAAACTGTTGTAAAAATTACTGCTCAGTTCTTCCATAATTAAATGTTGCGGATCCCAGGTGGTACCACCGTCGGATGATCTGGAATAGAGCAATGCTCCATCAATTCCCTGATATACAACACCACCATTGGCAACAGGCATGGTAAGGGAAATGACATGAATAACAGAATTGTCAGTTCCTCCGGTAGTCATTCTTGGCCATAAATACTCGGCTAAAGGTTCGGGACTATGAAACACTGAGGATTCCCATGTTCCCGTTCCCTTATTTGTCCTTTTTGAAATGTCAAGGCCTCCAATAGCGGCACCTGAATAATGAGAGCAATTGATTTCGCCATTGACTCCCCATTTAGCATAGGCTGGCCATCCGGTACGGTCAGATTCGATTCTTGCAGATGGTGCAGGACCCCATGCAGTACCATCGAAATAGTTGTAACCCGTACCACGGTCTGCAAAGGCTGTTTCAGCCACACCGAAAGTAAATGTTGCTCCAATAGTACCATCATCATAAACATAAATCCTGTTTTGCATGCTGGTATTGGTTTGAAGATCAAAGCGGTCATTAGGCATAATAACATCTTCTGTCGGTGTAACAAGTTGCATGGCAGAAGTCATAGTTTCATGACTGAAATTCATGGTTTCAGTCGTCGGCTGAACCTTTTTTACCGCATAATTGCGTTGTTCTTTGGAAATTGATGCCCGCTGAGTAAACCCACTGGCAACAAAACCTAATACAAAGGTTAAAAGTAAAATCCTCTTCATGATCATTAAATTTAGTTAAACATTAAAATTTATTAAAATTATTATATTTTTAAATCAACTCTTTATCTCTGCAAATATTGGGGCTAAATTAATACATTTTTAAGATTTGAAAACAATTTTTAATTTTTGATATAACTTTCAGCAAAATTCCTTCCGGCAATTAACGCTACAATATTTGATTCCACTACATCTTCACCTTTGTTTTTAAAAATTGTCTTTATTGAATTTTCAAGCCTCCGGTATTCAAGCCCTATAAATATTGATGATGCACCTAAAATTATCATGTTTGCAGATTTTTTCTGGCCGAGTTTAGCAGCGATTTTATTTGCATCAATGGCTACATGGTTTGGAAATGACCTTATTTCATTCAAAACCAACTGCATGTCCGGATAATTGGTAATATTAATGTAAGGATCGGTATTTGTTATCAACCATCCGCCCGGGTTAAGCATTGGGATATACCGCAGTGATTCCATCGGCTCTACTGAAATTATCATATCTGCCTTGCCTTCGGGTATAAGATCGGATGCAATTTCTTTGTCAGAAATTCTCAAATCTGAATGAACATCACCACCTCTCTGGCTCATTCCATGAACTTCAGCCTGTTTTAAAAATAAACCCGAATCAACGGCGGCCGTTCCAATTACTGCTGCAATTGAAAGAATTCCCTGGCCGCCGACCCCGGCTAATATGATATCTTTTTTCATCCCTCAAATGAATTTTTAAACGTTAATCTTATCCAATTCTTTTTTCCTGCTTTCATCTTTAAGCCTCTTTGCTGCAGTCTGCAAGCACTCTCTTCGTGGAATTATTACTGAAACACCTTCGTACATTATCTCCTTCTTATAAATATTCATATTTTCTTCATGGTTTTTGGGGGAAGGATTGATCACTTTAATATGCTCCTTTTCAACCCCAAGAGCTTCGCAAATGGATTCGATTTTGCCTGTTGCTGCAGATTTTTGTCCTCCGGTCATTGCTACCGTTGCATTATCAAGAATAATTACGGTAATTGACGAGTTATCATTTACTGCATCAAGTAAACCGGTCATCCCTGAATGGGTAAATGTGGAATCTCCAATTACTGCTACTGCAGGAGAAAATCCAGCATCATGGGCACCCTTTGCCATAGTAATGGAGGCACCCATATCCACGCAGGTATTGATAGCTTCAAAAGGTTCAAGAGCTCCGAGGGTGTAACATCCAATATCAGAAAAAACCCTGCCTTTTGTAAAACCCGCCAGTGCTTCATTTAAAGCATTGTAGGAATAAATGTGCGGGCATCCCTGACAAAGTTTTGGCGGCCTCCCAGTTACCAGCTTAGGAACAGGCCTTGTTTCCGGGAAAACCAGCCCTAAAGCCTTTCCTACTTTATTGGGATTAAGTTCACCATCACGCTGAACAGTGCCATCCAGCCGCCCTTTTATTTTTTTACCTTGTCCGAAGAAGCTGCTGATCAGCTCTTCTATTATCGGGTAACCGTCCTCCAGGACTAGAATTTCGTCACATTCCTTATAAAGTCTGTTCATTTTTGGCCTGGAAACCGGGTATTGCCCGATTTTAAGAACCGGATATGGAATAAGTCTTTCCGGATAATTTTCCATCAGATAATTATAGGAAATTCCGCAAGCTACAATACCAAGCTGTTTATTAATTCCATTGTAATAAATATTAAATTCACTGTTATCCGACTCTGCCTGAAAGCTTTCCTGAATATCCAGGAGATGCCTGTATTGTTTCCTGGCATTTGCAGGAAGAAGAATAAACTGTTTTGGATTTTCGGGTAAATGAATTTGATTTTGTCCCCTTTGTTCTTTTCTTCTGACCCCCGACCTGGAATGTGCAAGCCTTGTCGTAATTCGCATTAATATGGGTACATGATAACGTTCAGAAAGATCAAACCCATGATGAACCATGTCGTAAGCTTCCTGCTGGTTTGAGGGCTCAAGAGTCGGGATCATGGCAAACTTACCATAAAATCGTGAATCCTGCTCGTTCTGTGAAGAATGCATTGAAGGGTCGTCCGCGGCAACAACGATGAGTCCACCGTTTGCACCTGTAATGGCAGAATTAATAAAAGCATCGGCAGCTACATTTAATCCTACATGTTTCATACATACGATCGCACGTTTACCTGTATATGACATTCCAAGTGCAGCTTCCATTGCAGTCTTTTCATTTGTGGCAAAACCGGATCTTATTTGTTTAGCCTCCGGTTCTTTGGAATTCATTACATACTCCATTATTTCTGTTGAGGGTGTTCCGGGATAAGCATAAATCCCTGATATTCCTGCATCAATAGCGCCCTGAGCAATGGCTTCATCACCTAATAACAATAGATTTTCCATGTGTTGTATCGTTACGGACTGAGTCTTTCTGTAAACTCAACAAATTTAAAAACAAATATTTGTGATTTCAAAATCAATATGCTATCTAAATTGATTTTAAATAGTAAAGTTTGCATGTATTATCTTTTTATTTTTACAATTTCATAAAATGAAGTAATGAATTTTTTGGCACATTTATATTTATCAGGTGAGAATGAAGAAATAATCATTGGAAATTTCATTGCCGACCATGTAAAAGGAGAGGGAATATTAAAATTCAGAAGTGAGATTCAGCACGGGATTCGGCTGCACCGGGCAATAGATGCCTTCACCGACTCACATCCTGTTTACCTGAAAAGCAAAGCAAGATTGTCCGGCAATTATAGAAAATATGCGGGTGTTGTTGCCGATATGTTTTATGATCATTTTCTTTCCTCTGACTGGAGTATATATTCCGAAGAATCACTCGATCTTTTCATTGAGCGAATCCAAAAAATTTTATTTAAGAATTATCCGATTCTTCCTGACAGAAGCCAGCGGTTTATAGCCTATATGAATAAATTCAACTGGTTAAAGGGTTATGGGACATTTGAAGGTTTGGGAAGAGCATTGACCGGAATGGCTATTCGTACTCCGTTTAAATCGGGTATGGAGAATGCCATTAAAGATTTAAAAATGGATTATAATCTCTACAAGCGCGAATTCAGGGAGTTTTTCCCGGAAATTATTCATTATACTCAAGGTTGGAATAATTAAAACCAATGAGATTTATATAATGGTCTAACCAAAAATGAATTCTTCTCACCGGACAATAACATAAATATAATCGGCATTAGCAAAAGTAAGAAATTCAATTATTTCCGCCTGAGACGGACCAGTTAGAATTTCACTATCGTATGAGAAATAATAATAAGGTTATCACATTTTATTGAGTGATTTTTACTAAGGTTAGCAAAAGAGGAAAATAAGGTTTTTTCGATATATAAGGACTTCACATTATTCCTGCTTGTTACTTAAACCTTATTTTTGAGATGACTTTGACCTTAGTAACAAAATGAACCTGCATGGCTCTCACCTTATTATTCCTTTAAGGAATCAGACGTTTCATGCTTAAAACTTTAATATTTCAAACACCATTTACTAAAAAATATGTCAAATACCTGCACCAAATTGTGAGAACTCTATATTTTTGCTGTTCACTACCAATTGTATCTGTAAATGATGATTGTTACTTTTTCAAACCTTGAATTAATATTCAGTCTTTATTTTCTATAAATCATTTCAGCAAACTTTTTAATATATTTGTGTCCTGTTGGTTTTGGAATTTGATAATTAGAATCCCCGAAGCATGAAAACTCAATTTTTATTCCTGTTGCTAATATTCCAATTTTGGTATAATTGTAACTCACAAACTCCGCAAATCAAGTGGTGGTACGACACTGATGATATGTCGTTTGGTAACGCAGCTATGGCTGATGTGGACAATGATAACCTGCCTGAAATAGTATTCAGCACTTATAGAAATGATGAACGAATCATAGTTTTGAATGCCGAAGATGGCTCATTGCTGTGGGATGTAAATACCGGCGGTTGTAATGATGTGGCTCCCATAATCTATGATGTGGATTTGGATGGGGAACTTGAAATCGTCCTTCCAGGTTCCTGTGTAGCACAAACCTTTTGCTTTGATGCGCTCACCGGAGATATTGAATGGACAACACCCACTCATGGCAGCGATTCACCTCCTGCCATTGCCGATGTTGACAATGACAATAAGCCTGAAATCCTCCACGGTGAATTTGATGGATGGATCATTTGTATTAATGGTGAAGACGGTTCAATCGAATGGGAGTTCAATGCCGATCCCAATTGCTGGATACAAACTGAACCAACGATCCTCGATGTGGATGGGAACGGACAACTTGATTTTGTTGTAGCCAACTGGAGTTTTGGAACAAATCATAAAATCTTTGCATTCAGGGGCGATAATCATGAATTGATTTGGGAATCGGACCTGCCCAACGATGTTATTTATCATGGTGCTTCACAAGCCGATATTGATGGAGATGGGATAAAAGAAGTCGCAATAGGTGATTATTCAGGTTTGCTAAATGTTTTAAATGTTGAAGATGGAAGTCTTTTGTGGGATTTTTCTTTTCCATCACCTTTTTACATTGGAGCACCTACAAGCATTGCCGACCTAAATAATGATGAATCCCTTGAAATCGTTGTCAGCGACTGGTATAAAATAGGTGCGGTTAAAAGCGATGGTAATCTGCTCTGGAGTTATTCCATTCCGGGTTATGGCTCAACATTCAGAGGAGCAGCTATTTCAGGTGTAAACAATGATGAATTTCTGGATGTTGTTTTTGGCACAAGCGAAGGAAACCTGATCGGTTTAAATGGAAATGACGGAAGTTTGATCTGGAATGTTGACCTCCAGGCACATTTCGGGACTCAGGATTTTGAAATTGATCATGGTCCGTTGATTGGCGATTTTGACAATGATGGATTGCTCGATGCTTTTGTAGTGGGCGGCCATGCCGAATATCCGAATGTCCAGTTAAATTATGGCCGGGCGTATGCTGTTTCACTTGAAAGTGTGGGTGGTCCGGATTGGCCTATGTTCCGCAGAGATATTATCCGCAGTGCTTGTGTGTGTGATACTGGTTCAGTTTCAATACCTGAACCGGTCGTCACGTATCAGGGGCATTCCTTAAAATACATTTCTTCTGAACAAATATTGAAATTGGAATTCAGTTCGTCTGAAGAATTTGATTTGATAATAATAAATCCAACCGGTCAAAAAATTCTTACCTGCAAAGTTGGCAATAGACAATCCATTGATATTTCACATTTTCTTCCAGGATTATACCTTTATTTATTATCAGGTATAAACAGTTTTACACAGAATGGTAAGTTTGTTAAGTGATAAATCAATAATATATCGTTGCAACCACTTTCCTTCTTCCGCCTCTGTTTCGGAATTCGCACATGTATATACCTTGCCATGTTCCGAGGTTTAAATGATGATTGGTTATTGGAATTGTCACTGATTGTCCGGTAAGAGTTGATTTTATATGTGCCGGCATATCATCAGGGCCTTCCATTGTGTGTATGTATTCCTTCGACCCTTCCGGAACAAGTTTATTAAATATTCTTTCAAGGTCAGTCCTTACGGTTGGATCGGCGTTTTCATTAATTGTCAGGCCGGCTGAAGTATGCCTGATGAACAGATGCAATATTCCAACGGCTGGTAAATTAGGCAAACTATCTTCGATCACGCCGGTAATAAGATGAAATCCGCGCTGATAAGATGGTAACAATATTTCAATTTGTTCAACCATATATTTTTAAAGCAAATGGTTGATGATACTTACCTGAGAGGCGATGAAAATTCGTAATGACCTAAACTCAGGATTCTTTTTTAACTACGGTTTTTTCTTTTGGAGCTTCTTCTTTTTTCTCAATTTTCTTTCTAATACCTGCTATTTCCTCAAGCATTTCAGTAGTCAGCGATTTGGGACGTTCGAGCGGATAACCAAGGGCCCTGTCCCAGATAATATTGGCACTAATTCCTAATGCCCTTCCTATACTGAAAAGCACTGTATAAAAGTCATATTCCCTCACCCCGTAATGCCATTGTATTACGCCTGATTGCGCATCCACATTCGGCCAGGGATTTTTGGCCTTACCCTGTTCCTGTAAAATCGGAGGAACAACTTTATACAATATGTCAACATATTTGAAAATAGGATCATCTTTCAAATGTTTCTGAGAGAATTTTCGTTGCAACGTATAGCGGGGATCTGTTTTCCGGAGAACAGCATGTCCGAACCCCGGAATAAGATAACCTGAATTTAAAGTTTCCCATACATATTGTCTTACCTCTTCTTCCGAAGGTTCTGCGTCTGCACCTCCCATCCGTTCTATAAGTTCATGCAGCCATTGAAGTACACCCTGGGCAGCAAGGCCGTGCAATGGTCCTGCGAGTCCGTTAACCATGGCAGAAACTGAAAGATAAATATCAGAAAGCGAACTGGCTACAAGATGACCTGTATGTGCGCTTACATTTCCACTTTCATGATCACTGTGAAGAATAAAATGCAGGCGTGAAACATCGTCATAAGGTTTGGGTTTACCCATCATAAACGCGAAATTACCACCAAAGTCGAGGTTCGGATTCGATTGGATACGCTTACCATCACGATAAAGCTTGGCATAAGTGTAGGTAGCAATTTCCGGAAGTTTTGCAAGAAGATTCAAAACATCTTCATACATCGGATCCCAATAGTCTTTTTTATTGATTCCTGCATAATATTTCTTTGTAAAAAATGATTCACGATGCATTGTAAGTATTGCCGTCGAAAAGATTGTCATGGGATGACTACAACAGGGTTGCGCATCTATCACCTCATAAATGTATCGTGGTACAATTCTCCTTTTACTGAATTCGTCAACCACATCAAGCACTTCTTCTTCAGTCGGAATATCACCAGTGAGAAGAAGATAGAACAATCCTTCAACAAAAGGCATCTCTGAGTCTTTTGGCTTGGGCAGGAGTTGAAATACTTCTTCCAGTGTATAGCCTCTGTACCTGATTCCTTCATTCGGGTCGAGGTAGGAGATATCGGTCACCAGGCTTTTCACACCACGCATCCCGCCTATCGCTTGTGCAATAGTTACCTTGTCAATCACAACATCGCCATATTCATTAAGAAGTCGTTCAGTTCTGGGTCTGAATTCTTCTATTTTCTGAAATAATTTTTCTTTTAAAGTTCGCATTTTTAATTATTGTTATTTAACTTATTACATATTAACGATTATATTGTCTGCAAATTCTGAACATTTTAACAAACTTGCCCCCGGCATCAAACGGTGAAAATCATAGGTTACCTTTTTCTGTTGTATTGATTTTACCAATCCTTTCCAGATGAGTTCATTTACCTTGTTCCAGCCAAGATATTTAAACATCATGGCTCCCGAAAGGATAACAGATCCGGGATTGACTCTGTCGAGGCCGGCATATTTAGGGGCAGTACCATGTGTTGCCTCAAAAATTGCATGCCCGGTCATATAATTGATGTTGGCCCCCGGGGCAATTCCGATCCCTCCGACTTGTGCAGCCAAGGCATCCGAAAGATAATCCCCGTTCAAATTCAAGGTAGCTATCACATCAAATTCTTTGGCACGCGTAAGTACCTGCTGAAGTGTGATATCAGCAATTGAATCCCTGATCAATAATTTTTGTTTCCACTGGCCATTTCCATGAGTGGGTAAAAGTTTCAAAGCAGTCTCGATTTCATCCCTGATTTCTGCTTTTTGAGTATTGGTCATCATCACATAACCGGGGTCAATCATAATAGCATTTGCTTCAACTGTAAGATTCGGATTGCCGTCTTTATTCCCGATGATCCAGCTTTCACGCTCCGTGACTATTTTATCTCTGAACTCATTTCGGGCAATTTCATAACCCCAGTTTTTAAAAGCGCCTTCAGTAAATTTCATGATATTGCCTTTGTGAACCAGGGTCAATGATTTTCGTTCCTCACCCAATGCATATTCAATTGCTGCTTTTACCAACCGGAACGACCCTTCTTTTGAGACTGTCTTTATACCAATACCTGATGTTTCGGGAAACCGGATTTTTTTAACATTCATTTCATCCTGTATAAAGCTGATCACTTTTTTAGCTTCTGCCGAACCTTCTTTCCATTCAATACCTGCATAAATATCCTCTGTATTCTCTCTGAAAATTACCATATCCACATCCTCCGGCTTTTTAACCGGAGAAGGAACTCCATCAACATATTTAACTGGCCTCAGACATACATATAAGTCAAGTATCTGTCTCAGGGCAACATTCAATGACGTGATACCGCCTCCAACCGGTGTTGTCAGCGGACCTTTTATTCCGACAACATATTCTCTGAAGGCATCAATAGTTTCCTCCGGAAGCCAGTTTCCTGATTTGTTGAAGGAACTCTCACCGGCAAATACTTCCTTCCACACCACTTTCCGTTTTCCATGATATGCGTTATCAACCGCAGCATCAAAAACCCGCTGCGAAGCCTTCCAAATATCGGGGCCGGTACCATCCCCTTCAATATATGGGATTACTGGATAATCAGGGACCTCCAGCTTTCCATCCTTCATTATTATTTGTTCTCCGGTTATCATTTGATTGTTTTGCTATTTTATAAATATAAATATCTGCATATTTTAGGTGGGTAAAAATACAAAACTAAATTAGAAAATAAAGTAATCTCATTAAAAATATGTCAATTTAGAGAATATAAAAATAAAACTTAAATTTGTATTTAAATATTACAATTACAATAAGGTGCTAAATAATTGGTCGTCTAAAATCTTTATTTGATTAACATTGTAACGGCAAGGATAAATAAGCGTCTTATTAGCCGTTATCTCAAATCATATTTTGATTTTGTATAATTTTAAAAAATGGAACAAAAGCGTTTATACCGGAGCCTTCATAATTCCACGATAGGTGGAGTTTGCGGTGGCCTTGGCGAGTACTTCAGTACCGATCCGGTAATTTTCAGAGTAATATTTGTTGTGGCTTTTTTTGCCGGTGGTAGCGGCTTACTTGCCTATCTCGTATTTTGGATCATAACACCGATTCAGCCTTATCAAACGGGAAATCCAACAGCTCAATCAGTTAAGGAAGAACCAACGGATAAAGAAATTAAACCAGAAAACATGGAACAAAAAATGAAACAAAAAAGTGACGGCAGTATATGGGGAGGAATAATCCTCATAACCATAGGCTCTATTTTTCTTATTGACCGGTTTGTTCCCAGGATTGATTTCGGTGACTTGTGGCCGCTGATCCTGGTTGTAATTGGAGCTATTCTTATTATTAACAGTTTTCAAAAAAACAAATTATAATGAAAAAGGGAAATGTATTTTGGGGTATCCTTCTGGTTACGCTTGGAGTTATTTTTATTTTAAGGAATTTAGACGTCTTTTATTTTAACTTCCACTCCTTGTTCAGGCTTTGGCCTTTGATTTTTGTTTTCTGGGGAATTGCCATTTTGCCGGTAAAGTCCTTTATTAAATTAATTCTTTCAGGAGCCGCCATCCTCATTGCCATTATCATTCTTGCCCTGTATCCATCCGAAGAATATTCCTGGTTCAGATGGAATTCACATGAACATACCCATGAATATAATGATGAAGATGCCTGGAAGCAACAACATCTTACCGATTCCTATGATTCCACACTGACAATGGTTAGGCTTGACCTTGATGCTGCTGCCGGTAAATTCTATATTAAAAACCAGACACAGGAGCTTTACGAAATTGATAATGAAGGAGGATTTGGATCCTACAGCGCAATAACAACCCGTGATGGAAATAATGCAACCATAAAAGTCAGGCAGGATCAAACTCATATTCGCAACCGGGATTTTAAGAATACGGTTTGGCTGGCCTTGAATCCGGAGCCTGTTTGGGAAATGAATATTGAAGTTGGAGCTGCAGGCCTTGAAATGGATATAACACCGTTTAAAGTTGAAAAAATTGATATTAAAGGAGGTGCCTCAAGTCTTGAACTGAGGCTTGGGGAACGGTCGGTACAAACAAAAGTAAATATTGATGCAGGGGCATCATCAATAGAGTTAAAAATTCCGGAAGCCAGTGGTTGCGAGTTACATACCAGCACAGTTCTTTCTTCAAGAGATCTCGAAGGATTCGAAAAAATAAGCACAGGATTGTACCGGACTTCAAATTTTTCAAGTGCCACCAACCAGATAATAATTGATGTTGAGGCTGCAGTGTCAAGTTTGAGCGTTATCAGGTATTAGAGAGCCGGCAAGAATCAGATTGGAAGTACAAATACTTATCCTTTGGAAAGTGAATAGTTTCAGGATGGTTTCCTGTAAAGTTTTCACTTTTTTTTATCCTATTGGAATTTCTGTCCTTACAATTTCAAAAAACGGATCTGAATAAATTTTCATAAAATGTTTGTAAGATAAAATAATATGTCTTTACTTTGCGTTTCAAAGTACTTTTAATATTAATAGAACATGGAAGATTCACAGAATTTTAAAGACTTAAGTGAAATAAAGAACCTGATGGAACGCTCCTCGCGATTTCATTCGCTGAGTGGCTTATCCGGAGTTTCTGCCGGCATTGTCGCCATTCTTGGAGCTTTTGCGATATACTGGTTGCTAAACTTCGGACAACTTATGTACGATGAGCATCTTTATGTTCCTGGATCATCTGTCCGCAGAAATATGACTGGTCTGCTTTTGCTTGTAGCATCTTTAACATTCATTTTTGCACTGGGGTGCGCACTGTTTTTCTCCTACCGGAAAGCGAAAAGAAATCATCTGAAATTGTGGGACCACACAACCAAAAGATTGTTAGTTCACTTTTTTATTCCATTGATAACGGGAGGATTGTTTACCCTGATTCTCATTTTCCGCAGTGATATTACTCTGGTCGCCTCTGCAATGCTGACATTTTACGGTTTGGCCCTGGTTAATGCCGGTAAATATACCTTTGGCGAAATTCATTACCTTGGTATTTTAGAAATTACTTTAGGTTTGCTTGCCGGAATATTCACGAACTTCGGTCTGGTTTTCTGGACGATCGGGTTTGGGATATTGCATATTGTTTATGGACTGATCATGTACTTCCGCTACGAACGATGAAAAACATTCTGGCCAATTTAAATAAAGCTTTTGAAAACAGGATACGACTGGGAATTATGTCGGTGCTGATGGTCAATGACTGGATGGAATTCAACAGCCTGAAGGAATTGCTGGAAACAACCGATGGAAATTTAGCCAGCCACCTTAAAGCCCTCGAAGAAAAGGCATATATCAAAATGAAAAAACAATTTGTTGGCCGGAAGCCCAATACCAGTTACCAGGCCACGGAAGCAGGAAAAACCCTTTTCAGATTACACCTTGATGCCCTGGAAGATTTAATTAAAAAGCAATAAATTTTTTTTACCTTGTACTTTGTATTTCAAAGTACTTTAAACAAATAAATAAATATGCAAACATTACAAGAATTCACAGAAAAAATTTCGCGTTCAATCTCAGTAAAGATAGCGATCATTGGATTTTTAATCCTTTTACTCCTGATCCCCGGCGCCATGATACAGGATATGATCAGGGAGCGGCAGATGACCCGTGATTCTGTAGTACAGGAAGTGAGTGATAAATGGGGCCGGTCCCAAACCATTTCAGGGCCCATCCTGGCATTACCTTATTTCGAGATACAAAAAAATGGTGATGAGGAATATACGGTTTCCAAAACATTTTATGTGCTTCCTGAAACTCTTGATATTTCAGGACAGATGAACCCGGAGATACGATACCGGGGCATCTACAAGGTGATTGTTTATCAATCGCATATTCACCTGTCCGGTTCAATAACGCTTCCTGAGTTCGGCAAATACGGAATTTCATCAGAACAAATCTATTGGGAAAAGGCCTGCCTGCTAACAGGAATAAGCGATCTCAGGGGTATCCAGAATGAAATATTGCTGAAACTTAATAATCATACCTTCTCTGCTGAGTCCGGAATTGAGTATCCGGGTATTGCAAGTTCCGGAGTAACCTCCAAAATAAATCCCGATCCCGGCGCAGGAAGTTATACTTTCAGTCTGGACCTTAGCCTGAATGGAAGTGAAAATCTGTATTTTATCCCTGCAGGTAAAACTACGAATGTTACTATTCAGTCACCCTGGACTTCGCCTTCTTTTACCGGCAGTTTTTTACCCGATCACCATGAGATCAGTGAGTCAGGTTTTAAAGCTAACTGGAACATACTCGATTTGAACCGGAATTTTCCTCAATTCTGGGATAACCAGACGTTCAACATGAATGATTCATTTTTCGGGGTAAACCTGCTTTTCGCCGTTGATGAATATCAGAAATCCATGCGATCTGCCAAATACGCTTTCATGTTCATTGCTTTGACGTTCCTTATTTTTCTGTTTGCCGAGATCATCAATAAAAAACGGATTCATTCGGTTCAGTACCTTTTGGTTGGATTTGCGCTACTCCTGTTCTATTCCCTTCTTCTATCGCTTTCCGAACAGGTTGGTTTTAACCTGGCATATGTGATTTCTGCCGCTGCAATAGTCGGATTGATCACGGTTTATTCTCAAAGCATGTTCAAATC
Organism: Bacteroidales bacterium; assembly: GCA_020052415.1. Taxonomy (GTDB): domain Bacteria; phylum Bacteroidota; class Bacteroidia; order Bacteroidales; family JAADJA01; genus JAADJA01. The sequence continues at coordinate 37,285 of JAGVPB010000021.1, read as the reverse complement.
CTATAAACTTACGACTATAACTTTTTCATTACTTGTTACACTGTATGCTTTCCTGTTTGTTATTCTTCAGATGGAGGATTACAGCCTGCTTCTCGGTAGTATCGGGCTCTTTGTTATCCTGGGAGTAGTTATGTACCTTTCAAAGCGGATCAACTGGTACGGACAAATAAATAACGCAGCAAATCAAAGCAATTAAATTTACCCTGCGCTCACAGTAGTGAATTTCTGTGAGCGCAGATTTTAAATAATTCATTATGAACAGGACAATAAATAGGGTTCTAACCCTGGAAAACAGTCTTGTATTTTACATACTGGTATCATGCGTATTCAGTCTCAGTCTGCTTTTTGTTAGGATAGTTTTTACAGGGTCCCTGCATTTTATTTTTCTTGCCTGGAATCTTTTCCTGGCTTTTGTTCCCCTATGGATTAGCAGCCGAATAGTATTAAGGATGTACGGGCGATTGCACCATATTATTCTTCCCGGCCTGCTTTGGCTGCTTTTTCTTCCTAATAGCTGGGATATTTTTACGGATCCGTTTGCCGTTCTCGGAAAAGTAATCATTTTGATTACACATCCGTTGCAGTTTCCTGGTTTTTATGGGATGACTTTAGCTGTGTATATTTTCCTGGTTTTACTGTTTTCATTCTTTCAAAAGGTAAGATTAACTGGTAGAAGTTTCCCTCAAATCCATTCTGCTAATTATGAAATTTAAGCTAATACTAACGGCGATATGGGAGGCAAAAAGTCCTGAATGGAAACCTATACAATACAGTTTATTCCTACCACGGAGTCTGGCAACCTGGGAGAATTCAATCGAATAGAGAATTACAGTTTATTATTCAACCACAACCCTTACTCCCTCCGAATGGCTTGTAAATTCAGGTGCATACATGCACTGGATGGTGGTAATGCCATTTGAGAAATCACCTTTTTGTGAAACCTTTAATGTGTATTCGAAAACATATGTTCCCTTACGCAGGTGCTCAAAGAAAAAGTTTGTCGAAGCATCCAGAGTGTTTTCGTAATAACCTAATCCATCCTGGTAATGATAACCTGACAATACATTGACAGGTTCAAAGGCTGATGCCCGCATATCTTTCATGTGAAGGTATTCCATATCACGGTCGGAACGGAGTTCAATACGAACTTTAATCTTGTCTCCGACTTTAAGCTTCTTTCCATCCGCCAAAGCTTCTAAAACAGGTCCCGCATCGGTATTGCGTTCAACAAAGAGCTTTTTATCCAAAGTTAAAGGTGTTTCCTGTGATGTGATCTTGTCAAGGTCCTCAAAATACTGCCAGTAAACGGCGCCCCAGGCAATCCCTTCATTTTTGTTGGTGACTGTAATGTTTCCCATTTCAGGTTTAACATCACCACCTGACCATGAAGTTTTAAAGTATCCCGTTCCGGCTTCGAATTTTGTATCATCTCTTTCGAAAGGATTGATTACCTCTTTACCAACTTTGATTTCTGCTAATTCATCGTAAACCAGCCAATCGGAACCTTTAAGTAACAATGCATAAACCGCTTCGGCAGTGGCTTTTGGTGTTTTCCAGTTTTGAGTTTGCTTTTGTTTTAAAAGCCATATTTTCATCTGTTCGACCGATCCGGAATCCATTGAAACTTCATCAAACGCTTCAATAAGCAAGGCCTGTGTTTCGATCGGAGCTTCATGCCAATAATAACCTCCAATATTATCCCGCCAGTACATTCCCATTTCATCTGAATACAATGCATGTTCCTTGATGGAGGCCATGATCTTTTGAGAAATTGCACTATCACCAAGTCTGTTTAGGGCAAGTGCGATCATACCCTGTGCATATTTGTTATTTTCAAGCCAGTATTTTTTTGCCTGTTCCTGATAATAATTAAATGCCGTCTGAATATTTTCTTTAACAGGAAGCATGCTAAGGAAATAACTCCTGGCATATAAGTATTGAATTTGGGTATAGTCCAAATGATTTAGATTTAAGTCTGCATCGTGTTTGATCAACCAGTCATAGTCTTCCTTAATTCGTTCATCAAGGTAATAAATAGCACTTCGGACCATGTTCCAGGTTTCCGGATTCTTTTTCAGGTCAGCGATGCCGAGGTGCTGCAAATGCCCGAAACCGGTCACAATTTCCTGTGTAATGTACCTGCTCTCAGGCATTCCCTTGAACCACGGCCAGCCGCCATTGGGAGATTGCTTTTGCTGAAGTTTGCGAAGAGAGGCGGCCAATTCGTCCGACATCCGGTTCAGATCGAACAAGAGGGCAATTCTTTGTTTGCGTTCCGTTTCACTTTTAGCATCCATCACCCAGGGAGTTTCCCGCAAAATAGCTGATTTCAATTCCTGGTTCTTTTCCAGGTTCGACAATAACGCATCCGGTGAATAATTCTTCCAGGCTTCAAAAACCGATTTAATCTTTGGATTTTTATTTACGAGGTAAGAAGCAATGCTATTTGCATAGTAACGGTCGAAGATGTTATCCGCTGATTCTATTTCGCTTTCCATAATGGAAGGCAGTGCCTGAATCGCATACCACGCCGGGTTGGAAGAAAATTCGAGGGTGAATCTATGATTTTTCAGGGTTTTTGAATCTTTGCCTGAATTAATAAGTTTTTCAAATTTAAACGTCCGGGTTTGATTTCCCTTTAAAGGCATTGGAAGCGATTCGGTAACCAGCATACGGTTTTTCAAAACAGGAATTGCTTTCTCTTCTCCATCGGAAAAATCACCAGACGTAGCTTTGATGCGGTAAACAATGACATCAATATTTTCAGGAATATTTATCTCCCAGTAAACAACCTGTGAATTTCCTTTGGTAACCGAAAAAGACAAGGATTCATTAGCCGGCATGAGCATTTCGGATATGTCTTTCATCGTCCGTGCATCGAAGAACTTTAGCTCTGCGAATCCTGAAAGGGAACTATCAGATAAATTTACGATCTTGACAGGAAAGAACATTTTATCGCCCTCTCTGAAGAATCGCGGGGCATTTGGCATTGCCATCAGATTCTTACTGGTAACAACTTCCTTTTGAAATTGTCCGTATGACAAATCTTTCGAGTGACTTAACCCCATCAGCTTCCATTTGGTAAGGGATTCAGGAACCGTAAAGCTGATTTCAATTTCACCTGATTCGTTCGTTTTAAGCGATGGATAAAAGAATGCTGTTTCCCGAAAATCCCTGCGTACCTGCATACCTGAGAATTTTTCAGTTTCTTTTCCGGGGTAATTTTCACCCGAAACCGGTTCATCTTTATTAATTGATTCCGTAATTATATTTCCTTCCTGAACAGCCTCTGTTTTATCCATAGCCATTTCCTGCCCCGGGAGCGCCTGCCTGCCGTCCATCGCAGCGCCTTTTTCCATATATCCTTTGCGATAATACAAACTTCCAAAATAATCAAATCCAAACCAGTTCAGCTGGTCGTATTCTCTGAAAACAGGCTGATCGAAAACAAAAGGAGGAACATAAAGGCTGCTTTTGCTTGTCCCGAATGACTGAAAAGCCTCCCACGAAAGATGCCCGAATAATTGTGAATAAAGACTGAACTGCCAGGAATGATCGAGCAATGCATCAAGCGAAGCATCGTACATGGAAGTAAGAAGTTCAGCGGCTATTTTTTCACCGTTATGACCCTTAAGCTTTATCTTCCACTGTTCCTTTTGTCCTGGAACCAGTTTATCGCGGAAGGTTTCAAACTCAAAGTCAATTTGTTTATTGGTAAAAGGAACTTCAACATTAAACTGGCTTTCAAAACTTCGGTTGTGCTTTATAAATAGGAGATTCACCGAAATTCCACCACGATGCTCTTCAATAATCGGTATTTCGATTAATTTTTGTTCATTGCTCAATTCAAGCCACTGGTTTAGAATGATTTTTTCTTTTTGAACAACTTCATACAGAACATGGACATTTTTATCCCTGGTTCCGAGCAGGAATGAAGCCTTTTCGCCTGGTTCACCTTTACCTTTGATCACATGGAACCAGTTTATCTCATTCACCGGAGGTTTGGTTTCCTCTCTCTCAAAAAGCATGAAAAAGGTTTTCGTTTTAACATCCTGCCCGAAACTGTCTTTGGTTTCAACATTTACAATATATCTTCCGCTTTTCCAACTCTGTACATTGTCCAATTGAATGATTGAATCTGTCTTTGTATCAAAATTTACAGTGGTAACAACTGATTCCGTCTTTAAGTTTTCGGGATCGGACTCATTCATATAGCTATCAAAAGGAAAATCCTTTACGAATTCCTCTTTTGTCATCTGGGATAGATCAGGATTTTCCCACTTCCTGCTTCTCAGAATACGTTCGGGCTCCATTAATTTTGAAATGATGATCTTACCCGAAGCCGGTTCAGGTTGTCCGTTTAAATTGGTGGTTCTGATTTTAATTTCTTTGAACTCAGCTCTGTCAATAGTTTCAGCTAAATTCAAGTCAACTTTTAAGGCAATATTGCTAACCTCAACAGAGGTTGATTCCGATTGAGTTTCACCGCTGATATCCGTAATATCTGCATAAACCATGTACCTGAATGACGGCTGTTGTTTTTCAGGGACAGATTGATCAGGAGTGGCAATGAATTGAATTGTAAAATTTCCATCCTGACCGGTTACTGTACTACCCTGTGCAATTTCCATCTCCGGCTGCGACGGGAAGTAATCGAACCAATAATATCTCCATGGGAAATAAGTATATCGGACTACCCGGTACTTAACTGCTGCCTGGTCAATGGCATTCCCTGCATACGCTTTTGCAGAACCCGAAACTGTGACCCTTTCATTAAGTTTATAGCTGCCTTTCAAAGGATTGAACACCACTTCAAAGGTCGGCCGTTTGTATTCTTCAACATTTATATTAACGGAACCGCTTTCATTTTTGATGCTCATCGAACCATTCAGAACACCTGAAGGAGCCGTGAATGTTCCATTGAAAGAACCGTATTCATTGGTTGTAAGAACAATTTCAGTGATTTTCTGGTAGTTGACATCCATGAATTCAACAGTCGTTTTAAATCCGGTTTTAATTGAGTAACTGTCTTTATATTTATCAATTACAATTCCTTTGAAATAAACCGTTTGGCCTGGACGGTAAATAGACCGGTCGGTGAAAAACCACGTTCTTGTTTCTTTTCTTTCTTCCTGTGGATAATATCCGGAATGATAATACTGATCACCTGTAACAAGCTTGTCGCCTTTCAGAGTGAATTCAAGTGAAAATGAATTAGGATGGATATTGGCATCAATCGGAGGAATTTCAAATAAACCCTTCGAATCAGAAATAAAATTACCGCCTTCCTTATATTCGTATTTCCTTGAATTATAATCATACTGTCTGTAAAATAATCTTATGTTGACATTTACAAGTGCGGTTCCGTTTTCTCTTTCCAGCAGATAAAACCTGTAACCTGTTTTGTTATTACTCTGGCTGATATAGCTGATATTGGAAATCCAGAATGAGTCATAAGCCGTGAGGCTGCTGTCGGGGAGAAATTTTTCGGTTGTACTTGCAAGAACGACATAATATCCTAATGGTAAAGCCGGTATTTTAATTTCGGCGCTATGATTCTGCAAATCACCGTCATCAGGAATGGCGACTGACCAGGATTGCTGAGCTGGATAGGAATTGTATTTTATCAAAAGGTCCCGTGTGTTTCGGTATTCATCACGAAAACCTCTTTCTTCATCATAATTCAAATGAATTATTTTAAGCCATAACCTGGATGTATTCCTGAAGTCTGCCAATGCCAGGAATGGTTTGTCCGGAACATTTACGCTTTCAAATGTAAGCTGTACATTTTGTCTGTTAAGTTGCTGCTGCAGGATCATACAATTCTGAGCTCCATCTGTACCAGGGTATTTTTCGATTACATCCTGGCACTTTTCAAGTGCTTTCTTTTTGTCCCATTTATACTGGTCCGAAATCTTTGGATTGTAAAGGTTTCCCATCCTTGAATATTCCTTGGCAATTTTATAGCCAGCATCAGCCACTGCCGGTTGGGAGGTAAACTGTTTTTCCAAAATTAAAAGTGAATTAAGATACAGACTGTCTTTATTTTCAAGTATGGAATTATCGCGGACAAAATCCAACCGGATCAGATCGGCATCAATCAAAGCCGTTGGATCTGCATCATTCAGATGAAAGGAAATCAAATCCTGCAGGATTTCAACAGCATAAAACTTCAATGAAATTGTATCTTTTGTTTCAATCTGAATGTCCTTAAAATCGGAGGCATTTGAAAAGTAATTTTCTTTATCCAGTTCAAACCTGAAGACGGGTTGAATGATAGAGGATTCGTCATTCCTGAAAAACTCCAGTGCCCGGTGAGCAAGAAAATCGTAAAGTGTCGGTCGGTATTTTTTAGAATCTTTTTGAGTTTCAAGGATGGCATCATAATCCTTCAAACTGGTTTTTTTTAGGGTTTCCTTTTCGCCAATTGATAAATTATAATTTTTAATTACCGCATAGAGCAGAGTTTTCAAGTCCCATGTGCGGATATCTTTCAAATTCACATTCACCACAGTTGTCCTGTCCATGAATTTATACCGGTTGGCCAGATAATACCGCCAGTAAAGATCGGCTTCAATGGAATACAGGATTTGCTTTACCGGTGTTCCTGATTTTTGAATGACCTTTTCGATATCCTGTATTGACGATTCCATAAATTCTTCCTCGAAATCTGCCTTGAGTTTTATTTTATAAAGAGTGGATTTGATAAATTGTGGATGGTTAGCTTCTTTTTGTGCCTTTGAATATATTACCTCAACAAGGTCGAGTGCTGATTTCGGTAATCCGGCAGTGACGAGGGAATCCACTTTTTTCCAATCCTGGCTATAGTCGTCGGTATTAGGAAGGACAAGCAGAGAGTTTGGCTTATTCTGGGAACTTATAAAAATTGCTAGGGTGCTTGCAAATACAGCTAAAATAAATAAACTGGTAAGAAGGATCGGTCTTATTTTCATAACGATTTATTTTATAAAATATATTATCTAAACATTTGCGACCAATAGATACAGTTCTTTTTATTATTCCATAAATATAATCAAATTTATTCTTTCAGAAATTAAAAAATTGCAAGTTTATTTTACATCCAGACGTCTATGTGTAAATTACATTTAACATTTAGTCAGTTTAAAGTTTTTATTTTACTATTAATCTATTTGTTTATTCTACCTTCCCGATAAACGAAGTAAGAGGATTGGCAAGTCCTTCATATTTCATCAGTTCGGCTTTGACATTTCCAACAACAACTGCCGAAACAGCTAATACCGGAATATGGTTCTTGTCATCGGTCACCCAAAGAGTCATGGGATATTTATTTGAGAACACTTCACCTGTTGCCATTCCGGGTTTGAACCGCAAACACCTGAACTTGCCCAGATCAATATTAATGACCTCCTTTCCTTCAAAAATAATTGCGGAGGTATAAACCGAATCATCAATAAAAAAATTGACCGGAAGCATATCCCCAACTTTAAGAGTATCCGTTTTGAAGGTGCGCGCAAAATAAACGGCCGATATGAAATCCTGAGTGTATTTTGGAACCGAATTGGTCTTTTTACGGGTGGTTACCTTATTATTGACCTGGTCAAACCTGTATTCATCATCCTTTTTATAGCCACCTTCATGTGTTCTGCGTTCAAAATAATGAGGTGCTATAAATTCCTTATCAATATAGGAATCGAACTGGTCAAGAACTTTGAAAAAGAAATTGAACATCCCTTTCGATTGACCTTCAGCATCAATATGATAAACTTCCCGGTTATTGTATTGCTGTTCTGCGTCTTTCACTTCCATGATTCCGGTTCCGGCAGTAACTTTTCCTGTGAGCCAGGCATCATAATAAAAGCGGTACTCCAGTTTTTCACCCACCATGAAGGCTTCATTATTTACCTGTCGCCATTCTTCCTGAGCAATTGCATTGTGATGTAAAGTTCCGGAAAATGCAATAGATAGAATGTACAAAAACAACCTGCAAAATTTATATTTAGAGTATTCGTGCATTCGCGGCTAATAAGAAATTTAAGTTATAAACTAAGAATGTACAATGTTTATTATTTTATTGGGAACAATGATGACTTTCCTGATTTGCTTTCCTTCAGTCCATTTCAGCAATCGTTCATCTGCCAGAACTTGTCTTTCAATTTCCTGAACAGATAATGTCTTTGGCAATTCAAGCTTATACCGCATCCTCCCATTAAATGAAACCGGATATTCAAATGTATCCTCACGGATATACTCTTCCATAAATTCAGGGAATGAAGCATTTGAAATTCCAGGCGGATTTCCAAGTACTTCCCACAACTCTTCAGCAATATGCGGTGCGTAGGAAGCCAATAGCAAAACCACATCCTGCAGAATTTCTCTTTTATGACATTTCAGTTCGGTCAATTCATTTACACAGATCATAAACTGACTGACTGCTGTATTAAAAGAAAAACGCTCTATATCATCCTGAACTTTTTTGATTGTCTGATGAAGGATTTTCAGTTCCCTGCCATCGGCTTTTTCGGTTGTGATGATTAATCCGGCATTTTCATTATAAAATAATCTCCATAGTTTCTTCATGAACCGATAAACGCCCTCGATTCCCTTTGTGTCCCAGGGTTTGTGGCTTTCGAGCGGGCCGAGAAACATTTCATAAAGCCGGAAAGTGTCAGCACCATAACGATCCATAAGCTCATCCGGATTCACAACGTTGTGTTTCGACTTCGACATTTTTTCAACTTCCCAACCGCAAATGTATTTACCGTCTTCAAGAATAAATTCAGCATTCTCAAATTCAGGCCGCCATCTTCTAAAGGCGTCGAGATCAAGGACATCATTTTCCACAAAATTCACATCCACATGAATTGATGTAGCAGAAAAATCCTTTTTCAGATTATATGAAACATATTTATTCGATCCATTGATGCGATAAACAAGGTTGGAACGCCCCAGAATTTTTCCCTGGTTGATCAGCTTCTTGAAAGGTTCAGCCTCGCAAACCAATCCGAGGTCATATAGAAACATGTTCCAGAAGCGGCTGTAAATTAGATGTCCGGTGGCATGTTCATCCCCTCCGAGGTAAAGGTCAATATCGCGCCAGTATTCATTGGCTTCTTTTGAAAAATATTCTTTGTCATTATGAGGGTCCATATACCTGAGATAATATCCGCTTGAACCGGCAAAACCGGGCATAGTGTTGGTCTCAAGCAGATGCCCTTCTTTTGTTTTCCAGTTTAATGCCCTGGCTAAAGGCGGTTCTCCTGTTTCGGTTGGAAGATATTTATCAACAGGCGGCAATTCGAGAGGAAGCTCAGATTCATCGAGAGGATAGGGCATACTGTCTTTGTAATAAATTGGAAACGGCTCACCCCAGTATCGCTGCCTGCTAAAGATGGCATCGCGAAGCTTAAAATTCACTTTGCCAAAACCCATGTCTTCTTCCTCGAGATATTCTATGGTTTTGCGAATGGCATCCTTCACATCCATTTCTGTAATAAAGCCAGAGTTGATCATTTTACCCTCTTTTGCATCGTAAGAACCATCCCAGGCTGCCGGATCGGAAGGCTCTTCTCCCTCTTTTGCCACAACCTGAATAATAGGAAGGTTAAAGTGTTTTGCAAAAGCATAGTCGCGGCTGTCATGAGCAGGAACGGCCATGATGGCTCCGGTTCCATAACCAGCCAATACATAATCAGCAATCCAGATGGGTATTTCCTTACCGTTCACCGGATTAATGCCAAAAGCACCGGTAAACTTCCCGGTAATCTGTTTTACTTCTGACATACGTTCTACTTCTGAACGGTTTTTCGCCCAGGTGATATATTTTTCGACTTCTTCCCGGTGTTCTGGTGTAGTGATTTTAGAAATAAGTTCATGTTCCGGGGCGAGAACCATGAAAGTTGCACCCCAGAGGGTATCGGGCCGGGTCGTGAATACCTCAATGACCCTTTCCAAATCCTTTATTCTGAAATTTACAGATGCACCTTCACTCCGACCTATCCAGTATCTCTGCATCTCTTTCAGCGATTCAAACCAGTCAATTTTATCCAATCCGTCGAGCAATCTTTGTGCATAAGCGGTGATTCTAAGCGACCATTGCTTCATCAGCTTTCGCTCTACCGGATGGGCACCTCTTTCTGAGACCCCGTTCACAACTTCATCATTCGCAAGAACAGTCCCCAGGGCAGGACACCAGTTGACCCAGGTATCGGCCAAATAAGCAAGCCTGTAATTCATCAGAATTTGTTGCTGTTCTTTTTCTGATTTGTTTTTCCATTGAGAAGCGGTAAATATATATGTAGAGTCGCACGCAGCATTGATCTTCTGATTCCCACTCTTTGTAAATTCCTTAACAAGATCATTAATGGTTTCAGCTCTGTTCGTTTCTTTGTTATACCAATGCTTAAAAAGCTGGATAAAAGTCCATTGTGTCCACTTGTAATATTTTGGATCGGAAGTCCTCACCTCTCTGTCCCAGTCGAAGGAAAAACCAATCCTGTCCAGTTGTTCACGGTAACGTTGTATGTTTTTCTCGGTAGTAATTGCAGGATGAGTACCGGTTTGAATGGCATATTGTTCAGCCGGCAGGCCATAGGCATCGTAACCCATCGGATGTAAGACATTGAAGCCTTTCAGCCGTTTATACCTTGAATAAATATCGGATGCAATATAGCCGAGCGGATGGCCGACATGCAATCCTGCTCCTGATGGGTAAGGAAACATATCGAGCACATAATATTTGGGTTTATTGTGATCTATAATGCTTTTAAAAGTCTTGTTCTCAGCCCAGAATTTCTGCCACTTTTTTTCTATTTCGTTGTGATTGTATTCCATTAACTATATAACAATTTACACTGATTTTTTTAAAGTAAAGTGCGCGAAATTAAAGAATTTTTCCTGAAAGGCTGATCACGGTTTATCTAAGAACCCTTTGCTTCCTTTAAAATTTCTTTAAAAAAAATTCAGGAGTGTAAAAATTAAATTGATAATATTTAACATGATTAATTCATAAATCAGGGCTGCAGCCCATTCGTACCGGATTCTATTAACATCAGACTTAAGTCTGAGGTTAAGAAATCTTACAGCAAATCAAGGACTTTAGTCCTGAATATAATCTTTGTGAATTATTCAGATTAATAAAGGTAGAGGTTTATTTATTCGATTTCAACCGATTTGAAATAATCTCCGATATCTTTTCAATTCCAATCCTTTCCTGCTTCATGGTATCCCTTTCTCGGATGGTGACCGTATTGTCCTGAAGTGTTTGATGATCAACGGTGATGCAATAAGGCGTTCCAATAGCGTCCTGCCGGCGGTAACGTTTTCCGATGGAGTCTTTTTCTTCGTAAAAGCACATGTAGTCGTACTTTAGCTTATCGAAAATTTCCAAAGCTTTTTCAGGCAATCCGTCTTTTTTAACCAACGGTAAAACAGCAGCTTTTATAGGTGCAAGGAAGGGCGGAATCATCATCACTACACGATCCGAACCATCTTCAAGCTTTTCATCATGATAGGCATAACTCATAACTGCAAGGAAAGTCCTGTCTAATCCGATGGACGTTTCAACAACATAAGGCACATAGCTTTCATTGAGTTCCGGGTCGAAATACTGGATTTTTTTACCTGAATATTTTTGGTGTGAGGCCAGGTCAAAATCAGTCCGGGAATGAATTCCTTCAAGTTCTTTAAATCCGATCGGGAAGTTGAATTCTATGTCGAAAGCAGCATTGGCATAATGTGCAAGCTTATCATGTTCATGAAAGCGGTATTCTGTTTCAGGGATACCCATACCGAGATGCCATTTCATGCGTTCCTGCTTCCAGTATTCAAACCATTTAAGTTCTTCACCGGGCTTAACGAAAAATTGCATTTCCATCTGTTCGAATTCACGCATCCTGAAAATAAACTGACGGGCGACGATTTCGTTCCGAAAAGCTTTTCCTGTCTGTGCAATGCCAAACGGGATTTTCATTCTTCCGGTTTTCTGTATGTTCAGATAATTGACAAAAATGCCCTGAGCGGTTTCGGGCCGGAGAAAAATCTGGTTTGTATCCTCGCTTAATGAGCCCATCTGTGTGGAAAACATCAGGTTAAACTGGCGGACTTCAGTCCAGTTTTTCGAACCGGAAATCGGGCAAACGATCCCCAAATCTTCTATCAGCTTATTAATGTCGTCAAGGCGGTTTTCTTCCATTGCCGGATACAGCCTGTGCTTTATATCATCAATCTGCTGCTGATATTCAACGACACGTGGATTTGTCGAGATATACTGCTTTTCGTTAAATGCTTCTCCAAATCGTTTGGCTGCCTTTTCAACCTCTTTCGCAATTTTACCCTCAATTTTTACAATGTGATCCTCCACGAGTACGTCAGCCCTGTATCTTTTCTTAGAGTCTTTGTTATCAATCATCGGGTCGTTGAACGCATCCACATGCCCGGAAGCCTTCCAGACCGTCGGATGCATAAAAATTGCCGCGTCTAATCCAACAATGTTTTCATGATGCTGAACCATGGATTTCCACCAATAGTTTCGGATGTTGTTTTTTAATTCTACACCATATTGTCCGTAATCATATGCGGCACTTAATCCATCGTATATCTCACTCGATGGAAAAACAAACCCATACTCTTTGGCATGGGCGATGATTTTTTTGAAAAGTTCTTCATTATTTGCCATCCTGCAAAATTAAATGAAAAGAAATATGTACAAAGGAAAACTTAGACAGGTTGAAATCCGGATATTTCAGGGCAGAGAATTTTTGAAGTCGTTGTAAGAACTTTCAAATGTACCTCCCTCCTTGCCGCCCAAACTTTCCCACATTTCAATTATTTTATCATAACGGTTGTCAGGATGGGGATGCGTGCTTAAAAACTCCGGAGGCTGAGGACTACCGTCGAGCTTTTGGAAAAATCCGCCAACACCTCTGGCATCATAAGCAGTGGTATAAAGATAACGGACACTGTATTCATCGGATTCATATTCAGCGTCACGACTGAAAGCCAGCGTGGCAACTCCGGCCGCCAGGTTTGCAGCTATTTCGGCAAGCTGAGAAGGGTTATTTCCCAAAACAATTCCAAGCAAAAGCTCTATTCCATACACTTTTGTCAACTGATCAGTTGAATGACGCCGGTCGGCATGAGCCATTTCGTGACCCATGACTCCTGCAAATTGCGATTCGTTGTCAAGAAATTTTATGATCCCGGTATAAACACAAATATATCCCCCCGGAGCACAGAAAGCATTGAGGATAGTGTCATTCCTGATAATATCAATTCTCCAGTCGAATTTATCCGCATAAATCAGCTCATCACTTTGCAGTATCGAATCTCTTATCCGGTATATGTGACTGTATGCTTCGTTATATTGAAGGGAATCAAGCACCGGGTAATCACCGGGATTCGCTCTGATTTCATTTTGAAGTTCTTTGCCGAAGGCAATATCATCGTCAATAGTAAAAATGTTGATTGTAGGATCACTTCCATCTTTTGAACATCCGGAAATTACTAATAAAAATATCAGGGATGTCAATAATCTCAATGAAAACTTTCTCGGGTTCATGATATTTATTTCTTAATTTGTAAAAAACCAAAATACTACCAACTCGTAACTTTCTCCTCCAAAAAATACTGCATATTTTAAATCTTCCAAAGAAATAATTTATTAGATTAAACAAAATTACAATTAAAATGTCGGCCATCTTAAAACGGGTCAGTAAAATTTTCTGATCTAAGGTTTTTCTTTAGTGCTTTTAAACTCTGCACGAATTAATTTCAATAGCATTATTTATAGAATGTAGTAAAATAAATCATTGATGATAGTCATCTGCAGGATTAAGCAACTTTTTCAACAAAGTCCTTGTCTTGAATTTTTAGTACTGATTGTGATTAGGTTCTGTATTAGGCACTAATATTCAGAATTTAACGTTTTTGCTTTTGTTTATTTTTTTGAAAGGAAAATAAATTTATCAACAATTTTAAATAACAGTATTTATTTGACAATAAGTTACTCTATCGTGAATTTTTATAAACAAATAGTGCTTTTAATTGTACTTTAAGGTAATTTGGAATACCGTAAACTTTGTTTTTAATTTTTTTAGTTAATTTAGCGACCTTTTTATCATGCAAACAATTCAGATGAAAATATATACAAGCGCCTTATTTCTGCTCCTTTTGACTCTTCCACTTACTCAAATTTTTGCTCAGCAGGAAGCGCATTTTGCCCAAAACATGTTCAATAACATCTATTACAACCCTGGATTTGCAGGCAGTGTGGGTGGAATTTGTGCTACCGGTCTGGTCAGGCAGCAATGGGTAGGATTTGAGGATGAGGATGGAACTAATGTAGCTCCCAATACTTACACAGTAAGTATTCATTCGCCGATGAACTTTTTACATGGTGGAGTCGGGTTAAATGTATATTCGGATAAGTTGGGTTATCAAAGCGAAATCGGCGTAAAAATCATGTATGCTTACCGTGTAGATCTGGGAATGGGAAATCTTGGTGTTGGCGCACAACTCGATTTTATGAATGCCACTATTGATTTTGATGCTTTAGACCTCGGTTCAGAAGAACCCGGGCAGGACCCTTTATTAACAGTTGGTAAACAAACTGATATGGTGCTTGATTTTGGATTTGGATTACAATATCACATACCGGAAAAATTCTATGTGGGCTTATCCTCAACCAGAATTCTGGAGTCGGCAAGCGCAAAACTCTATTATAAATATAAAAGACATTACTTTTTAACGGGAGGATATGAATGGCAACTGCCCAATAATCCATCATTTATTATTGAACCATCTTTGCTTGTAAAAAGTGATGCAGTAAAGACCGACTATGATCTTGCTGTTTTATTAAAGTACAATAATAAAGTGTGGGGTGGCGTTAGCTATAGCAGTTTTGGAGTTATGGATCCCATTGCAGTATTGCTCGGCGTACAAATAAAGGATATCAGGATAGGTTATGCCTATACCATTCCAACTTCTGCAATAGGCAGTGGTGGAAGTCATGAAGTGATGGTTGGCTATTGCTTTAAAATTGATTTTGAAAAAGGCAGGAGAAGTTACAGGAATACCAGGTTTCTATAATGAAAATGAAACCTTTATGAAGATTGAAAGTAAAAATTTTGTTAATTCTGTTTCTATAAGAATAAAATCAGCTTAATTATGAAAAGAGTTCTTTTTTATCTGGCCGCTTTAATAATTTTAGGTAGCTGTGGCAGTTCGGGAAATGGTGAGTTAATTGGAGTACAGGAAAGAAAACCGTTCTACCAACCGACCCCTTACGGAATGGCTTACATACCGCTTGGAAGTTATACCATGGGGGTTGGAGAAGAAGATGCAGCGTATGCTCTAATCCACCAACCGAAAACAGTAACAGTTGCCGCCTTTTACATGGACGAAACTGAAATAACAAACAACGAATACAGGCAGTTTGTTTACTGGGTAAGAGATTCTGTTGCCAGAGTTTTACTGGGAGATATTAAACCCGAAGATTTTTTAATCGAAGAGGATAAAAAGACAGGAGAAGTTTATGATCCTCCTTTTCTTAACTGGCAAACCCGCATAAACTGGGACGGTGAAGAAGAAAAAGAGGTGCTGGATGAATTGTTCCTGTCGGAAAATGAAAGATATTTCAGGAGAAAAGAATTGGATACCAGAAAACTCAACTATGAATATTATTGGGTTGACCTGCAAGCCGCATCCAAAAAGGATTTTTCACAGGAAGGCAATCATGAAGCCGGATCACTGGCAAACCGTCCGCAAGGATTACAGGACAGATCGGTTTACGTGAGAAAAGAACTGATCAATGTTTATCCCGATACCCTGTGCTGGTTGTTTGATTATTCCTATTCGTTCAACGAACCTTTAACTCAAAAATATTTCTGGCATCCGGCTTATGACAATTATCCTGTTGTCGGGATAAGCTGGCGTCAGGCAACCGCCTTCTGTGTTTGGAGAACCCAACTCAAGAACAGCTACCTTGCCCAAAGAAAAGGCGAATCATTTATACATGATTATCGCCTGCCCACTGAAGCTGAATGGGAATGGGCATCCAGGGGAGGACATGATTACAATCCTTATCCCTGGGGCGGACCATATACACGAAATGACAAAGGATGTTTTCTCGGAAATTATAAACCTTTAAAAGGAAACTATAGTGACGACGGTGGCGCTACACCTATTATTGCAGCGCACTACCCACCTAACGACTGGGGATTATACGATATGGCTGGTAATGTGGCAGAGTGGACCTCGGATGCATTCGATGAATCTTCTTATAACTTTACCTGGGACCTTAATCCTTACTATCAATATAATGCCAATGAAAATGATCCACCGGTTCTTAAGCGTAAAGTTATCAGAGGCGGTTCATGGAAGGATATCGGTTATTATATGCAGGTAGCATCGCGTTCGTATGAATATCAGGATACAGCCAAATCATACATTGGGTTTAGGTGTGTTCAACCTTATCTGGGCAGGCAACAAGATGACAATCCAGCCAAAGCCTCAAATATTTATAAAAAATAATCAAACCGGAACATTTTATATTTCAATCATTAATCACTTTTTTAACATCAAATCATGGGTTTAAACAATATTGTTAAAAGCAGGGGGTTTAAAAATTTCATGGCCAAACTTTATGGCTGGGGTGCTGCAGTTGTAATCTTAGGAGCACTTTTTAAAATCAATCACTATCAGGGATCTGATATTATGCTGATTATCGGATTGGGAACAGAGTCTGTAATTTTCTTTTTCTCAGCTTTTGAACCTCCTCATGTAGAACCTGACTGGAGTTTGGTTTATCCTGAACTGGCAGGCATGTACCATGGAGTCACAGCCGAAATTGATGACACTAATGCGAAAAGACTTGGATTAACTGAGGATCTTGATAACATGCTGGCAGATGCCAAAATCGGTCCGGAGCTCATTGACCGGTTGGGAACCGGATTACGAAACCTGAGCGAAAACACCAACAAGCTTAGTGATGTATCAAATTCAGCGCTGGCCGCAAATGAATTTACCGAGAAAATGAAAGGGGCAACCAAGTCAGTCGGAAATTTAACAGAGTCTTATAATAAACAGTCCGAAAATTTAATTAAAGATATTTCTGCCACTCAGGAGTATATCAATACCGTTAAAAATGCTTCCGGTTCTGTTACAAATCTTGCAAATTCATACAATAAGGCATCAGAATCAATTAAAAACGATTTGAGCATCACCGATGGTTTTGCTGATAGTGTGAAGGCTGTAACCCAATCGGCAAACAAGCTTGCCCTAAATTATACCAAATCGGCCGATTTGCTTTCACAATCTGCCAATGCACTTGACTTCTCCGCCTTAAAAGAAAATAATTTCAACGAACAGCTAAACAAGATATCTCAGAATCTTGCCTCTCTGAACACAGCCTACGAAAAACAATTACAATTTTCGAAAAATCAGACTGAATCGTCAGGTAAACTGCATGAGACCTTTGAGAAATTTATTTCAAACCTCAATAATACGATTGTAAATACATCAAAATACCAGGAAAATATTTCCGTATTAAATAATGTATTCCAAACCCAGTTAAAAGGGACTAATGAACAGGTGGAAGTAACAGAGAAACTTAAAAATACACTTAATGAACTTCTTTCCAGGATCAGTGATTCAGCTGATAAGACGCTGAAATATAATTCAGAATTGGAAAATTTGTCGAAGAAAGTCTCTGCCCTGAATACAGTATATGGAAATATGCTCACAGCAATGAATGTAAAATCAGAGCGTTAACAAAATATTTATTTATTAATTAAAACTAAAACAAGAACCGTAAATGGCAGGATATAAGGAAACCCCACGGCAAAAGATGATAGCCATGATGTACCTGGTATTGACTGCTTTGTTGGCGCTCAACGTTTCACGCGAAATTTTAAGTGCTTTCCTGGTAGTGAATGAAAGCATGGAAACAACAAACAAGCAGTTTTCCGCTAAGGTTGACGAAGTTTATTCGGATTTTGAAAAACAATATTCTCTCAACCCAAAAAAAGTCGAAGAATACTATAATCAAGCAAAAAAAGTAAAGACTCTGTCAGATGAAATGGTAAAATATATTGATGGTTTGAAAGCAAATGTAATATCAATTACTGAGCGCATTCCTGTCGAAGTTGCCGACACGATCAGATTGCAATTTGTTGAAAAGAAGGACAACTACGACGCCCCAACCAATTATTTCATGGGTAATGATACTAAAAAGGGTGAGTCCGAAACATTATTGGCAAAAATCACAGAATATAAACAGAGTTTATTGAAAATGATCAGTGAAAAAGACAGGGAAGGGTTTGAGTTAGGGCTTAAAACAGATGGCGAATATAAAAATCGCGACGGTAAAAACGAATCCTGGCAAACGCACCATTTTTATCGCACAATCCTGGCAGCTGATATAACTATTTTGAACAAATTGATCACTGAAGTATATAATGCAGAAACCAACGTTGTAAATTACCTGTATTCTTCTATTTCGGCTGAAGATTTTAAGTTTGACGAGGTCAATGCAAAGGTTATCCCGAATAGTAATTATGTATTCCAGGGTGATAAATACAGGGCTGAGATTCTTGTAGCTGCTTATGATACCAAGCAGGATCCCGAAGTATATGTTCTGGAAGGATCCGATACTTTAACCGAAGCATCATTTTCAAGGGCAACCCGCATAGAAGGTAAAGAAGGAATCGTCAATCTTGAGCTTCCGGCCAGTTCAGAAGGCACCCGGAAGTATGCAGGATTGATCAGGCTGAAAACGCCCTGGGGAACTGCTAAAGACTATCATTTCAACCATGAATATATTGTGGCAAAACCATCTGCAACAGTTTCAGCTACCAAAATGAATGTATTTTACCGAGGGGTGGATAATCCGGTTTCAATTGCAGCATCCGGAAAAGCCGATTCCCAGTTATTTCCTGATATAAGTGCAGGAAAGATTTCGCGTACCGATTCCGGATGGGTTGTAAGAGATATTCCTCCTGATGCATTCGAAACCATTATTAAAATTAATGCTGACGACAACGGAACCAAGAAGTTTATGGGTCAGCAAAAGTTCAGGATAAAAAGATTGCCCGACCCACTTGCAAAGATAATTGGAGCAGAAGACAATAAAGTTTCTATCAAGAAAATGCTTGCAAACGCTTTCCTGGTTTGCCAATTGCCGGAATATGTAGATTTTCAGTATGATTTTAAGGTGACATCCTTCACAATGTTCATCCCGCAAGGGGGAGGCTATTTTGTTACCGAAATGTCCGAAAATCAGATGTTCACTGATAAAATGAAGAGTCAGATCCAATCATTGAAAAAGAATGATGTAATCGTTTTCCGTGATATAAAAGTAAAAGGACCAGAGGGTCCCCGTAAAATTGAATCCATTAATATTACAATAAACTAACCGGATTAGTTATGAAAACAACAATAAGCGTAATACTATTTGTCAGCCTTTTTTTCGGAATTAACTCCACCCCGGTTGCACAAATTTTGGATAGTCCCCGCGATAAAGTATTTGATCAGATCCATTTACAGGAGAAGTTACCCATACCGTACGCACCGGTAAGAGAAGCTGATGTAGTTTGGGAAAAAAGGATATGGAGGATAATGGACCTGCGTCAGAAAATCAATCATCCCTTCTATTATCCTGAAGTACCTCAGAAAGAATGGAAGAATTTCATGACAGTCGTTATGGATGCCATCAGAGAAGGAACAATAACTGCCTATGACCCTTCAAAAGATGATCATTTTTTAGTTCCGGTAACTTACCAGGAAATTGAAAAAAAGTATAATAAAACTGATACTGTTGCTATTTATGACCCTGAAAATCCGCAGCATATACTGAGATATGATGTAGTGAAAGAAGATTTCAGATCATCAGATGTTCAAAGGATTGAAATTAAAGAAGACTGGTTCTTCGATAAACAACGCTCACAAATGGATGTGCGGATACTCGGAATATGCCCGGTAATCAACCTTTATGATGACGATGGTAATTTTTTCGGTCTCCAGGAAATGTTTTGGATCTATTTCCCCGAAGCCCGTCCTATCCTTGCAAAATCAATCGTATTCAATAGTAAGAACGGCGCTGAAAAAAGAACCTATGATGAGATTTTCTGGAAAAGAATTTTTGGCAGTTACGTTTACAAGGAAGAAAATGTTTACGACAGAAAAATAACTGATTATGCTTCTCAGATGGATGCACTTCTCGAGGCCGAAAGGATTAAAAATGAGCTTTTTGAATATGAGCATGATCTGTGGGAATTTTAAGCTGTAATGCAATAAATCAACTCCTCCGCTTCGGGGGAGTTTTTTTTTGCCTTCATCCCGCTTAATTCAATAATTTTGTGAAATTCAATTCATGGGATGAAACCTGTTGATATTCTTGAAACTTCAATTGAATACCTAAAGGGCGTCGGACCCGCAAGAGCCGCTGTCCTCAAAAAGGAACTGGGTATATTTACCTTCAACAACCTGTTACATCATTTTCCTTTCAGATATGTTGACAGAAGTAAATTCTATAAAATCAGCGAGATCAACAGCGATGCATTGTATGTCCAGCTCAAAGGAAAAATAATTCATTTTCAGAAGATCGGTAAACCCAGGTCTGAGCGTCTTATTGCAATCCTTCAGGACGATACGGGAGAAACTGAACTGGTTTGGTTCAAAGGAATAAAATGGATTATTGACAAGATCATACTTAATGATGAATATATTGTTTTCGGTAAACCGGCAATTTTCAATAATAAATACAATTTTCCTCATCCCGAGATTGAGGCTGTTTCTTCTGAGAATATTGATCTCGGAGAACAACTCCAGCCTTTTTACCCTTCCACCGAAAAGCTCAAGGCAAAAGGTTTGGATAGTAAAGGGTTAAGCAAAATCATGCGAAATCTCTTAGTCCAGGCAAAGGGATTTATCCCGGAAACACTTTCAGTACCTATACTCGACCGCATGAGATTTATTCCAAGGGAAGAAGCTATGATCTCCGTTCATTTTCCACCTGATGAGGATATATTGGATAAAGCAAGAATCCGGTTGAAGTTTGAGGAGTTATTTTTTATCCAGATAAGGCTATTAAAGCTAAAGCTGCTTCGCACCGAAAAAATAAAAGGACATAAATTTTCCATTGTTGGATCGTTCCTGAATAATTTTTATAAGAACAATCTTCCTTTTGAATTAACCAATGCACAAAAAAAAGTGATCCGTGAAATCAGGGCAGATATCGGCTCCGGTAAGCAAATGAACCGCCTGTTGCAAGGGGATGTGGGCAGTGGTAAAACCTTAGTTGCTCTGATGTCAATGCTCATTGCGTTGGATAACGGCTTTCAGGCTTGCCTGATGGCACCTACCGAAATTCTTGCCAGCCAGCATTTCAACACTATTTCAAGGATGGTTGAAGGTTTGGGAGTTCAGGTGGATTTACTCACCGGTTCGACCAAAGCCAAGCAAAGAAGAGAACTTCACAAATTGTTGCAAAGCGGGGAACTTCATATTCTTATTGGAACGCATGCACTAATCGAGGAAAATGTCCGGTTCGGTAACCTTGGGCTGGTGGTTATTGATGAACAACACCGATTTGGAGTAGAGCAAAGGGCCAAACTCTGGAAAAAGAATGTCATTCCGCCTCATGTGCTTGTGATGACTGCAACTCCTATTCCGAGAACGCTTGCAATGACATTGTACGGCGACCTTGATATTTCAGTGATTGATGAGTTGCCGCCCGGCAGAAAAACCATTAAAACGGTCCATTATTTTGACAAAGACAGGCTAAAGGTATTTGGTTTCCTAAAGAAACAAATCGCCACCGGCAGACAGGTATATTTTGTTTATCCGCTCATCAATGAATCTGAAAAACTTGACCTGAAATTTCTTATGGATGGTTTCGAAGGAATTACCCGCGAATTCCCGCTACCGGATTATGCTGTGAGTATGGTACATGGCCAACTGCATGTAAAGGATAAGGATTTTGAAATGCAAAGGTTCATAAAAGGAGAAACCCAAATCATGGTGGCAACAACGGTTATTGAAGTTGGAGTGGATATTCCCAATGCATCGGTAATGGTGATCGAGAATGCGGAGCGGTTTGGATTATCGCAGTTGCATCAGTTACGCGGCAGGGTGGGCAGGGGCGCCGACCAATCATATTGCATTCTGATGACAGGATATAAACTTACCGGAGAAGCAAGGCAAAGGTTACAAACCATGGTAAGAACCACAGACGGTTTTGAAATTGCCGAAGTGGATCTTAAGCTTCGCGGTCCAGGTGATCTGCAGGGAACACAGCAAAGCGGAATACTCGATCTGAAGATTGCCGATATTATTAAAGATGAAAAAATACTGAAAGTATCCAGGGATATTGCTTCCGGCTTGCTCAGCGAAGATCCTCACCTCGAACTGGCCAAAAATCTGCCAGTTTTAAAACAGCTCCATTTCCTTAATAAAAATAAGCCAAACTGGAGCCTGATCAGTTAATGTAATATGATATCTGATTTTAATTCGATATTCTATTGTCGTGCAAACTCTTTCAAACAATCCGGACAAATGCAACTTTCAAAATCCTGCTGCAGGGATTCCAGTGTTTCAACAGGAACATCCATTTCATAACACCAGCATTTGGATGATTTGCTGCAGCGAAATTCTCTGCCGCATCGTGGGCAAATCTCCTTCTCCATAATAATTTTATTCTGCTTTGCCATTTTTATCCGAATTTATAGTTACAACAACCCTTTCCACCTTGCCTCCAACGGGAGGATTCATTTTCGCAACTCTGAGTTCGGCAAAGGTAGCTTGCGGGTAAGCTTTTAAAATAACGTTTAGAATCCGCCTTGCAACATGTTCGAGTAATTTGGATGTGATTCCCATTTCTTTTTTTACAAGGTTGTAAATCCTTGAGTAATCAACAGTATCACGAAGCTCATCAGAAACCTCAGCTTTTGAAGTGTCAGTTACAAGATAAAGATCAACTATAAAATTATTTCCAATGATTTGCTCTTCTTTAAAGCACCCATGGTAAGCATGAAATTCCATTCCGTTAAGAGCAATTGTCGCCATTAATTTGTTTTGATAAATTCAAGCATTCTGTTGATCCTTTTCAATACTTCATCTTTTCCGATCAGTTCCATGATTGTGGTTACTCCGGGACCCATTGCTGCACCGACCAGCGCCAATCGCATCGGTGTCATCACCTGTCCCATTACGATTTGTTGCTCTTCTGTAAATTCCTTTATCATGGCATCCAGGTGTACAACATCAAAGTCATCCTGGTTTCTTAATCTTTTTTCGAATGAATTCATTATTTCGGAAGTATTCTCTTTCCAGATCTTTTTTATCATCTGCGAATCATAAGAACCGGGGCGTTCAAAAAAGAAGTAAGATTGTTCCCAGAAATCTTTTACGAAATTGGATCTTTCTTTGACCAGTCCGATAATCTTTGCAATCCGGTCGTCAGTCTCCTGAATTCCCTTTCCCGACAATATTGATCTAAAATCTTCAAGCAGGTCAGAATCATCTTTCTGAATCAGGTATTGGTGATTATACCATTTGGCTTTATCCGGATCGAAGCGGGCTCCGGATTTTCCAACCCTTTCCAGCGAAAATGATGCGATCAGTCCATCCATTGAAAACATTTCCTGTTCTGTTCCCGGATTCCAGCCCAAAAATGCAAGAATGTTTACAAATGCTTCCGGGAAATAACCCGATTCACGAAAACCGGAAGATACTTCACTGTTTTCCGGACTGATCCATTCAATTGGAAATACCGGAAAACCAAGGCGATCGCCGTCCCGCTTACTTAGTTTACCCTTGCCATCCGGCTTTAATATTAACGGCAGGTGAGCAAACTTCGGCATCTCATCACCCCATCCAAATGCCCTGTATAACAAAACATGCAATGCAAGTGAGGGTAGCCATTCCTCACCCCTGATCACATGACTGATTTTCATAAAATAGTCATCCACAACATTGGCAAGGTGGTAGGTTGGCATCCCGTCCGATTTAAATAGCACTTTATCATCCAAAGCAGAAGATCTTACTGTAATCTCCCCTCTAATGATAT
This sequence comes from Bacteroidales bacterium, assembly GCA_020052415.1. Classification (GTDB taxonomy): domain Bacteria; phylum Bacteroidota; class Bacteroidia; order Bacteroidales; family JAADJA01; genus JAADJA01. Next base: position 13,242 of record JAGVPB010000021.1, on the reverse strand, counting down.
CGGTAAATTGTATATCTTCATTTTCCGGAGTCTTAAAACGGATCACATAATTCGCTCCTGAGTTCAATTTTGCATCAACTTCCTGTTTGCTCAATGTAAGAGAATTCCGCATCGTCAACCTTGAAACGGAGCTATAACTTGTATTTAGTGCTTTTTCCGATTCAAGTTTTTTTCGCATTGCATCGAGCTCATCCGGCGTATCAAAAGCATAGTATGAGTTACCGGATTCTATTAATTGCATGGCATACCGGTGATAGATGGATTTGCGATCCGACTGACGGTATGGAGCAAACGGGCCACCTTCATTTACACCTTCATCAAACTGAATTCCACACCAGGATAATGATTCGAATATATATTCTTCAGCGCCCTTCACAAAACGGTTTTGATCCGTATCCTCAATTCGCAGGATCATTTTTCCACCATATTTTCGGGCAAACAAATAGTTATACAAGGCCGTCCTTACACCGCCAATGTGCAATGGTCCTGTTGGAGAAGGAGCAAACCGAACCCGGATTTCTTTACTCAACATGGTATTCAATATGAACCGCAAAGATAAAAAAAAGTGGTATCGGAATTTCTGTACCCGGTACCACTTCGTTATGCCAAAAAACCGTTAATCCTGTTTAATAAACTTTTTGGAAAAGGTGGCATTGGCTTCTTCTATCTGAAGAATGTAAGAACCTGCTGATAATCCGGAAATATCCAAAGCAAACCGGTTTAGGTCAGAGGTATGAAATATTCTCACTTTCCCGTTGAGATCAAGTATCTTAATACTGCGAGTCAACTGATTATTTGAGGAAAAAGACAGGTTCAATTTATTGTTCGCCGGATTCGGTAAAAAAGTAAATGAATTAATGCTTTCGTCTGTATCTAGTCCCACGGTGATGCTTCCAACATGGTTCAATACCCAGTTATCAGGATCAACCTGTAAGGATGTAATTTCTTTGGTAACGGGCAAAGCAAAACTATTCAAGTTTGCGGTTTGATTTAAACATACAGTTGTATCTGTTCCGTCGTTGAAAGAAAATTTGTACGCCATCAACATTTCAAATAACGGTGTAATGGATGGTTCAGAAACTGACTGTGAGACTTCCATGTAGGTTCCTGTCTGATTTTGCGACCAAACTATACTGTAAGTCGGGTATCCTTCACCAAAGTACCATTGATTGAAAAATTGTGTAAAATCCTGGCCAGAGGTTCCGTTCAAAACATTCATAAAATCAAGGCCGGTAGCTGTGCTGTCGGCAAATTGTTCCTGGTAATTTTTCAGAACCTGGAAAAACATCTCGTCATTTTGTAATTCAAACCGGATCATGTGCAGAATAGCAGCGCCTTTGTTGTAGGATAACCTGCCGTCAAATATCCTCCAAATATTATCGTAGGTAACTTCAGCAGGCGGAACATAAACGCTTCCTCCGGGCTGCGACATTACCGAATTATGGATGGAGTTCATCTTTGCGTCTGCAGCCGCTTGTCCTAAAATAAATTCATTTGCCAGATAATCGGTATAGGTTGCAAAGCCTTCATTTACCCAAATATCGCTCCATGTAGCACAGGTAACATTGTCGCCAAACCACATGTGTCCAAGTTCATGGGCCACCAATCCGAAACTGAAACCGCCAAGTGTTGTCATAGTTTGATGTTCCATACCACCTCCAAGCGGTGTAAGACAATGTCCATATTTCTCTTCGTGAAACGGGTACAAACTAAAAAGATCAGAATACAACTCAATGAACTCTGCAGTTTGATCAATCCCGTCCTGATAATTTTCGAGGCATCCGGGGGAATCATAAATAAAATTCTGAATCAGCAGTGAATCGTTACCCATTTCAGCCGGATGTGCATATATTTGGTAATCCTGGTACTCCGAAACTGCAAACGAGATCAGGTAATAGTCAATCGGATAGTTTGATTTCCACTCATAGCGGAGTTTATTGTCAGGCATGGGTGTTACATTGGTCAGTACTCCATTTGAACCCGCCATATTTTCATCGCTGGTAGTTAGAAAAATCCAAACAGAGTCAGCTTTGTCCTGCAACACCTGTTTGGTTGGCCACCAGTCGCGGGCTGCAAAAGGTTCTGCAAGCGTCCAGGTCACATTTTTATCCCAACCTGTTCCGGTTGAAACTCCGGAAAAAAATCCACCGGTGGGAGGTGTGCCATGATAAGTAATTTTACAGGTAATTATTTCACCAGATACGAATGCATTTGAAAGTGGCACAAAGACTTCATCACTTACTTGTGAAAATGGCTCATTCAATGCATTTACCTCAACCTGGTCTATGGTCATTTCATCCAGTAATTCAAAGGCAAATGTGTCCATAGTGGCGGCTACTACTTCAGCATAAAAAGTTACTTTACCCGAAATATAAATCGTATTGTTTTCAACATTCAAATCAAGAAAGTAAAACTTCACATCATAATCATTGAGCAAAGGGGTCTGAATAATGTCTTTGGAATTTTTCAAAAAATATGAGAAGAATTTTGCATGGCTGCATTCAGGTACATTAAATGTATCCTGTGTTTGAGTGTAAGTAAATAAAGTAATAATACAAAAAATCAATACAGTAATAAGCCTTTTCATTTTTTTCTGTTTAAGTTGTAGAATCAGAGATTTAAAACCTGATGCTGTTGTATTTCTTAGATTTTAATAATCTTCTTTGTTTCAAATTCAAGCATAGTTTTTATTTGTAAAAAATACACACCAGGACTTAACCCTGACAAGTCGAGCATGCAGGAAGGTTGCTTCACCTCAATCATTATTAAGTTGTTTCCATATAAATCAGAAATCGAAACCTCTTTAATATCATTTTGCGCTGAGCTTATAAAAAGTTGGTCATTAACAGGGTTTGGAAAGAAAAGGAAATTGCTTACTATATCAGTTTCCTGGATACCAATTATGCTTTCAATTTTTTTCAAAATCCATCTCTCCGGATCAATCTGAATACTATCAATGGTTTTTTCAACCGGAAAGGAAAAAAAATCTGCATTGGTTTGCTGGTTCAAAACCAAAGTACTATCGGTACCATCATTAAAAAACAGTTTACAGGGAAGTTTCGTATTAAAAAGAGGTATACTTTCAGGTTTCGAGGTTGTTTGGACAGAATTAATTACAAACTGACTATCCTGCTGCTTCCAGCTAAATGAGAATATAGGGTAACCTTCGCCGTAGTACCATTGCTGAAAAAATTCATTAAAATTTTTGCCTGTGGTTTCATTCAGGAGATTAATAAAATCAATTGCTGAAGCAGTACTATCGGCAAATTCTATTTGAAAATTTTTCAGAACCTGGAAAAATAAATCATCATTTTGAATTTCGAACCTGATCATATTTATTATCAATGCACCTTTCCAATAAGTAAGCCTGCTATCGAAAATCCGTTCCACATTGTCATAGGTTACATCCTCCTCAGGCACATAAACACTGCCATCAGGTTCGGATAAAACGAAGCTGTGAACATTATTTTTCCAAATCTCAGGCCAGGGATCACCGGCGATCATTTCGAGTGCCAGAAAATCGCAATAAGTTGCAAAACCTTCATTGATCCAGATATCGCTCCAATTGGAACAAGTCACATTATCGCCAAACCACATGTGAGCAAGTTCATGAGCAACAAGGTCGAAATGAAAACCTCCAAGGGTAGTCATGGTTTGATGTTCCATCCCACCCGATAATCCAGCCAGACAATGACCATATTTTTCTTCATGAAAAGGGTATAATCCTAACAAGGTGGAATAAAGTTCCAACATTTCTTTAGTGCCATCCATTCCCTGCTTGTTAAATGTCAGGCATTCGGGTGTGTCATATATATAATTTTGAATCAGAATGGAGTCGTTGAGCAGGTTTGAAGGGTAAGCATAAATTGAATAATCCTGGTAATCTGCTACAGCAAAAGAAATCAAGTAATAGTCTATAGGGTATTTTGATTTCCATTCGTATCTGATCTTGTTGCCCGTTAAAGGCACAATGTTCCTTAAAATGCCGATAGAGCCGGCTTTATTCTCTGAACTTGTTGTCAAGAAGACCCAGACGGAATCTGCCTTATCGGTCAGTATCTGTTTTGTTGGCCACCATTCACGTGCATTAAAAGGCTCAGATAAAGTCCATGTAACATTTTTCTGCCAGGTGGAATCATATTCCGTTGAAACTCCTGAGAAAAAATCACCCGTTGGAGGGCTTCCATGATAAAAAATCTGACTAATAAAATTATCATTTACCGGAAGAGGAAAATCCAGAGGAACAAACACCTCGTCATTATTCCGAAAGTAATTTTCACCGATTCCGTTTACTTTAATCGAGTCAATATAGAGTTCATCAATTAGTTCAAAGGCAAATGTATCCAATACATTCGTCACAACAGAGGCGTTAAACGTAACATTTCCAGAAATAGCAATGGTATTGTTTTCAACATTCAAATCTAGAAAATAGAATTTTACATCGTAGCATTGAAGCAAGGGAGTTTGAATTATATTTTTATAATCCTTTATTAAAAAACTCCGGGACTTTGCCTGACTGCAAATATTTTCACGTTGGAATTCACGCTGGCACAGAGCTTCAGTAAATGAAAAAATTACCAGAATAAAAGCAAATAAAATTACATCTCTCACATTCAAACAAGCTTAAAATTCAATAATTTGCAGAATTATCAAATCAATTTCTATATTTGCCAAAGATAACAAAATAAGGTATCTTTTGTTACGTTTTGAAAAGATCATCGAAATACATAAAAACAAATAAAAACACTTTGATAGAACATTACAAAATACTGCTTGACAAACTGGATTTATTCATCCGAAAGTATTATAAAAACCAACTCATCAGGGGAGGAATATACTTTCTAAGCATTTTTATAGTGTTTTTCATTCTTGTCAACCTGTTTGAGTTTTATGGTCATTTCGATAGCCTTGTCAGAACAATAATTTTTTATTTATATCTTGTTTTAAACGGAATTGTATTCGTCGTAAATATAATAATTCCCGTACTGAAAATATTCAGGATAGGAGAAATAATAACGAATGAACAAGCAGCTGATATTATTGGAAATCATTTTCCGGAGGTTAACGATAAACTTTTAAATACCTTACAGCTTAAAGGAATTAGCGATACCGAAACGAAAAATATTGAACTAATCAAAGCGAGTATTGAACAAAGGATACTTAAATTGAAACCTGTTCCGTTCGGTATTGCAATTGACTTTAAAAAAAATAATAAATATTTAAAATATGCGATTCCTCCATTACTGATATTGATAATAATGCTTTTCGCATCACCCACCATTATTACCGGGCCGACCAAAAGGCTGGTCAATTATAATACTGCGTTTGAGAAAGAAACACCCTTTACAATTACAATTCTTAACGATAAGCTGGAAGCCATTCAATATGAGAATTTTATACTTCAGATTAAAGCAGAGGGAGAAGAAATTCCTGAACACTTCTTTCTTGAAACAGGGAATAACAAAATAAGTATGACCAGGGAAAACCCGGTTAAATTCACCTATTCATTTTTAAATATTCAAAAATCATTAAGATTCAGGTTGTCGGCTGAAAATTTCAAGTCCGATGAAATTCTGATAACTGTACTGCCAAAACCCGGTGTTATTGATTTTGATGTTTCACTTGATTATCCACAATATACAGGCAAGAAAGATGAAACACTCAGAAATACCGGGGATCTTGTCGTTCTGCTCGGAACAGTGATTGACTGGAATTTCTTTACTAAAAACACAGATAATTTAACCCTTAGCTTTAGGGAAAAAACAATTAATCTTGAACACGGTTCTTCCAATTCATTTAAATTTAAAGAAGCTTTTTATGATAGTCAGAATTATTTGATCACATCATCGAATGCATTTATAAAGAATCACGATTCGCTTAGTTACTCAATCCAGGTAATCCCTGATCTCTTTCCATCTATCTCTGTTGAAGAATACAGAGATTCTGCATTTCTTAAACAGCTTTTTTTTAAAGGATTAATTAAAGATGACTATGGGTTTAATAAACTTATTTTTAATTACAGAATTAAAGATGAGCGTGTACCGGAAATGCCCTTACAGGTTAGCACTATTCAATTAAATGGAGGAAAAACACCTCAACAGTTTTTCTATAATTTCGATATTGCAAACCTGAATATAACTGCCGGAAATGCCATTGAATATTATTTTGAAATATGGGATAATGACGCTATCAATGGAAGTAAATCGTCAAAGTCGCAATTGCTGGAGTATCGGCTTCCAAGCATTGATGAAATAAACAAACAAACGGAAGAAAGTAATAAATCCATTAAAGAACAAATGGAGGAAGCAATTAATGAGGCCAAACAAATTCAAAAAGATATTGAGGAACTCAATAAAAAAATGATAGATAAGAAAGAACTTAACTGGGAAGATAAGCAGCAAATACAATCAATGATCCAAAGACACAACGAGATTTATGAAAAAATCGAATCAATTAAAACTGAAAACGAGGAGAAAGCAAGGCAGGAACAGGAATTTAAAGAGATAGACCAGAGTATTGCCGAGAAGCAAAAACAACTGGAGGAACTATTCAATAAGCTTGCGGACAATGAAGAATTTAATAAGCTAATGGAGGATATGAAGAAGCTACTCGAGCAGGTTGACAAGGAAAAAGTCAATGAAATGCTTGAAAAAATGAAATTATCCAACAAGGATATGGAAAAAATGCTTGACCGTAATCTTGAAATTTTCAAGCAATTGGAATTTGAATCTAAGCTTGAAGAAACGATTGAGAATTTGAATAAATTATCAGAAAAACAAGAACAATTAAGTGAAAAGACATCTGATAAAAATAATGAAAAAGACGATTTAAATTCAGAACAGAAACAAATCAACGATGAATTTCAAAATATAAAAAAAGACCTGGATAAACTTGATGAATTGAATAAAGAGCTTGAGGAGCCCAATAAGTTTGAAAAAATGGAGGAAAAGCAGGAAGAAATTGAGCAGGAGCTAAACGATAGTCAAAATTCCCTGGAAAAAAATCAGAGAAATAAAGCTGAGGAATCACAAAAAAATGCTGCTCAGAAAATGCAGAAAATGTCGGAAGCTTTGACCAGCATGCAGCAGGAGATGATCGGAGAAGGAATGAGTGAGGACATGGATGCTTTGCGCGATATTCTTGAAAACCTGATACAGCTTTCTTTTGACCAGGAAAGTTTAATAGATAAAACGAATCAGATCAATCCAAATGATCCTAATTTCACAGCGATGATCAGGGAACAGAAGAATATAAAAGATGATTTAAAAAGCGTGGAAGACTCTTTATTTGCATTAAGTAAACGGCAAATCATGATCGAGCCATTTATTTCAAAAGAGTTTACTTCAATTCATCAAAACATTGATAAAGCGACCGATTACCTTAATAATCGCAGATTAAAACAGGCTGCGGAGAAACAACAATTTGTAATGACCTCATTAAATAACCTTGCTTTAATGTTGTCAGAAGCCCTGGATCAAATGATGCAAAGTATGATGCAACAAAGCTCTTCAAACAGTTCCTGTAAAAATGGTCAGCCAAAACCCGGAGCAGGTAAAGCATCCATGAAATCTATGCGGCAATTACAGGAGCAACTTAATAAACAACTGGGTAAAATGAATAATGGCAACAAGGAGGATGGGAAAAAGCAAAATGGGAAAAAAGGAAATTCCGGTCAATCAGGAAGCGAACAACTTGCAAGAATGGCAGCAGAACAGGAAGCAATAAGGAATCAAATGCAACAATATGCCGATCAGCTCGAAAAAGAAGGAAATATGGGTTCAAGTAAAGAGCTGAAGAAAATTATGAGTGATATGGAAAAAACCGAGATTGATCTTGTTAATAAAAAAGTGACACAGGAAACATTATTGCGACAACAGGAAATTTTGACAAGGTTACTGAATTCTGAAAAAGCGGAATTGGAAAGAGAAAAAGAGGAAAAAAGAGAATCAACTGAAGCAAAAAATAAAATAAATCGTAACCCTGGTGAAATATTGGAGTATAAGGAGCGTGAATCAAATGAAATTGAGCTGTTAAAGACGATGCTACCAACGATGACGCCATTTTACAAAAGTAAAGTGAACCAATATTTTATTAACTTTGATGAATTATTAGAAAAATGAAACAGGAACAACAAACGCTCAGGCTAAAATCAGTGCCTGAAAGCATTCACCAGATTGAAAAACTAATCGAAGACGTCTGTGACTTTAACAACCTGAATCATAATTATCTGGGTTGTATTACAGTTGCTTTGACGGAAGCATTTAGTAATGCCTTAGAACATGGGAACAAAAACAATCCTGAAAAATTTATTACCGTAAGTTACGAAAAATCACCCACCGGGCTTTCGTTTAATATTGCGGATGAGGGAACAGGATTCAATTACCATGGTATTCCGGATTTAAAAGATGATGGTACAGAAAAAGTATTTCCGGGCCGGGGAATTTTTCTGATTAAAACTTTAGCCGACGATGTTAAATTTTTAGGTTCTGGCAATGAGCTTGAAATTGGATTTAAAATTTCAAGTATCAATTTTGAAACGGCTGTTGACAGAATGAAGAAATTAAAGGATTATTCCAATTCTGAAAAAAACACTGTAAAATAGTACTGACCTTTCTGTCATTGTGAATAGTAAAGAAATCCACTTCTTTTCTGAAGACATTAAATTTGTTTTACCAAATAAAATTAAAGTCAGGAAGTGGATTTCTGAAGTTTTGAGGCAAGAAAAGAAAGAATTAATAAGTTTAAATTACGTTTTTTGCAGTGATGCTTTTCTCCTGGACCTCAATATAAAATACCTCCATCACAACAGTTATACTGATATAATAACTTTTAATAACGCTGAAAATAGTAGCCATATAATCAGCGATGTTTTTATCAGTGTAGAAAGGGTTCGCGATAATTCCAAAAATTTCAATACACCATTTCTCGAAGAAATCCATCGGGTCATGATACATGGCCTATTGCATTTGTTTGGTTACAATGATAAAAAGAGAAGTGAGATTGAAACAATGCGAAAAAAAGAGGATTATTATTTATCTTTGCTTCCCAATTTTATCCACAATTGATACTTAGGTTTCACGTGAAACGCATTTTTCATGATTAAAGAGTACGACATAATTGTTGTAGGTGCCGGTCATGCCGGAAGTGAAGCTGCTGCTGCTGCTGCAAACCTTGGATCTTCAGTATTGCTCATTACAATGAATTTGACAAATATTGCTCAGATGTCGTGTAACCCAGCAATGGGTGGAATTGCAAAAGGTCAGATAATTCGAGAAATTGATGCAATCGGAGGATATTCCGGCATTGTGACTGATAAATCCATGATCCAATTCAGAATGCTGAATAAATCAAAAGGTCCAGCAATGTGGAGCCCCCGGTCTCAAAATGATCGTATGCTTTTCTCAAAAGAATGGAGAAATGTTCTTGAACAAATTCATAATCTTGATTTTTGGCAGGATATGGTTATAGGTCTTACCGTTGAATCAGGTCGTGTTACTGGTGTGAGGACTTCAATGGGACACGAAATAAAATCCCAGGCTGTAATACTGACAAACGGCACTTTTTTAAACGGGAAAATACACATCGGTATAAAACAATTCGGAGGTGGAAGAATTGGCGAGAAATCTTCCACAGGAATAACTGAAAATCTGAACGCTTTAGGTTTTACTTCAAACCGGATGAAGACCGGAACCCCTGTAAGACTTGATGGCCGTACTATAGATTTTTCAAAACTTGAGGAACAGCCCGGTGATGAAGTTCCCGGTAAATTTAGTTTTACAAATACTGCAGCATTAACTCAGCAGCGGAGTTGTTATCTTGCTTATACTTCAACTAAAGTTCATGATATCCTAAAGACCGGATTTAGTGAATCTCCGATGTTTAATGGCAGAATTGAAGGAGTAGGCCCACGCTATTGTCCTTCAATAGAGGACAAAATCAATCGGTTTTCACATAAGACAAGCCATCAGCTTTTTGTGGAGCCCGAGGGTTGGAATACGATTGAATATTATCTGAATGGATTTTCATCATCATTACCCGATCACGTTCAATATAAGGCATTAAAAAGCATTGTGGGATTTGAAAATGCTAAAATATTCAGACCAGGTTATGCGATTGAATATGATTATTTCCCTCCAATTCAATTAAAACACTCTCTTGAAACAAAGCTAATAGCGAATTTATTTTTTGCAGGTCAAATTAACGGCACAACGGGTTATGAAGAAGCGGCCTGCCAGGGATTGATTGCGGGAATCAATGCCCACCTAAAAATAAACAGACAATCAGAATTTATTCTAAAAAGATCGGAAGCATATATCGGAGTTTTAATAGATGATTTAATTACCAAAGGTGTTGATGAGCCTTATAGAATGTTTACCTCCAGAGCTGAATACAGAATTTTACTTCGTCATAATAATGCAGATATTCGTCTTACACCTAAAGCCTTCGAAATAGGTTTGGTTACTGACCAAAGATTTCAAATAGTAAATAAAAAACAGAGAATTATTTCGGAACTTATTGCATTCCTAAACACTGAGAGCATATCACCGGAAATTATTGAGAGTGCCCTGATTAATAAAAACACGCCCCCGATTACTCATAAAGTTAAACTGGCAACACTACTCCTTCGTCCACAGGTTACACTTCAAGACTTAATGAAAAGCTATGACAAACTTTTCAATTTTATTGCAAATATGGATATTGATGTGATCAATGAATGCATGGAAGAAGCCGAGATTCTAATCAAATATGGAGGATATATTGAAAAGGAACAGGAAATCGCTGAAAAAATAGACCGTCTTGAAGAAATTTATCTTAATCCTGAAATTGATTATTTTAAATTGCAATCACTTTCATACGAAGCACGTGAAAAGCTGACAAAAATTAAACCATCAACGATTGGGCAGGCTTCAAGAATTTCAGGTATTACTCCTTCTGATATTTCAGTTCTTGCAGTATTTGTAGGCAGGTAAAAGTCGTTTCACGTGAAAGTCAATAAAATGGAACTATTAAATAATTGTCCAATCTGCAAAAGGAATTCATTTAAAACAATATTGTCGCTAAAGGATTATTTTCTGACAAATGATGTATTCAATATCAGTGAATGTCAATACTGTAATTTTAAGATTACTAACCCAAGGCCATCCGAAAAAGAGCTTTCAAAATATTATGAATCCGACGAATACCTTTCCCACTCAAACAATTCAAGAGGAGTTATTAATCGAGTTTATAAATTAGTTAGATTCTATACCCTTTACAGCAAGGCTAAATTCATTAAATTATTCGTTTCCAAAGGTAAATTATTAGATATAGGCTGTGGTACCGGTGAATTTTTAAATTATATGAAAAAAAAGAAATTCGAAGTTACCGGTATTGAACCAAACAATAAAGCCAGATTAAAAGCAATTGAAAAATATACTCTTGAAGTATTTGATGAAACTGAGCTTGATCAGCTTCAAAAGGCAAGTTTCGATATAATAACACTTTGGCATGTGCTTGAACATGTATATGATCTAAACCAAAGGATAATTCAAATAAAAAATCTATTAAAGTCCAATGGAATATTAATAATTGCGGTACCTAACTGTGATTCTTTTGATGCTAAACATTATAAAAATTACTGGGCTGCTTATGATGTTCCCAGACACTTATATCATTTCAATACTTCTACATTGATTCAGCTTCTGGATACGAATGGTTTTAGTTATGTAAAAACCAAACCGATGCTTTTTGATTCATTTTATGTCAGCATCTTAAGTGAGAAAAATAAAACAGGTAAATCAAATTTCTTAAAAGGTTTTTATTATGGATTAATTTCGGATATCTCAGCCCTTTTTTCCGCTAAAAATTTTTCGAGTCATGTTTATCTTTTTAGATTGAATAATAGCTAATTTTAAGCGATTAAACAGTCTATTGGCGTGTTGTAGTATTACAACCCTTTTTCCTTGAGATAATTCAGGAGAACGTTTTATTTTGCTTCATGCTAACTTGTTGAATTCGTGTTATTTATAAACGACTTATGAATCAGGTTTCGAATTATAAACGCAACGCTCTCATTTTCTTTCTGTTATCGTTTTTTATTGTGGTTGCAGCTTTTATTCTTACTAAAAGTAGTTTACCCGGAAATTTGATAAAAGAAACAGAAAAGGCACAGGCTGTATTAACCGATAAGGAATCATTTGTTGAAAATAGTTTTGAAGAAATAGAGAACCGATTGCTTTCTGGCGCGGTACCTGACTTATTTCAGAATGATGGCATCAACGACAAATTTGAAAAAAATGGTTGTCTCTTTTTTGTTTATCGGGATAGTGTATTAATTTATTGGTCAGATAATTCTGTCAGCATTTCTTTCAGTTATTTGAAGAGTGATACTTCCACTACTTTTGCCTTTCTCTCCAACGGATGGTATGTAATAAAGAAGATATCCTCAGCAAATTATTTTATTGCCGGCCTCATTAAAATAAAAAATGAATACACTTATGAAAACCAATATTTGAGAAATGAATTTCAGGAAGACTTTAATTTTCAGGATAAATTAATAATAAATAACAAACCATCTAATTACAATATTAACGACCGCGACGGTAACTTCTTATTTTCACTAGGGATCCCAAATGAGTTGTCTATTCCTGGGTATAATGCAGTTCTACTCATATTTTTATATTTAACTGCCTATGTGTTTTTTATTATTGCACTTTACTTCGCTTATATTCATTTATTACGCCTGATAAAAAACAATTTTCTAATATTTTTTGGTTTTCTTTTTGATATTCTTTTGTTTCGATTTATTATTTTCTATTTTAAAATTCCACATGCACTTTATGAATCGCAATTATTCAGCCCCGCTATTTACGCCGCTTCTTATATTAATCCATCCTTAGGAGATTTATTGGTCAATTCCATTACCCTTCTCGCCATATCATTTTTTATCAGCAAACGATTGAACCTTGAAATATTTTTAGAAAAAGCAAAACCAATCAAAAAATATTTTTTCGCGTGGGTATTTACATTAATTATTTTCCTACTCCTGGTTTTTCTATATTTTTTTCTTACAAGTCTGATCATCAATTCTAAATTGTCCTTTGATCTTTACAGGTTGACGACCATAGATATTTATAGCATTATTGGTATCTTGTGTTTCGGCCTTTTGATTTTATCCTTTATTTTCTTTACCTACAAATTTGCATATATCATAATAAAATACTTCCCCAAAAAAAATTCGTTATTTTCATTTACATTAGGTTG
>JAGVPB010000022.1 GCA_020052415.1 Bacteroidales bacterium | reverse complement strand
TTCATGTCATTCCGATGGAGCGTAGCGACAGAGGAATCTCTTTTACAATAAAACAAATTAACTCAGAGAATTTGTTTATGAATTATCCAGGCTAAAAAGCGCACTATAGTAATGGGATATAAAGCCGCACATTAGCGAATTTTAAGTGAACGGAATTTTGTCAGGATGTAGCTTGCATCTTTTTGAAACAGCAAGAAGCTTTTGCCGAACGTCTGGCACAAGCTAACTGGCGTTATTTGACCACAACAGCAGCCTTTTTATAAGTCCCGAGATTTACGTTTAGTCCCGCATTAAAAATCAGAAAACCGGTGCTTTCATTAAGGGCATAAATCCCTGTAATTCCAATTAATGGATAGGCAATTTTGTTTTGAAAAAACACCTGGCTATAATTTAGTCCTAAAAGAGGAATGAGATTCAGAGGTTCTGCTTTTTTTATATCCCACCCTGACTCAAACGAAAACAATCCGCTCAGGGCAAAGGGAAACCGGGACTCTGGAAATATGCATTTATACACTTCAATATTCAAGGCGAATAAATGGTAATCTTCATTATATCCATAAGTAAGACCTGCACCCGGACTAACCAGGTTCTTCTCTGGCTTTTGTCTAGCTAAATATCCAATTGAAGCAATTGGAATGGATAATTCTTCTTGTTGTTGTAATCCGAACCCCATGGTAAATCCATTTTTCAGGTGAAACCCAGCTCCAACAGCATAATTGTTGGGGGCGAAATATCCTACACCTCGCTGATACACGAACATAAGTCCATTCTTATCGCTGAGAAACTCATCCTGGCCAAATAGTTTCAGTGATGCAATGGAAAATATGAGTATGAAGTATTTTATAATTCCCATAAAGTTTGGTTTATACTTATCTTTATTATTGAATACGAATTACTTCAGGGGTAAAATTTGAATTTCTGCCTTTCCCACCAAACGATATACCGGATAAGGATAATATCCCTCTCCCCATTGCGGAACCAAATACCTGTCGAAAAAATTCCATAGCAACAGGCCATCATCAGATTGAGGTTCCAAAAGGTAAGCGGCAAGATTGCCAAGCTTTTGATTTGTTTTAATAAGGTAAGTCCCTGCAGGAAAATCTTTAACCTCTTTTACGAATTCCCCTTTGACAGTGTTGGTATAATGACCCTGGTTCAAACGCTTTTCAGCCTTTAGTTCATTGATTATAAATTTTTCAACTTGCAAAGTTTGTTTTTCAGAAAGCTTTTCAACAACAATACCGTGGTTCTTAAGGTTAGCAAGAATTTCCTTATCCGGGACAGTGATCAGATAAGCGTAAGGAATTCCAATGCTTTTGGTGGCAAAATAATCTGCAATATACGGAACCGATACAGTCCGGTGACGGTCGCTTTGTTTATACCGCCAATAACCCCTGACTCCCGGAATGGTATCCGCTTCAATCGCTTTAATCGTGACCATTTCGGGCGTTGGCTTTCCTTCATATTGAATGGCGAAAGAATCAACTGAGTTATTGTCATCATATCTCCGAAGCATCCGGCTGTCGGCCTCATCCAGCAATTTCCGGATAAGCTCCTTATTGCCCGAAGCATAATCGAGGATTGACCTCAATAAAAAATAGCAACCGGTTACCCGGGTCTTGAAATCGGCATAAACATAATTTTCATTCAGAATGCCGAACCGGTTTCGCACTCCAATATAGTTAACCAGGTATCTGGGTTCGGATGCATACGATATCCATCCTTCTTCAATATTGAGCTGGTTGATAAATTCACCGTAAAATAAATTTTCTGTCTTATAATTTTCCTTCAAATGTAAGTGAACAGCCGGCATCATGTTGTCTCTCATAAAATTAATCAGGTTGCGGTCCCCGTTTGGATTCATCATCCATGTAAAGGAGACCGGCTCCTCATGGAAAGATCCGTTGGTCGTATGACAATCAACGGTTATCGCAGGATCCCAAATATTGAAAATTTCAGTCACCACGCCAGTGATTTCAGGTGTTTCGAGTTTCATTGCGTCCCGGTTCAGATCAAGGAACTGTCCGTTGTACCTGACACCGACACCATTTACAGGGCCAACCTGGTTTGTCCTGTTTTCTTTACTGAACTTTTCATTTCCATCGGCATTTAAAATCGGACATAATAGAATAATGACATTTTTAAATATCTCCTGGTTGGGATTTTTCAGAAGGTCTCTCGCAAGCATCTGCACTGCCTCTTTTCCCTCAACCTCACCGGCATGAATATTTGCCTGGATATAAACCACGATCCTGTCATCATTAATCAAATCATCAGGACTTTCGGGTAACGGATTACCAACGATCAGCAGTGGAATCTCTCTTCCTTCGGCAGAGGTTGCAAGAGTCTCTAATCTGATATATGGTGAAAATTTAGTCAATTCATTAACAAATGAAACCACATCTCCAAATGTTGAAGTTGATTCAAAGTTGGTGTTCTCAGCAACGGTCAGTAAATTATCCTGACTTGCCAAAAAACAGGAAATAAAGAGTAAACAGAAAGCTGAACAAATTAATTTTCTCATAGACTGTATGGTGAGTAAATATTGTAATCTCGTCACTGTAGAATATTGACAAAAATAAGTAAAACCTGATTCCGCGATAATAACAATATCGCCGGAAAAAAATTTAACGTTTAATGAAATTGATGAAACTCTGGAATGTTTATTTTGAACATTCGGGTAATTACCATGTTGAACCATTTATTATTAGATTAATGATGAAAACAGTTCAATTGTTATTGTTGATATTAATTTTCCCTTCACTTCCGAAAGCCCAGAATTCTCCTGCATGTGATTCATTGGTTATTGATTGTTGTTCATTCGATGTAACTCAAAACACAGTGTCACTTGTTGTCTCAAATTATTCAAGTTATTTATTCGATTATCCCGGTTTTATTCTGTATAACAGCAGCATGGACACTGTTGCTTTCGAAACCGTAAATTATTTCGGAATTGGATTAGACCAAACTCATACTTTGGATATTATTCATCCATTCAGCCTTCCTTTCGACGGCATACTTGAATTATACACACTTTTTTATGATACTTTGTGGTGCACCTTTGAAGTGACTATACCCGACACGGTTTCGACTGTAGTTATGGTATCTGAATTAAGTGGGGTAAACATATTCCCAAATCCGGCAGATAATGAGATTACAGTTGAACCGGGCGGTTTTGAATCAATGACAAATCTCAATCTTAGAATCATCAACAGTTTTGGGGAGGAAAAATTAAAGTGCCGGCTTACCTCACCGGGAATTCAGATTCCGGTAGCTTCGATTGGAAAATCCGGTTGCTATTTTGTCCAAATTATCAACCAAAATGGCAATGTCTCAGACTGCCGGAAATTGCTTGTGAAATAATTCAAATATTATTTCCAGCGAAGATTCCATTTAATCGTAAGGAAGTTTATAAAGGCCGAAAGTTGAAATCTCCGGTCGGTCGCGGGATGAAAGAACCGTTAACCTCACCAACTGAGCTTTAACAGGATCAAACCGTAAAAGTCTTTTATAACCTATGGTTGTTCCTTTAATTATTTCGTTCCACTGATCATTAATCCAGGCTTCAAATACAAAATCTTCAACCCGCTGCCCATTCCTGAAATTTTCCTGCAGCATCAGGCAATCAAACACAGTTTCCTTTCCTAAATCGAGTTCAATAATGCAATATGTAATTCCCTTTCCGGGTGTCCAAAAGGTTTTGTTGTCTTCGTCAAGCAGGTTTGCAGTATTACTTAACTTGTATTCAGGTATAATTTTGATTGAAGCTTGTGCTGCAAGATTGGTTGCAAATGTTTCATCCAGGATTTTTCGCATTCCTTCGAGGCTTTTAACATCATTTTCATGGATCAGACCACGTTTGTCAGGAGGGATGTTTAGCAATAAAACGGAGTTCCGCCCAACAGAGCTGAAATAAATATCTACCATTTGATCAGCATTTTTAACTAATGAGTCCTGATCTTCATGATAAAACCATCCCGGCCGGATCGAAACATCAACCTCTGAGGGATACCAGATCAGTCCGCCCGCATCTTTTATTTTTTCCCGGCTTCCGAGATCAATATCCATCCTGTCTCCAAGAGGTTCATATAAACCACGTATTATGGATTGCCTCGGATCGTTTATGACTTTGCCGGTATAAGTTTTCGAAACAGGAACCACACTCCATTCTGTTTCCCTACCATAACCTGATTCCGTTCCAACCCATCGCACGTCAGGTCCCATTATTGCAATCACTGCATCCGGCTGTAAATCCCTTACGAGTTCATAATAACCCATCCAGTCATAGACCTGCTTTTTACCATTGGCGCCTTCGCCGCAGGCACCATTAAACCAGACTTCAGATATCACTCCGTAGTTGGTAAGCAATTCACGGAGCTGGTTTATAAAATGTTGGTTGTATTCTTCAGTTCCATAGAGTGGAGAGCTGATATCCCATGGAGAAAGGTATATACGCAGCTTCAATCCATTTTCCCGGCAAGCGGCTGCAACCTCAGCAATCACATCACCTTTCCCGTTATTCCACGGACTTTTCTTTACGGAGTAGTCAGAATGTTCAGTTGGCCAAAGGCAAAATCCATCGTGATGTTTGGCGACCATAATAACCAACTTTGCCCCGGCCATTTTTGCGATACGAATCCACTGTCCGGCGTCAAGCAGGGTTGGATTAAAATTTAAAGGATCTTCATTTTTCAACCCCCATTCACGGTTGGTGAAGGTATTAATTCCAAAATGAAAAAAACAGGTAACTTCCAGTTCCTGCCAGGCTATCTGGCGTGGTGAAGGACAAACATGAGCAGCTTTGAGAATAATCGAATCCATCGTTTCATCAGGTTCAATGAAAACAAAATTCTTTGGAGCAGATCCTTCAGTTTGAGAATTAGCTACTTGGGAAAGGATCACTACTCCAATCAATAAATAAATTTTATAAATCATAAATCTTAACGGTTGTAAACATCAAATTTACTATACTTGCCAAGAATATGACAGAATTGAAAAAAATAGTTTGTCTCTTTATTTGTGAGTTGATCATAATAGGCTGCAATTCAGTTGTTAAAACCCCGGAAGAATTAGCCGGGGAAATTCATGAACAAGTACTGACGGTAGATACCCATACCGATACTCCCTGGGCTTTGTTACGTGGTGATTTTGATTTGAATGATCGTCATGATTTTACCAAAGATCACAGCCGTGTTGATTTCCCCAGGATGAAAGAAGGAGGGCTGGATGCTGTATTCAAGGCAGCTTTTGTTTCGCAGGGAAGTCGTGATGAAAATGGAAATAGGAAAGCTAAAGACCTTGTGATGAAAACTATAGATTCCATTCAAAGCCATATTTCTTTAAGAACCTCCACCTCCGGAATCGCAATGACCCCGGAAGATGCCTACCTTCTTGAAAAAGAAAATAAAAGAATAGTTTTTATAGGGATTGAAAATGGGTATGCTATTGGAACGGATTTGAAAAATATCGGGGAATTCTACAGCAAGGGAGCCAGGTATATTACCCTTTGCCACACAAAGAACAATGATATCTGTGATTCCTCAACCGATACTACTGAACATCATGGATTAAGTGATTTTGGGAAGGAAGTTATAAAAGAAATGAACCATGCCGGGATGATGATTGATGTTTCCCATATTTCTGATTCAAGTTTTTATGATGTTCTGGAATTAACGACTGCCCCTGTTATTGCATCGCATTCCTGTGCGAAGGCTGTTTGTGACAATCCTCGTAATCTTTCGGATGACATGCTGAAAAAATTGGCTCAGAACGGAGGAGTAATTCAAATGTGCATTCTCAGTGATTATGTAAAAAAGCCCAAACTTTATCTTGAGCGGGACAGTGCTTTCAATGCAATTCGTATTAAATACAAGGATTTCCAGGACCTTACTCCGGAGCAGGATAAAGCTGCAGACCGGGACTGGAATGCTGTAGATTCAATATTTCCCCGTGAACTTGCGACTGTAGCGGATATGGTTGATCACATTGATCACATCGTAAAGATTGCAGGCATAGATCATATTGGAATCGGGACGGATTTCGATGGAGGAGGAGGCCTGGCTGATTGTCAGGATGTGAGTAAGATGGGCAACATAACTCTGGAACTTGTCAAACGGGGTTACAAAGAAGAGGATATACGTAAAATCTGGGGTGGGAATATTATGCGGGTGATGAATAAAGTGCAGTTGAAAAGGACGGATACTGGTTCTTAAGATACGGAATCATTAAATCAAATAATTGTTCAAAAAAGGTTACCTGATCAGGGATTTACGATGATTTGCGTTTGATCCATCCGGATCAGTTTTAAATGCCAAAAAAACAATTTTATTACATTAAACCTTCATGAAAATTTCGTCCGGCCATTTATTAACAATCAGCATATCCTTTTTCGGATAATTAAAGATTTTAATTCCAAAGGCGGATAGCTGAAATACGGCTTTTGAACTGAATTCCCGGATAATGTAAAGCGGCTCTTTAATAATGGAAGCGTTTTCAAAAAAAACTCTGATCCTCCCATCATTAAACCGGCTGCCGAATACAATTCGTTTTTCTGACATTAAACTTATGTATTTTTCTCTCATAAGTTCAGTTATTAAAGTGTTACAAGCTATGTGAGTTAAAAAGAGAGAGCCAATACTTTGCCAAAGGATATAAGATTAGTGGTAATTAAAATAAAAAAAGACCGCATATTACAGCGGTCAGTCTTATTTGGCTCCCCAACCTGGACTTGAACCAGGGACCTACTGATTAATCCCGGACGTCCGGGACTCTAACCAAC
>JAGVPB010000065.1 GCA_020052415.1 Bacteroidales bacterium | reverse complement strand
AACAGAGTAGGGATCGCCTTTGATAACGCAGTTTCTTAAAGTAAGATAATCATAAGTATAATTCAGATTCGCATTTTTCAATTCGATGTCGGCTTTGTTTGCTGCTTCGCCTTCAGTTGCCAAAGTCAATGTCGAATATTGCTGACATGTAAGGCTTCCATAAGCAAGTATTCCGCAATAGCCGTTCCCAAAATTGACGGTAGTATTTTGACCGACGTTAAGAGTTCCTCCTTGTTCAACGATTATCCTGGCATATTTGGGAATATTTACATCTTCGCCGAATGTCAAAGTGCTGCCGTTACTTATAATGATATTACCCCTGACTGCTTTATCAGCATCCCAAATCGAATTCCCCGTTATTTTTGTCGTGAACCAGGGAATATAATTATGCTGTAAAGCGCTCACTTCAACATCTAAATTGCTGAGTAAACCAGATACTACCTCTCCGTTTGCATCGGTCATTAACACAACAAAATCCTCATCATGTTGTAAGACCACTTTTGCACCCGGAATAACCTGATCATTATCATCATAAACCGTAATCCTTTGCTGGATGTAATCAACATAAGCAAACAATGGCTGTGGTACTCCTGTCCACATTTCGAGGGTGGGATCGCCGAGGACATGGAATTCCTCGACGTGCCATCGATTTGCCCACAGATTTTTTATTAGACCTTCATACGGAGTCGTAGCATTTCCTAAATAATATTTGTTAAGCGAATACAACAGACCATAGTCTTTTATCGCCCCTAATTTATAAATTGGAGTTTGTATTTCATTATTATACGGATCAAAATCATCCCATATAGCATCATACAGTCCATAGCACAATTCATCGGTATAGCCAGCCTTAGCATTTCTTGTTGCTCCTATGAAACCAACGACACCACCATTTTCCTTTGAAAGCAACATTTCTCCCAGACAATCGAAATTACCCGGCGAAGGTGGATAGTTATTATTATCAGTTGCACCGTCAAACCAACCGGTTTGACAGTCCATGTCAAACATTACTGGAAGCATTTTATCGTTTGAGAGCGAATCAATATGATTCTGATTGAATGATGGATGCTGCCAACCATCAACAAAATTAATATAGTAATTCCTTGATTGACCATGATCAACATGGTTCACTAAAAAACAACCATTGTTAATTGATTCTCTAACTGCATTTGTTGCATCCGTTTCATAAAGATAATAAGGAATACTTGTTGGAAGATGTTCCAGCCAGTATGTGCACAAAATATCGTCAGGATGTTCCACGAGCCAGTTGTTATAAAACACTCTGTTAATATTATAGTTTTTTTGAAATAAATAATCATAAACAGAATTTGAAGTATAAATGAAGTAAAGAAATTCTCTACAATCACAATCACTAGAATCTGGTATGCCTTCAGGCCATTGTTGAAAATAAGATGAAAGATTAATATTATTATACCAATTGGTTTGTTCTAAATAAGGATTTTTTTCATAATTAATGATTTTGTTCAACACAATTTCAAGTTCCTGAATACAATCGACGGAAATTCTGCCGCTAAACATATCAGGTAAATCATATAAGCCATAGTTTGAAGTAACCGACAACTCAGAGATATCCATAGTTGTATAATATAAATCGGTCGTAGGACTAAATGACCAACCTCCACCAGTGTTAATATACTGCCAATAATGTGTTGGCATTTCCGGTGTAAGGGGATCCGTTTCTCCGACAAAAAGCAAGAATTCAGGAGTATGGGGAGTTAGTCCAGTCACATTATTATAATAATCCTTGACATAGGCATCAATTCCTTGATAACTCCAATCCTGGCCCAATGGATCTGCAATCCATGGGTATCCTGCCGCTTCTATTATGCTTCTTGTAACAATTTTTGTTCTTATTCCAACTTTCTCTTTCCAGTCTTTAAATGGAAGTAAGGAAGAATAATATTCATCTGGAGTAATGATCAATAAATCAATAATTTCATCCGGTGTATTGTTTTTTTCATAATTGAAAATTAATCCATCCAAATATGTATCAAAATATGCGTTATCCTTTTCATTCTCAGTTGATCCCGCTCCTTGGACAATAACTTCAATGTGTTTATATACCCTTAATTCTCTTGATACCGGGTTAAATTGAATGGGATAAAATATGAGTGACGATATTTTGTGTTCTCTTATTTTTTGGGGTTGACTAATTCTAATATTACTGGAGGGGTAAAATCCGTTTGAGCTATACAATGAATCATTTTTTTCAAACTGATAAACTGAATCTTGCTCAAAAGGTTCTTGAGCGGGCATTATATAAAAACTATCCAAAACAATGTAATCTTCAGTAACTATTGTAATACTTGGTGTATCTATGGCAACTTCAAAGTAACACGCTTTCAATGGCAGTTCCGGTAATCCAATATCAATAGTTTTACCATTCATTCCTGTTAGTTTAAGTACATCATAGAGCGTATCATTTATTATTTTCCTGAATCTGTTTGTACCATAGAAATCAACTCGAATTGTTGAGTCATTTAGCATATTCATTTGAGGCGCCTGATCACCCTCGCCATTATTCTGAAAATCAATCCAGTCCATCTGTGCAAATATGGCAGTTGACATCGAAATACAGAATAAAATAAGAAATAGAGTAAATTTTTTCATTTTGAAATATTTTTTTAAGGTTATTTATTACTTAACTATAATTGCTTTTTTTACACACATTTGCTCATCAGAGATAAGTTTATACAAATATATTCCTGATTTTACATTACCTCCTTTAAAGTCATCGGCATTCCATTTTATTTCATGTAATCCATTAAGAAGTTCCGCGTTTTCTATTAACATTTTCACCAAATTACCCCTTGAATCATAAATATACAAACTGATAACTGCTTTTGACTTTTTAACCTCGAATTGAATTATCGTAGCTCTTTTGAAAGGATTTGGGTAATTATTTAAAGTAAGATATTGTGAAGTTGTCGGTGGGATTTCGGTTTCATTTTCATTTATACCTGTAATTAATGTATCACTTCTGGGATGAGTTACACCATCAACCATTAAAAATTTTGGTTTCAATTCATTAGTTGAGGTAGTCGTGCATATTCCGTCACCGATGGTATCAATCGGATTTCCCAGGGTAGTGTCTGCATAAGTCCACCCAAAACCTAAATAGCAGTTATCGAGGAATCCGCCGAAAAGGACAACTCTATCATAATCACACTGAGGTCCAAAGAAACCCGATACACTGCTTAAAATATTACAGCCATAAATAAGGGGAGAGGGATAATTTATCGTATCCTGTGCATATCCATACACGTCAAGTCCATACACATTGCACCAAACGGCAATCCCATTCGCTATTGTTTCAAATGTACAATAGCTTATTATTGGATAACTTTGACCAATGATCCCAATTGCTGAACATCCGTACATTAACCACCCTGATATCATATATTTAAAAGTACAGTGATCAATTATCGGCGAAGCATTCTCACAGTATATGGCTGTTTGCTTATATTCGTCAACATGAGTTACCCCTCTTAGTGTACAGTATTTCAATATACTTTCCCCATTTAAGGAAGTATTATAAAACTCTATTCCATTCCACCAGTTACCTGAAAAAGTTGCCTCAGGGTCCCCTAAATGAATTGCGTTGTCCGCTAAACCAATGGCGAGAAAACAACCATAAATTTTAATACCTCTTCTTACGGTATATGGATTAGCATAGCTAAAAAACTTAACAATTTCTCCAGGAAGAATCTTCAACGTGTCATTTTCAAGAATAATAATATCGCAATCCACCTCGTACATTTCATCAATTGTATTGTAATTAATGTCATTGCTTAACAAGCAAAGCGTATCCATCGTATAACAAAAGCCTTCATTGGAGGATGTCCATGCAAAAATGCTGCTCTTAAAACAAAAGATAAAAAGAATTAAAAAGGTTAGCTTTAAAGATTTCATATTTCGTGGCTTTAAACTTTGTTAAAATTTATGAAATAATTATAGCTGCTAAGATAATACAAAAAACCGGAAAGTCAATAGGGAAATTATTTCTTTTATAAAGATTTATAAACCATATCCAGTTACAATATTAAAACCAAACCAAAAGCAGTATAGTTTATTAAGCAGGTTTAACAACAAAAATGTTAAATAGGTTTTTTTGTCCCCAAATAACATTTTTTTATTTCGTCAATAAATTCTAAAAAATTCTATTCTCAGTTCAATAATCATTTTCATTACTTAAATTATCTTAATTTTTTATAGACTATAGAAATTTTAGCGCGAAATGTTGTTCAAGGCGGGCAAAAGTTTGTTCAAGCTACGCAAAATATTGTGCAAGTCGGGCAAAATGTCGTTCAAGTCGGGCAAAATGCTGTTCAAGCAGTAAAATAAACAGTTTAAGGATAGCCTGGGGTTATTTAAGTGAAGAAATAAGATATTAAATTGCAGAACAGGATTATTCAATTGAAGCATAATGACATGCAATTGAAGCAATAAATTATTTAACAAATATTTTACTATATCGGAAACGTTACCAACGGCAACGGACAGCCTGTCGAAGGAGCTTTGGTTACCATACTGAATACCGAGCTTACCGATGAAACGGATGCAGAGGGCGATTATGCTTTTGAATCGTTGCCAGTTGGTCAGCATTCCTTAACCGTACAAGCCGGAGGATTCCAAACTTACACCGATGATGTCGTAGAAATATTTGAAGGACAGGAAACCGTCAACGATATAGATTTGACACCGGAAGAACCGGCGCCGTAATTTAATATTGACTCGTCAGCCGACTTCAAGTCATCAGACTAATAACAGAAAATCCCCCTCACGTAACGCGAGGGGGATTTTCTTTGTTACAAATATCCGTTTGGATCAAAAAATTTATTATTACTTTTACGAGTAAGTAAAATAATAACTGTAATGAACGGAAAACAAATAAAAAAGCCTCCCCTCATGAAAGATATTATTTCTATTCGACCTGAAACAAAAAACTTAACAAGAAAGGAGGTAAGGGCAAAATTAATACATTTTCAGTAATTGTCAACTTGAGCTGTTACGTAATAAATTGTGAACAACAATTGGAGTATATTTATTCATTTAAAAACTATTTTTATGAAAAAGCCATTAAAAATTTCTGTGCTTCTGGTGTTCATTTACCAATTTGTATTTAATTTCTCTTTTACTTGTATTGGTCAGATTCCATTCGATCCGGAAGATAATTTATACGAAATTACAGCCTACTGGGACAATTATTACGATTCAATAATTAATCATGATGGTATTGAGGCATTGGAGGGTACTGATTATAAGTTTTATTTACACTGGAAAAATGAATGGGAACCAAGGGTTCAGCCATCCGGTGATTTTTTACCCTATCTTCAGGCTATTGAAGATTCCTATGAATGTTTTGATTCACTAGGTTATTTTGATTTAAATGGAACCTGGTTTGAGATTGGACCAGTGACGTCATCAAACCAGGGAACCGATGATGTGGGTCGCTTATCTTGTCTTGAAATTGATCCGGCAAATGACAGTAAAATTCTTTGTGGTTCGCCGGTTGGTGGTCTTTATTATACTGAGAATAAGGGTGCAAGTTGGATAAATGCAGGACTTGACCGGCCAAAGGAAGTTCATGGGTTGAATATGTTCACACCCGGAATTGCCTCTATTATAATCAGTAATTATAATAATGAGACATATTGGATAGTGGCCACAGGTGATAAAGACCATAATTTTAAATTTAGCAGAGGTGTACTGAGAACAAAGGACAAAGGAGAACATTGGGATTTAATAAATGGCACAGGTAACAATAGCCTCCCTGAAAACTGGTATTACATTAGAAAACTTATACAGCATCCTCAAAATCCAAATGTAATTTTTGCAGCAACATCAATGGGATTATTCAAAACCGAAAATGCATTAGCAGAAGATGCTGGTGATGTAGTTTGGGAACTTGTTTATGATGACCAGCCTATTACTCCCGATCCGGGAACTGAAAATGAAATGGGATTTTTTGATATTGAATTTCATAAGACTAACTATGACACCATGTTTATGTCCATTGAATACCGAGGAGCACATAAAATAATGGGGAATGAAATCATTTATAGCGAAGATGGCGGTAATAACTGGAATCCATTATCAGGAGCCGGACAAATTTTGCCAGTAGATTCACAATTTGATTTTTTTCTTTCATTGCTTGAACTTACAAATGCTAATCCGGACTTAATGTATGTATATGTAAAAGGAACCGGTCAGAATTTCTCTGGATATTATAACAAAATATTGAAATATGTAATATCAACTGGTCAATGGTCCGTGCAAAATGAGAATCCTCCATTTGCCTTCGGAAATGGAAGAAATGGCCTTGCCGTTTCACCTGTAAATGAAAACTTATTACAATGTGCAACTATAGACACCTATCTCTCGAATGATGGAGGAGTAACATGGATTTTTGATAATAATTATTTTACTTTACCTAATACTACCTATTCTAAAAAATGTCCTCACTCCGATGTTCAGGATTTGAAATACAATTCTACCGGTACAGAGTTATGGGCTGCTTCTGACGGTGGGCCTTTTATGAAATACACTCAAAGCCCGGATACGGATTGGCAAAATATGGTCAATAATATTGGAGTGGCAATTATTCATTATTTCGACCAGAGCAAAATCGATCCTAACTATTATGTTTTTGGTGGATTTGATGTACATTCTCAATTATTTAACAAAAACGAAAATATTTGGAGTGATAAATCACAAGGAGATGGCTATGGTTGTGCATTTGATAATGAGGAATTGGGAAAGTTTTATGTTACGAATGTTAAAGAAGTTTGGAGATATGAAAATTGGACAAATCCTTATTTTAAGATAATAGGTGAAAACTGGAACAGACATGTTAAACTGCATCCGGAAAATCATGAAGTGTTATACATGACATTACTTGACAGGATTGCCAGGTCTTACGATCAAGGTACGACATGGGAAACTTTAGTATCCTTGGAAGATCTGAATACCAACATCAATGATCATTTTCTTTATGACATGCATACTGCAGAAGGCGATGGTGATTACCTGTATCTGAGAATGATTAAAAAAGCAAATGGTAATGGTGACTTTTCGCGCATCTATAAAACCACGAACGTAAATGAATCTGATCCTGCCCTAATTGAATGGAGTCAACTTCCGATACCACAGGGAGGAGCGTTAGGCTGGATGGGTGACATAATTGTTGATTATGAAAATCCTGACAGAATTTGGGTTTGTTATAATCAGGAATCAGACTATAAAATTTTGGAATTTAACGGTACAGAGTGGACTGATCTGACATTTAATATTGCACCCTGTAATACTGGTATAACATCACTGGAGCATTTACATGGAACAAATCGTGGATTATTTGCCAACGGCTTGCATGGTGTTTTTTATCTTGAAGATGGTTCGAATATTTGGAAGCTATATAAACCCGGAATTCCAAATGTTCCTGCAAGTTATTTAAAGATAAATTACTGCACCGGTAAAATTGTTGCTGGAACTTATGGCAGAGGAATATGGGAAACAGATTTACCGTTAGGATGGGATAATCCCCCGGTGATAACAACAAATGAAACCTGGGATGGTTATCGGGTAATTCTGAACCCTGTTCATATTCCTGATGGAAAAACTTTGACTATAAACGGTAAAGTAGCATTTACAGCCAATGGAAAATTAGTAGTAGAAAGAGGGGGGCAACTTATTTTGAACGGAGCGTATCTTACAAATACCTGCGGAGAAATGTGGAAGGGTGTTGAAGTTTGGGGTAATCCGAATCTTTCACACTCATTGGGCAACCAGGGTAAAGTTCTCATAGTGAACGGAACACTCATCGAACATGCGTTAGCGGCTGTCAGAACGGTCAAGGTCATTGATGACCAGGGTGAGGGAGAGATCATTGATCTTAATTTTTCGGGTGGAATTGTTCAATCATCCAATTCCGAATTCAGGAACAATAAAAATGCCGTTATTTTTTATAAATATCCTGCAACCGGATTAACCCATCAGAGCACAAGCTTCTTTAGTAATTGTGATTTTGTGACCGATGATTTTTATGAGGGACTCACCGGGCCGGATTATTTTGTGAGGATGTCGGAATTGAATGTAACAAAATTCAATTATTGCAGATTTAGTAATGAATCCAGCACAAACTATACGGGCGGGGGTATTTATAGCTACAATTCGCAATATTCAATTGAAGGCAGGTATGAAAATGATACGTGGCTGAATGGTGAATTTAATAAACTTAACTACGGTATTTATGCTACCGGGAATGGTATGAACAGACATCCCGATATACGCCATACTAATTTTATTCATAATTACCGTGGGCTTTACCAGAGCGGGATAAATTACAGCCGAACCACATCAAATTATTTTGAAATTTATACTCCATGGGAAATTAATGGTGGATATGGAATGTATTTGGATCATTGTTCGCGTTACTGGGTTGAGGATAATGAATTTATTGGCAAATGGATTGGCAATGAAAATTTTGGAGTTGGTTTAATAGTTAATCGAAGCGGTGGTGAACCGAATCAAATTTATCTTAACCGTTTTAATCGTTTGCAATGTGGAATTGAAGCACAAAATGAAAACCGGGCTAAAGACGGGACAGGTTTGGTTTTAAAATGTAATAATTTTCTGAGCGCTAACTTTGACCAGGTAATCACTTACGAAGTCGAACCGATGAATAAACAAACCGGAATAGCCAGCAACCAGGGTTCAATTGGCTCAATACCATCAAATATGGCGGGTAATCTTTTTGATATAGATGACGAGATACCCAATGGCGATTTTGATGATATAAATAATGAGGGAAACTCAATAACTTATTATTGGCCTTCTAATTATGATCCTTTATATTGGAATGTAAAGCCTGTTGATTTTACAGAATTAACGGTTCATCTTGAAGATGTAGAATTTGATCCAGATTGGACAACAGAAATTGGCTGCCCTCCAACTCCTGAAATTGGTATCGGTGGAGGAACCGGAACAGGAGAGATTAGAGATCAAATGACTATTTCTGAACAGAAAATCGATTCCACAGAAAATATTTTATCTCTACTTGTGGATGGTGGAAATACCGATGAATTGCAAACGGAAGTTGATAACAGCGTACCCCCAGAAGCAATGGAAGTTTACAGCGAATTAATCAGCAAATCACCTTATCTGTCGGATACAGTTGTAAGCACAGCCATTGAAAAAGAGAATGTATTACCTGGAGCTATGATCAGAGATGTAATGGTAGCAAATCCCAACACGGCAAAAAGTAATGAATTGATGAACAAGTTAGATGAACGATGGACTCCCCTGCCCGATTATATGAAAGCACAGATTCTGCAAGGAAAAAACATTGTATCCGTACGGGAACAGACCGAATCAAAACTGGCTGCATACAAGATTGATAAATCAATTGCTTTCAATGCACTCACAAGGTATTTTCTTGCAGATACCTTAAATCACAATACATCTGATGATAGCATCACTCAGTTGTTTTTAAATGATAATCAACTTAACTCGAAGTATAATCTTGCATTTCTTCATTTAGAGCATGGATCAGTAGACATGGGTCAGTACGCTCTGGTTAACATCCCAGTTCAATTTGAACTGACCTCTGAAGAAGAAATTGATCGTCAGCAAATGATAAATCTTTACGGGTTAATAGCATTACTTGATGGCAATCATCCTGACAGCGTTCATATCCAAGCATTATTGGCAATTAGTGCGCAGGACGCAGGGCTGGCAACAGTTTATGCACGTAACATACTTATTTCTTTTGGTGAAATGCAATATGAAGAGCCAATCTTGATGCCTGATCTGTTGAAATCTTCAAAGTCAATGGAGGAGTACAATACATTAATTAATTCTCAATCAGATCTGAAAATTAAGGTTGTTCCAAATCCGTCAAAAGATTATATCATCGTTGAATATGAACTTGAAAGCCTCAGCACAGGTCAGATCAATATTTTTGATGTAACGGGTAAACCTATTTTTTCTGTTCAGACCACTAACCCTAAAGACCAGGTAACAATTGATACACGTGGCTGGAAACCGGGAGTGTATGTTGCAACCCTGATGATAAACAGTAAGGCTAAGAAAACTGTTAAATTTACTATTATTGACTAATATTTCAAATTCGTGGGAATTCAGGAAATTTATCTTTCTGAATTCCTTCCGTTTTTGCAAAAAAGTTCTAAAAAGTATGAAAGCAATAGTTCAAATTACCATATTTATTATTCTAGCGAAACTAAATATAAGTGCCCAAGACCAGGATTGGGAGGTTCATATTGGTGTTAATGGAAGATATGATGAAGCTAAATCATTGATAGAATTTTATGACAAAGGTTATTACGTTGAGGGGGGGTATGATATTAATTCAAATTGGTATGGATGGGAGGTAAAAACCAACATCAATGGAGATGTTTTATGGGATAAGAGTCTTGTTCATCAGGATTTTGAAGTTAGTAGTCGTGCAACCACATTAGATCAAGATGGCAACAGGTATGTATGTGGTAGAATTAATAATTGGCCGTTTGTAACCAAATTTGACTCATGTAGCGAGGAAATATGGTGTAAGATTCTTGTGGATATGGATTATTATCATGGCTATTCTATTGATATACTTATGAACGAAAAGAATGAAATCATTTTAATGACTAAATATGATGATGATCCTGAAATTGAAGTTTTATTTTTAGAGTGTTTAAGTGAGGATGGAAATTATTTATGGAAAAAGCCTTATGCTACTAAAATTAATCATCCATGGATTACTGAACCAAATGCCTATGATTTAATGGAATATAATAAGGAGTATTACATTTCAGGATTCTGCTATTGGCCCTTCCCGGATGATACCTTACACGTATTCCTGCGCCCATTATTTATTGGTATAGATAGTATATTCAATGAAAAATGGATATTGCCTTTTTATGCATTGGATTCAGTATTTGGTGATGCGTATAAGAGTATCCCTTTGAATGATTCAGTTTTTATGGGTGTTGGGTTAAGGCGAATTGAATCAAATAGTACAAACACTTTAATAATGTTGTACAATATAAATGGTGAAGAATTAGGCTATAGTCAAATTCCCAATGATTCAATAGGAAGTAATGTGTTTTTTAATTATATTTCAGAAGTAGAAAGAGTTAATGACTCATTATTTTTATCCTTATTTTATCTTGCCTTTTCTCCCGGTGTCGCGTTACCATTTGCAGATGTTATATTTGATAAAAATGCGCAAATTTATAATATATCCAGCGAGCCACCAAATGCTACAGGTTGGGCGCATTTTATTACATCCTCAGATGGTAATTTTGTAAATGCAATGGGATGGGAAAATGCTAATGGGGATAGGGACATTTACCTTTATAAAATAGATAAAGACCTTCAGCCGGTACCATTCGATACTAATACATACACGTACGACAGCCTTTGCCCGGAGCCCATACAATCGGGCACAATAGATTTATCGGATTGCCTTGTATGGACAGGCACTGAGGAAATACCTTCACCGGAGGAATACTATTCCTTTATTGCTACTATCCCCATTACTGCTTTCCCCAACCCCGCCGAAACCGAAATCACCCTTGCCTTCCAAAACACCGATCATCATAACAATATGTTATTGGAGTGCTACAACATTTACGGGCAAAGGGTTCACAGCGAAAAGATATGGAAAGGGCAGCAGGAGACGAGGATAGACCTGCAAGGCTGGGCGAAAGGGTTGTATTTTGCGGTGGTGAAGAGCGATGGGAAGGTGGCGGGTACGGGGAGGTTTGTGATTAAATAAGATTATTCAATCTTCAACTTGTTATATGATAAAATGATTATGCCCTGCTGCTCTTATAAACAGTCACGAATTCAACCTGCTTCTTTTTAAAATATTGCTGCGCTTCGGGGAGGTTAGTGGTAAATCCAAGCAGGTATCCTCCACCGCCTGAACCGCAAAGCTTCAGCTTGAATTTGCCGGATTCCAATCCTTCCTTCCACGCCGGTTTGTAGTTTTCGGGGATCATGGAATCGAAATATTCGTACTGCAGTTCCGAAAGTTTCGAGAGGTTCTCAAAGAAATTTTTTAATTCCCCGCCGATCAGGTTCCTGATACATAAACTGTTCAATGGAATATATTTATCGGTTATCACACTGAAATAATCAGGGTCATCACAACGGCTGATGAAATGATTCACCAGGGGTCCTGTTTTCCCTGGCTGTCCGGTATTTAAAAGAAATATAGCAGAATCACCATTGAATTTGTTTCGCGGAATGCCTACGGTTTCAATCTGAGTTTTGGAGGTGATAAGCAATGGAAATTTTATATAGGAATTCAAAGGATCTATACCTGAGCTGCGACCATGGAAATGGTTTTCCATTGCAGAAAAGATGTCTTTCAGCTTCAGTGTATCTTTTTGGCTCACCGAACGGCCACCTGCGATCCTGTCGTTCGCATAACGGCTGTATATCGCAGCTACCAGCGCTCCTGAACTGCCCAATCCAAATCCCTGCGGAATAGATGATTCAAAGTACAATCCCTTGTTAAGGTCGCGTTTGAAAGCATCAAGATTGATGTTAACGGGAAGCTTTCCTTTGGCTTTCAGGCCTGCAAGTTTTTCTGCAAATTCCCTTAGCTGCAAATTCGAATTTACCGCAAAATCGTAATCTGTGTATTTATATCTTTCATTTTCATTATTGAAACTCAGTTCTCCATGAAAATGAGTAAAGGGGATAGTCAGAGCCCAGGAATCAAAAATGATCCCGTATTCTCCGAACAGAATTATTTTACCGTAAAATATATCGTTTAATGGTTTTCCCATTTACCTGCATTCCAGTTTTATCTTAATTCCTGATCATTTCTGAGTGGGTACAATGCCCGATTTTTATGCGACCGCGAAATTATCATTTTTTTTTAATCATGACCTGATCACTGAACTTCTATTCTTTTTTAAATATTCTTTATTCAACCGGTTCTGTAATTAAATTCAGAATAACCTTTCCGGCCCTTTTCCGATCCGGTCATCTATCCAATGTTTGTTCTCACACAAGCTTAAAAGCTCTGAGAAGATAAATGGTTTTATTGCTTCTGCATCTTTTAGCTGATATAACAGATGAACATTTGGACCTGCATCCAGTGTAAAAGCTAAAAACAGCCCGCTTTTCATCCTGAATTCCCTGATTCTGCCGATAATGTTCCAGGTTGCCTCTTTTAACAATGAATATCCGACATTACCTGAAATCATCATTGCATGAAGGCTTAAGGCTTCGTTTTCAACCACACTGATAAATGATTGCTCATCGCCGATAACCATTGCATTTATTAATTTCTCCAGATTTTCCCGGGCCTGTCTGTATCGGGCTGATGCAAAAGGATGGCCATCCATAGTTTTATGTCCCTGACTGCTGCTTACTTCTTTTTTTCCTGAATCAACGATCAGAATAGCATCTGCCAGACTCTTAAACACCGGCTTTAATTCGTTGTTCACATTTACTGCAGCTTCATCCGTTGAACCTCTGATTAATTTATTTTTCCCCCACACCGACCAATCTCCATAAACCGAACGTGCAGCACTTCCTGACCCAAGCCTGGCAATAAATGAAGCTTTGGTGAAAAAATCTTTATCATTTTTCAGGGTTCCGAATAGATCTTTTTCAATCGAAACAAGGCACAGCGCCAGTGAACTCATTGCCGAAGCCGATGATGCAATGCCCGATGAATGCGGAAATGAATTCCTGCTCTCAATTTTAAATTCAAAATGACTGATAAAAGGTAGAAATTCAGCCACTTTCTGGAGAAAAGCATTGATCCTTAAATCGAATACAAAATTGGGTTGCCCTTCAAACATAAAATCAACCTTCAAATTTCCTGACCCTGTATTTCCGTTATTACCCCTATACCTGTATTCCACACTGGTTTCAGTGAAGGATTCTTCCAATACAAAACTTAGAGATGGATTTTGCGGAAGCTGGAAATCCCGTTTGCCCCAGTATTTGATAAGGGCAATATTCGACGGGCTTCGCCAGGCCACTGATCCGGGACTTACGGATGGACTGATACCAGTGAGTTTCCCGGCTTCATTCTCATATTTCTGCGCTAAGGTCACCTTATTTTGACGAGTTCCTGAAAAGTAAATACTGTTTGAATTTTTTTCGATTCCAGGTATTTTATTAATTCCTGCTTTGAACGGTGCCAGGTAAGCATCGCGAAGTCACCGCCCCAGGCCCCCAATGATTTTACCTCTCCGTCAAGATCGCTGAAACGTTCTTCTTTTAATTTCTTTTGCTGTAAAACTGAAGATAATAATTTTTCATGTTCTCTAACGGCCTTCTCAAAATCGTAAAGGTTTTCTGCAAAAGCTATTTCCTGACTAAGTTTTGAAACGATCTCGATTTCATTTCTGACATTTACCTTTCGGGAATAGAATTCATTTACACTTTCATCCGAATTTTGCTTGTTGCCCAGGTAAATAAAATAAATCCTGTCGCTGAAAGACGGATTAAAATCTACCTTCTGAACATCATAACTTTCTTCCTGAATCTTAAAAAACACCGGTCCGTCTTCCTGTGCACAAACAACATCATATCCTGAACCCTGTGATACTTTTTTGTGTAAAGCAAAAGGACTTACTTCTGCCCATAATGCAATATTCGAGATGAGCCCTGAACTGCTTCCCAATCCCCACAAAAGATCAAAGCCGGTTCTAACCTCAATTTTTACTCCGCCATGCTTTTCAAAAAATCCAGGATTTAACTGTCCAGTCGCCTTTAAAATTCTTCCAAGCCGATCGGCTGTCCTGGGTTCAGACGAATAAATAATTTTAAGTGTAGGAATGTGGAATTGAGCTTTGAACCATAGCTTGTCATATTCATAGCTTTCCCAGGTGAGTAATGAATTGTCATCAGATACCTTAACCTCCAAAGTCTGACCGAAATTCACAGGGGCAGCGAGCGATATAGCCCCTTTAAGTACCAGGTATTCTCCTGAAATGAGTAATTTGCCGTGAGAATAAAACTTCATTCTTTATTTGCCAGCATTGCTTTTTTGGCAATTGCAGGCTCTCTCATGTTTTTAAGAAAGGTCTCTACAGAATTGTAGGAAACTTTTTCATCTTCGAAGAATAATTTTGCCTGTTCTTTTTCGGGATCAGTAGCTTCGAACTGGTTGAGAATATTCAGCAGGTGCATTTTCATGTGGCCTTTTTGAATGCCTTTGGTCACAAGCGATTTTATGGCGCCAAAATTATTAGCTAACCCAACAGTCGCGGCAATCCTCATCAATTCTTCAGCTCCCGGATTTCCTAACAACTCAAGCGATTTTTTTGCAATCGGGTGCAATGCAGTCAAGCCTCCTACAGTTCCCAAAGAAAGCGGTACTGTAAGCGAATACCGGAACATTCCATTTTCAAGGTTAATATCGGTCAGGCTCCTGTATTTCCCATCCTTTGCTGCGTATGTATGTCCGCATGCTTCAATAGCCCTGAAATCATTACCGGTTGCAAGTGCAACAGCATCAATGCCATTGAAAATACCTTTATTATGAGTCGTTGCCCTGTTGGTATCAACTTTTGCTATCTGAACTGCTTTTTCAAACTTCCATGCGAACTTTTCAGCCGTCATATTTTCATCAAAAGTTCCAAGTGCAGAAACAGGACATTCAATTGATGATTTCACAAGGCAATCGGGTGTATAATTTGAAAGAATGGCCATAATCACTTCACAGTTTCTTTCCTCACCGGTAAAAAACGGGCTATCCATGAAAAAATCCTTTAGCTCTGAAGTAAATTCTTCGAGGCAGGTGTTGATAAAGTTGGCGCCCATCGAATCCACTGTTTCGAAGGATACTTTCAATTGAAAATAATCCTGAATTTCATTTGACTTATCTATGAGTTCAATATCCAGAATTCCTCCACCCCTGTTTCGCATGTTATGGGTGATGTACCGGGTGCGGTCGAGCAAACGGTCTTTCAGATCGGGCATCAGGGTTTTAAGCTTATCTGTATTTCCTTTCCAGATAAAATGCACCTGGCCGATTTTGGTTGTTGAAATTACTTCGGTATGAAACCCGCCGCGGTCGGACCAGAATTTAGCACTTTTTGATGCAGCAGCCACGACAGAGCTTTCCTCAATTACCATAGGCACATGGTAAACCTTGCCATCAATGATAAAATTGGGAGCAATTCCATAGGGAAAGTAAAAATTCGTGATGGTGTTCTCACTGAAATCATCAAATAGTTGTTGTTTGTTTTGGTCAGAATGCAAAAAGCTTTTTAGTTCATTGACGGATTCATCAGGATTTTCAAAATGTTCAGCAATCAACTGTAGTTTTTGTTCTTTGGATAGCTTTGAAAATCCGCAGATTATTTTTTTTTCTTTCATTGAGTACTTTTTCTGATATTATTTTTTCCTGTTTCGGAAAATTAAATACGGGCTGCAAAGATACAATGTTTCATAAAACAAGAGCTTAAACAACAATCAAATGATTTAGTTTGAAAAGCCTGGTTTTATAGCTGTTAAAAATTTCAATGATAACATATATCTTTGACCCTGAAATAACCTGTGATGAATAAAACGGATATTTGTATTGTAGGAGCCGGGCCGGCGGGTTCATTTGCTGCCTTATTCCTTGCTAAAAATGGTATTCCTTGTACTTTATTCGATAAAGCGAAATTTCCGCGCGATAAAATCTGCGGCGATGGCATCAGTGGCTGGGTTTTAACCATTCTCAGCGAACTCGACGGTAATTTGCTAAAGCGATTGTCAGAACAACCTTTTATCCTGCCTTCTTATGGAATTCGCATCGCAGCTCCAAATCATAAATACCTTGATATTCCATTTGCAGATAACGGCTTACTCCAGCCTGGACTGTCGCCGGGCTTTACAGGAAAAAGATTTGATTTTGACCGGTTCATGATTGACGAAGTCCGGACTAAGAAGGAGGTTGATTTACGGGAAGCTACCGAAATTACAGGATTTGAAAAAACAAAAAGCGGAATTAGACTTTCTACCTCTGACGGTGAAAAAATTGAATCCCGTTTGGTAATATTTGCAGATGGCGCAAATTCGAAATTTGCAAAAAATCCCGGAGGACTGGAAAAAAATAAAAAGAATACCATGACCGGCCTTAAGGCTTATTACAAAGGTGTTACCGGATTTCATGAAAAAAACTATGTTGAGCTTCATTTTCTGAAAGACATCCTGCCCGGATATTTCTGGATATTTCCGTTACCGGGCGATACAGCAAATGTTGGTATCGGCCTTGATCAATACAGGATAAGCCGCAGGAAGCTGAATTTAAAGGATAAAATGCTTGAAAGTATCGAACGGATACCTTATCTGAAGGAACGATTTAAAAATGCTGAGATGATCTCAAAAGTACAGGCATACAACCTTCCGTTATGGGACGGGAAAAGAAAGCTTTCGGGAGATCACTTTATGCTTGCCGGAGATGCTGCCAGCCTGATTGATCCGGTGACCGGTGAAGGTGTTGGGCATGCAGCCATCAGTGGAATGTATGCAGCGGAACAGGCACGGCGTTCAATAGAAAATAAGAATTTTTCATCGGAATTTATGCGGCAGTATGATGTTGATCTATATAAACGCATCGGCCATGAGCTTTATATCAGCAGCAGGATTCCAAGGTTTATCCGGTTTCCCTGGCTGTTCAATATGATGGTTAATAAGGGTTTAAAGAGTAAGACCCTGCAGGAAAGGCTAGGCCTTGCAATGACAGACCTGGAAGTGCGGAAGCGGCTCAAAGATCCTTCACTCTATCTTAAAGTTTTATTCGGAAGATAGCCATGAAAGAGGAAGGTAAAGCCAGGCAGCAGGTGAGATCAATGTTTAACAGCATAGCTCCTAAATATGATTTTCTGAACCATTTTCTTTCACTTGGAATTGATTATTCATGGAGAAAAAAAGTAATCCGGTTGCTGAGTGAATACCATCCCCGAAAAATTCTTGATGTCGCCACCGGAACCGCGGACCTTGCAATTGCAGCAGTAAAACTGGACCCTGATGAGATCATCGGGATTGATCTTGCAGAAGAAATGCTCGAAATCGGCAGGAAGAAAATTTTAATAAAAGGTCTCGATCACCTGATCCGGCTTGAACCTGGTGATTCGGAAAATCTGGAATTCAGCGATGAAAGATTTGATGCTGTGATGGTCGCTTTTGGTGTGAGGAATTTCGAGCATCTCGATACAGGATTATCCGAAATGTACAGGGTTTTAAACAAAGGCGGAATCGTTGCCATTCTTGAATTTTCAAAACCGTCAGGATTTCCTGTAAAACAACTTTATTATTTCTATTTCAGGCATATCCTTCCCTGGGTCGGTCGCATTGTTTCGGGAAACAATTCCGCCTATACCTACCTGCCGGAATCGGTAATAAATTTCCCGTCAGGGAACCAATTTTTACAGTGCATGTCGGATGCAGGCTTTCGTGAAAATTCGCATAGGACGCTGACTTTTGGTATTGCCACACTTTATTCGGGTTATAAAAAATAAAAGCATGGAAATTATTACATCCAATCCCCAAAAGCTTTCCAAAGAGGACAATGTCAAACTCATCCTCGATTTTTTCCATCGCCTGATGATGCATCATGCGATGTGGTTCGGCGAAGTACAGCATCAGTTGGGAACCGAAAAGGCTTATGAAGCGCTTGAGACAGCATGGAAGAATTCTCTTTCAATCCAATTGACCCGGCTTGCGAAGACACTTGGATTCGGGCTGGACAACGGATTGCCAAAGCCATTGCTCGATTTGCCGGAAGAAGCGCTTGATAAACTGCGTGAAAGTATCGCAGTCAATTGGCTGGCAACGGACGGAGTATGGTTTCAGGCGGTAGAATTCCAACATGGAATGAACGATGCCAAGCGATGTAATGACTCGTGCTGGGCGCATTTCTCACCTTTTGAGGCAAGGTCAATAAAAAGAATGATTGGATTAGATGAAAGCCCCGGATTGGAAGGCTTGAAAAAGGCTCTGCAATTCAGATTATATGCCTTCATCAACGAACAATCCTTTGCTGATGACTCAAACACCGGTTTTATTTTCAGGATGAACAAATGCCGGGTACAGGAAGCCCGGAAACGAAAAGGGCTGACAGATTATCCGTGCAAATCCGGCGGACTGGTTGAATATACTACATTTGCCGAAACCATTGATACACGGATAAAGACGGAATGTATTTGCTGTCCGCCGGATATGCATCCGGAAGAGTATTATTGTGTGTGGAGGTTTTCAATAAAAGATGATCCTGCATTGAATTAGCATTTCACTGGAAAGCAAGATGTTTTTACTTGTTCTGGAGCAACCAAATTGCATCAAGAGTAATCATCGAATCTACAGAAATTTTCCTTTCCTGAGCTTTGACTTTGATATTATCAAACCACACAGAGTCCTTTCTTATGTAATCACGCATTTCGGAAACCTTTTGATAGAATTCTTTGGAAAATCTGTGCCCATTATCAATCCCTTTGAATAAGTCATAAGCAATATCAATAAATCCCCAGCCAAAATTCGTTAAAGTTGCGTCACCGGCCATGATAAGAATGAGATCGTGTTTTTGTATTTCATCCATGACATCAACATGTTCGGCGTATTTCGGTTTGGTAAAAAAATCAGGGTAGATCTCCCTATTATAAAACCAAAAACTATTTTTACATAAAGCATTCAATATACCCATATTGTAAATACTCCAGTAAAAGCTATCGGAAATCGTAAGTATTGAGGGTTTTGGATTCCCATTGACCGGGCCAAAATGAAATTGTCTGTAAGCTAACTTTTCAGGTTTTGGTTTAAACAACAAATTCATGCCTTCTATAATATCATTATCTCCATTTCTTGCAGGTTCAATCTTTATCTCCTCCCAAATAATATCCGGAATATCAATGTGGCGCAGGTATTCGATATATTTTATAATCGAGTCCGTTGCAAGACAAACAGCATAATAACTCCAATGGATGCCGTATTTTGGATAAAGCGGGAATTGTGATATTCCCTTTTGTGATTTGTAAAATGTGTTGAAATCAATCACGTTTAAATTATTTTCTTTCGCAAATTTCAAGTAATACTCAAAATTTGTTTCTTTTCTTTGTTTCAGATATTTTTCAGGAATATATTCTGGGAAAAATGAAGCTTTACCTGGAGCAAAAACTAAAATCAGGTCTTTATTTAATCTTGCAAGGGTATCAGCAATAAATTTCAGCTTTTGCACTTGATGTAAAATGCTGTCTGAGCCGATAAAATCAGAACCAAAATAAGCTTTGATGTAGTTTTCTTCATATAAATAATTATTTTTTCCAATGACCACAGCTTTTGCTTTGGCCTTGTTGAAGAATGCATAAGAAATTTGGTTATTGAGCCTTACTAAATAATTACGAAATCCGAAATTCTCATTTAAGTATTTTTCTTTTTCTTCCTGAAATGTACCTGAAAGCCAGCCATCGAAAGAAAATTCACTATCAGGATTAATGACAACTGCGCCCTTCAATGGCCAAATAGCTGCTATTTTAATTTTTTCCTGAAGAAATGGAACAATGAGAAGAAACAATATTAGCCAGAATAAAATATGTTGGATCGATACAGGAATTCTAGTCATTTTTAAAATCTGAAATAAATAAATGGATTAAATCCGGATGATGTAATGGAACTGACTGATAAAACTATCACAATAACTGTTACTGCAGCGACTGCTAAATAGCGGCGGATCGAATACGGCTCAAAATATATCAGGTTCTGAATGTATTGTCCTTTTTTGCCATAAGCGAAAAATGCAAAAACACATGCAATAATGAAATAAGTATAAAATTCAGAATCGAATGCAGCAGCATTAAAACTAAAGGCAAACATTCTCTCTAAAAATAAAATTGCCTGAGGCATTTGTTCAATTCTGAAAAACACCCATCCGATAACGACAATAAAAAAAGTAATTATAGTACTTGGGAATTTGCCGATTCGCCTATAAACATCAGCCAGAAATATACGTTCGAGTACAAGGAATAGTCCATGGTAAGCGCCCCAGATCACAAAGCTCCAGGAAGCGCCATGCCATAATCCTGAAGCAAGGAATACGAACCAAAGGTTAAAATAAAGTCTTGTTTTTGAACCGACCTTGTTGCCACCAAGAGGGATATAAAGGTAATTCCTCATCCATGCTCCCAGGGTAATATGCCATCTGCGCCAAAATTCTGTGATGCTTTGTGAGATATAAGGATTGTTGAAGTTTTCAGGAAATTTGAATCCAATCATCTTTCCCAATCCGATGGCCATATCCGAATAACCCGAAAAATCGAAATAAATCTGGAAAGTATAAGCCAGGATTCCTATCCATGCAGAATAGGTGTCAAGTCCGGAGTAGTTCATTGCAAAAATAGCATCCGCCTGTTGGCCCATGTGGTTTGCGATCAGAACTTTTTTAGCCAGGCCGATAGCAAAGCGGTAAAATCCCGTCAGCTTATTGTCAATGTTTTCATTTTGTGACCTGTCAGTGATCTGGTCGGCAAGTTCATGATAGCGAATAATGGGACCCGCTATAAGTTTTGGAAATAGAATTATATAGGTCTGATAATCCCAGAAATTATCCAGAGGCTTATGAACCCGGCGGTAAACGTCCACAACATAGGTAATGGTTTCAAATGTATAGAATGAAATTCCAATCGGTAATATCAGTTTCGTCCAGTGAATACCCGTAGCTCCGAAAACTGACAGAAAGGTATTGACATTTTCGATAAAAAAGTTAGAGTACTTAAAATAGAAAAGCAGGCCCAAATTGACCGAAACAGACAAAGCGAGCATTAGGCGGCGGTGCAAAACCGTTTGTGTCCGCGACATCCACTTTACCAGGTGAAAATCAAGAAAGGTGGTTCCCAGGATTACAAAAATAAATTTTGGAGCGCCCCAGCTATAAAAGAATATGCTAAATATAAGGATGACAAGGTTTTTATATTTTTTATCCACTACATAATAGGTCACCAAAAAAGCCGGTAAAAAATATAAAATGAAAACAATGGAACTGAAAACCATATTATGATGGATTAGCCTTTTGCAAAGAAAGAAAAAAAACTAATAATATTTCTGAAGAGTTATTCTGGCACAACACGCCTGACCATTATCTATAAATAAGCAATTTCCTTATAATCTTTGATTCAGTGAACTTAACATGCAGGAAGTGACATCCATTTTTCAAACCGGAAATATCCAATACCAATGATTCTGATTTTAATTGAAAGATTTCAGTTCCCATGATATCGGTGATTCGATATTCCATTATTTCAGCCGGGTTTTCAGCTTCAATAAACAGCTTATTGCTTGCCGGGTTAGGGTAAATGTGTAATTTTTGTGATTCTGAATTTTCGGGCAAACCGGTCAGGTCAACAAAATAGCAGGCTGAGGTATCCTTACAATTGTCCTGAGTCACCTCAACTGCATAGTTTCCTGTTTCCGTGGGTGTAAAGGATTGGGAAGTCGCTCCTTCAACCGGAATCCATGTCAGACAATCGAGCCATTGATAAGAAGCGTCAGGGGCATTGGCTGTTAAGGTTGTCCCGGCCTGGGTAACTGAAGTATCAACAACAATTATTGCAAGCAGAGTATTAATTATAGTATCGCAGTTCCATGCATCCAAGTAGTTTCCAGGAGAACTTTGCCAGCTTCCGCCGAGATAAATACTGTCACCCTGGCAAAGAGATGCATTTTCATTTATTAAGGCTGTCGAAGCTTTAATATAAACCTGATCGCCTTCGGAGGAACTAAAATTTCCGAGATAAACATCCGGCATGTAATCATTATTCATATCTCCAATAGCCAGGTCATGAGCGTAAACATCCTCTCCTGAATTTTCATAACAAAGCTCAAAATTTCCCGATCCGGCGTTGTGCCACACCTGCAGCCCGTGCGAGCCATAGCTCCCGATAAAGATATCGGTCAGGTGATCGTAATCATGATCAACCAGCCTGACTGATTTCGCATAATTATTATTATTGATTACAAAACCTTCTGTAAAATCACCATCCCCGCCATTCAGCCAAACCTGGGATGGAACCGTCCAATTGGCACACACCGCATCCTGATCTCCATCATTATCAAGGTCGGCCAAATCAACTCCGTAGCTGTTGCCAGTACCCAGGGCTTGTCCGCTATCTGTAAAATTCCCAGAACCATTATTGATCCAGACCTTTGAAGGCGCTGAGTTGGTTGACGATACAAATGCATCCGCATCACCGTCGCCATCGAGGTCACCCAGGGCCACTTCCGTACATGACTGGCCCGCAAGGTTTTGACTGGAATTATTAAAATTCCCGGAACCATCGTTAAACCATACCTGGCTGCCACCACCCGAATAAGCCGGTAAAAACAGGTCCTGGTAGGTATCATTATTCAGATCAGCCATGTCAAATTTGTTAATGGTCAGATTGGTCGCAATGTCATCCTGTGAAAGAGTGAAATTACCTGATCCATTGTTTTTGTAAACCTCGCAGCCATAGCTCAGACCAAAGCCGGCAGTGATAATATCCAAATCTGAATCCATGTCCACATCGGCTATTTTCACTCCGTATCTCCACCCATCCTGCCCGACATTCTGCATCAGGGTGAAAGAAGAATTTCCATCATTTTCATAGACTTCGATATCGTTATAGGCATCCACTTTCACGGCATCCAGGTCATTATCACCGTCCAGATCACCCAAAGCCACACCGAATGACTCGCCCTCGATACCGATATTCTGGCCGTTGTTTGAATAATCGCAGCAGTTTTCCGAAGTCATTCCCCAAGAAATTAATACATACCCGCCGGTGCCGGTTAAGGGAACACCGCCATTACCGTTTCCGCCGCCACCGCCGCCACCATAATTTTCGCCGTTTCCGGCCGGATCGGTAACATTGCAATTCACATCTGTAAATCCTGCTCCTTTCCCGCCTG
Organism: Bacteroidales bacterium; assembly: GCA_020052415.1. GTDB lineage: Bacteria > Bacteroidota > Bacteroidia > Bacteroidales > JAADJA01 > JAADJA01. The sequence goes on along the minus strand of JAGVPB010000065.1, from coordinate 105,944 downwards.
CACCTCCGGGAGCACCGCCACTCAAGCCGCCTGCTCCTCCAGGGGTTACACAATTTCCCGTCCATGTAATGGTATTACCTCCTGCAAAACCATCACTCACCGAGCCTGCGGCTCCACCACCACCACCGCCAAAATAAGTCCAGTATCCGCCACCACCTGTTCCTCCGGTTCTATTGGCAACTGTCCCGTTTGAACCAGTTCCTCCGGCACCGCCACCGCCTAAATTAGGATTGGGAACCCAGGTTCCGTTTTCTCCTCCTGTTGCGGAAATCAAATCACCCACACCGGTTAAACCAACCGCAGCGCCTCCGCCGGCAATCCCAACGGTTACAGTATATTCCGATAAAGGAACAACGGTATAAACTCCCAGTGCATAACCACCGCCTCCTCCACCACCGCCACCATTGATTCCTCCGGCACCTCCTGCACCAACAAGTTCAATTGTAACGGATGTCACATCTGCGGGAACGGTGAAGACTCCGGATGAAGTAAAGGTTTGCGATCCCGATTGTGAAAAAGCCTGGATGAAGAACACACTAAAAAATACAAATGCTGATAAAAAGTACAGGTTTTTCATTTATATTCAATTTAAAATTTAAGTTTTTCGTGGGGAATTCCCTTGCCTGATTCTATTTCCTCAATCGCATCAATAATTCCCTGCTTTTGCTCAGTAGTTAATTTTTCCCAATCATTAATATCTTTGTGACCATTTATGTAGTTTATTAAAACTCCATAAAGTTCTTCTAACCGATTCTTCTCCAGAGAATCAACTTGTCGAAATATTTTCAGTTTTAAATCGGATATTGTCATAGAATGTCTTTTGTCAAAATTACAAAATATAATTAATCAGGTTTATTTCTGGCCGGACTGGACTTGCACCTAAAATATAAGTGTTTTACCTCTTTGCTTAAAGTCATACTTACCCAAAGGGCCTAGCCGGAAGACCCGAAGCAGTGAGGGCTTTTGCACCATTTACTATCGCCTTGTTCCTCCTGTTAATCCTTTATTCATCTTTCCTGCCATAAACCGGATCAAACCTGCAACGCTTAAACCTGCCACGCAGGAATGGCGTCAGAGGAGATGGCTGCTGTTGCTTCTTTGTCCTCGACGGTCATTAGTTCAATATTATTTCGTCCAGTCCTCCAAAGCGATTCCCTTTATCCTCTTGAAATGGTCGGTGTTGTTCGTAACCATTGTTAAATTATGAGTTACTGATGTAACGCCAATCAACAGGTCAAAGTCATCAACAGAAATTCCCGCTTTTCTTAACCGGGCTTTTTCTTTTGCATAGAGGTCAATCGAATGAAAAATGGGAACAATTTTTATCCCCGATAAAAAATTGTCAAGAGCTTTCTGGTTTTTATCTTTTTTCTCGCTGTTCTCAATACCAAACTTTAATTCGGCAAGTGTGATTTCGGAAATAAAACAGTTGTCAGGGTCGGCTTTCTCAAATTTTTTGTTGAGGTCAAACTTGCCTTTGATGTAATAAATGCAAGTGTTAGTGTCAATGAGATACTTTTTCAAAACTGTTCAATTTGTCGGTTTAAAGTCCTGCTATTTCGTATGTCATTGATAATTTCGTCAGCCGATTGTTTTGACTCCCAGGCACCGAATGCTTTGTAAAAAGATTTCTTCCTGTCAGTGATGTCAGTCTTAACTGAAAGAGTAAGTTTAGAAATGAGGTCAAGCTTGTTGCTTGGGCTAAGATTGTCCAGTAGCCGCAAGTACCCATCAATTAGTGTCGTATTTATGTCTATTGTTTTCATTTAAGTCCTGTTTAATTTATGATGCAAATTTAATAAAAAATGTGTTGTGTTTTATGTCCAAAACGTCAGAAAAATCTGTTCGTTCATCATTCCTGCCATAAGCCGGCACAAGCCTGCAACGCTTAAACCTAACGAATATGAATTGCGCCAGAAGGAAAAGTTCTATGTCATTGATTTTACCAGGGCTTAAGTCGCTCTATCGCACCTGCCATCACTTGAAGTCTTAAGCCAGTGGTGCGAAGTATTGAGCAAGCAAACTGTTATGGGCTGGGTGTAATATTTTCTATTATTTTTTTGGGCTTTGTCTGCAATCGAATACCGAACTTATTTTTACATATTTTCGATGTCTGTTCTCAGATTCTTAGCTTCAATAACCCGTCCGTTGGCTGCATCTTCCTCTGCCTGGTCAATCATTGCATTAAAACTGTCTATTGACATTGGCTTTAATTCCTGCTCATAGATTTTCCTTTTTTCGTCATGCAGAAACCTGTCAAGTTTATTGATCAATTCCTCGCTATTAATTCTGAGAAATTCCTGGATCAAACTTATCTTTCTTGCTTGAATGTCCATTGTTATTTTTTTTGTAAAGATACCACTTTTCACTCATTACTATTTCATTATTTTATCAAGGCTTAAGCCGCTCCGCCGTACCTGATATGGCTTGAAGACTTAAGACAATGGGGTATCTCAGATGAGGTATCGCAGAATGGATATTGTTGTGTTTATTAGATTTCATAAGAAAATTTTTGATTAAAGTCCGTCAGCTAAAAATTGCACTCCATTGTCCTTGTGAAGTTTGATAATTATTTTCATTAGTCGCTGATTGAATTTGAGTTTAAAATCTCTCTTGTCAAAATAATCGGTATATTTTACATTGTGCTGAATGACAAACTCAATTAAATCTTTCCATTCTTCTTTGGTCTGTTTATCGTTCTTGATGTAAAATAAAATCTCATCAGGGTCATAATATTCAAGTGCCCTTCTAGTTTCCCTGTCAATTATTTTCCGATACTCGCCTGAAAGAATTACTAATACATATTGGCAATCCTCCATGCATCGACAAATGATAGGCCATAATTTTCTTATATCATTTGAATATTGTTGGTCATTCTCAACAAGCATTGGGAAGATTGGAACTTTTAAAGAATCTCTTTGGTCGTCTATGATTGTTTCGCCTTCTTTTCTTTCTTCTAAATGCTGTCGAGAACTAAAGAAAATTTGTGTCTTTGGAATTGCAGCAATTATTTTTCTTCCTTTTATCTGTTTTGATTCGGCATAAGTTTGAACAGAATTATGAGTGTCTTTATAAAGAATACCTACTCCAAATAACTTACAACTATTTAAAATTTTTACTGTTGGCTTGCTTGGAAACGCAAAGAAAATTTCAAGCGTCTTGGAATGAATTCGGGCAGATTGAGAGAATCTCTGAATCATTGAATCAGGTAAACTGTCTGCTGTCTCCCGTATAACGATTGCTTTAATAACTGAATCTCGTTCAAACAATAAATTTGTCGCAAGAGCAATTTGATTGTAGTTAATGTCGTCATCTAAAAGGGCAAAGCCCTGTCTCTGAAAATGCTCTATGAGAATCTCTCTTTCCAATTACAAAGTTTGTTTGATGACTATTAGAATTTCTGCCAGAATAGAGAGAACCTCTTGTTTCTTTTGTTGGTCTAAAGATTCAAAGTCAAAAAGTTTTAACTCCTTGAGAAAGTATTCGGAATTTTTCTTAATGTGCTTAAAGTGAAATAAATCTTCAGCAGTTTCATGATAAACTCTTTCAGGTGAATATTCTATATTGGAAAAAAAATTTACAAGATTTCTTTTCAAAGTGTCCACATCAATTTCATTATTCTTTGCTGCTGTCAGAGATTGTGCAATTAAACGAAACTCTTTATTGGCTTTAATAACACCTTCTTCTTTTTTCTTAATGCAAGCATCAATCATTTTCTTTACAGAAAATGACTTAAGAATGTCAGGCATTATTAACTTCATGTCAGAAATTGGTTTGTGCATTTCAAGAAGGATGTCGGGATCTGGTCCCTCTCTTTTTCGCTGATTGATTTCTTGATTTAAAAATATGTTGAACACTTCATCTGGATAGTCCAAATACTTTAAATACTTACTAATCCGATACTCAGATAGTGAAGTGATTTTTGATAAATCTAAAATGTCAGCGCGGTTTAAATGATTGATGTCTTTTCCAAGCTCTTCTAATATCCTTTTTATTGTTAGTGAAATTGCAAACTCTGTCCATTCCTGTCTGACATTATGAATGTGAAACATCAAAGAAAGATTTTCAAGAAGGGTAGGTTCTCTTACCAAAATTCTTGCAGGGATTTTGTCAATATTTAATTTTCTGCAAGCCCTAAATCTTCTTTCACCGTCAAGAATTATATACCTATTGTCCAATTTACGCTTATAAACTATAATTGGGTTGAGTATGCCTTTCGTCAAAATAGAATCAATAAGTTCGTCTTCTTCTTCCTCATTGAATCGTTCTCTTGGGTTGTAAGGATTGATTTCAATCTTATCAATGCTTAGATCCTGTATCTTGTCTTGATATTCAATTATTGGAGATACTGTCTTCATTTTATTTAATTTATTGCAAAGGTTTAAATTTGTCGATAGGATGACTTCATAGCTGTCACCAGAAAATTATATAAATGCTACCAAAAAAGGGGTAATAAGTACACTTTAATATTTCAGAAGTATATCTACCTAATTTCAAAATCAATATCATCTATCGGTGAATTTATTTTCTTTTCATTTTTCTTAAAGTTTAACTCAGCCGTTTTAACTTTTCATTCATTATCCTTCAAAAATACTTAAAAGAATTATCACGACAATAAATACCCTTTTAAAACTTTTATTAATAATTTCTGAAAAATATTTGGCGATATTAATTTAAATTGTTTATATATTTGCTGAACCTATTGAGATATCACTTAGTATTCACAAATTTAATATTCACAAAAACTGTTGTTATGAGAAAACTTTTACCTTTAATTTTGTTATGTGTTACCGGGCTTATTAGCCTGAGTTTGAGTGCACAGGATGGACCCATTAGTCCTTCACTTATCGGTACAGGCGTGTACCTTGGATTAACACCACCATTGAGCGAGTTGCCAACCCTTACCCAGGAAGAGTTCGATCAAATGGTGCTTTCTGCCGAGTTTAATGAGCGAAATGAAGAACTTTACAGCAGATCGTATCCTTATGCTGAATCAGCTTTACCGCAAGGGCCGGATGAAGCATGGCAGAAAATCATGGGAACCTACGAAGGATCAAAAGCGCCTATCGTAAACTTCGACGGTCAAACTTCTCCTTATTATCCGCCCGATGATAATGGCGCTGCAGGACCAAGTTATTACATGCAAACCATCAACACTGTTTATGCTATCTATAATAAAACAGGTACACTGGTGGCTGGTCCAACCAATATGAATTTGCTGTTCAGCGGAGTTACCGGAGCCACCTGTAACGACGGTGATCCTATTGTGTTGTACGATGAGCAGGCCGATCGGTGGCTCGCCGCTGAGTTTTCAATATGCGGATCGAATGACTATATGCTGGTTGCCGTGTCACAAACCAATAATCCAACAGGAAGCTGGTATAAATATTCATTTGATGTAGCCGATATGCCGGATTATGAGAAGTTTGGTATCTGGCAGGACGGTTATTATATGGGAACCAATAATTCAAGCGGAAACGACATTTATGTTTTCCAGCGGTCACAGATGCTTACCGGAGGAACTGCCCAGATGGTTGCTTTTAATAATGCCTGGAGGCCAACGACAATAGATGGCTTTATGTGCGTTCCGCCTGTTGATAACGACGGCACTTTTGCACCTGCCGGATCTCCCGGATTATTTATCACTATGAATGATGATGCCATCGGCGGAGGTTCTGACCAGCTTTGGATTTATGAACTCGCCGTTAACTGGACAACACCGGCATCTTCCACCTTCAACAGGACTCAGACACTCAGTGTTACAGCCTTCGACAGCAATTTCGGAGCGAACTGGGACAACATCAAACAACTGGGAACCACACGTGAACTGGACGCAATACCCCAGGTTATAATGAATGCCCCTCAATACCGGAATTTTGGTACCTATCAGACCATTGTATGCTGCCATACCGTAGATGTTGACAATACGGACCATGCCGGTGTAAGATGGTATGAATTAAGGAAAACCGCTTCTACATGGTCGGTACGTCAAACCGGAACCTATGCTCCCGATGCACATTCGAGATGGATGGGAAGTATATGTCTCAATGGTTACAATGAAATCGGCCTGGGCTATTCTGTTTCAAGCTCCACAATGAATCCTGCAGTCCGCTATGCCGGGCAATCTTCAACAGCTTATGCTGCCGGAGCAGGAACACTGGATGTTGCCGAACAGGTGATCATAAACGGTTCTTATTCGCAAACCGCTTACAACCGCTGGGGTGATTATTCTTCTATGAGTGTTGATCCGTCGGATAATAAAACTTTCTGGTACACCAACCAATATATGGGCAGCACATCTACAAAGAAAACCCGTATTGCATCATTCCAGATTTCAGCGCCTGTGGCACAACCCGATTTGGTCACACAAAGCCAGTCGGCAAGTCCTACTTCTGTTGTTGCAGGAGCGACCACCACAGCTTCATGTACGGTTCGTAACCAGGGAACTGCTACTGCCGGCGCTTCAAACCTGAAATATTACCTTTCAGCCAACAGCACTTATGAAGTTACCGATACCTGGCTTGCTACCGATGCTGTTGCATCCCTTGCTGCAAGCGGAACAGCAGCAGTAAGTGAATTGGTCACCATTCCATCCGGAACTGCAACCGGAACCTGGTATATTTTGTTTTATGCCGATGCTGACGGTGCTGTTACGGAGAGCAGCGAGACCAATAATGTGGGTTATTTCGCAATCACTGTTACTTCAGGAGCTACTTCGCCCGACCTGATCATTCAGAGTCCGGCTGCAAGCCCGACTTCCATAGTTGCAGGCTCAACCACTACCGCTTCATGTACGGTTCGTAACCAGGGAACGGCTTCTGCCGGCGCTTCTAACCTAAAGTATTATCTGTCAACAAATACTACTTACGAAGTTACGGATACCTATCTTGCTACTGATGCTGTTGCAGCATTGGCAGCCAGTGCAACGGCAGCCGTAAGTGAACTGGTGACTATCCCATCTTCAACTACAGCCGGTACATATTACATATTGTTCTATGCCGATGCTGATGCAGCAGTAGCAGAAAGCAGCGAAACCAATAATGTGGGTTATATCACCATCACAGTAACAGTGGTATCCGGCGGATGCAACAGTACAACACAATATCCAAGCACTATTCTTACTCCAAAAACTTCATGGAAAACACAAAATTACATATACGCGGGTGAATTTTGTGCTTTCTATGTAACCAGTGGTAAAACTTATACTTTCTCTTTATGCTCAACCGATGGCGCAAGTGCATCTTATGACTCAGAACTTACATTAAGAAATAAAGCAACCGATGCATTCATTACATATTCCGATGACTATTGTGGTGACGATGCTAAAATAGTCTGGACTGCAACTTTTACCGGCCAGGTTAAGCTGGTTGTGACCAAATACAACTGTCTGACAAATTCTGTAAACACAAAGTTGAGGTATAAGAGAACCGCTAAAGAGGCTGAATTACCTTTTGAATATCAGGAGCAGGAATTTATTGCTTATCCTAATCCCACAAGGTCAAATGTTACCATCAGTTCAACTACTGACTTCGGACAGGTAAATGAACTCCAGGTTTATGATATGAAAGGTTCTTTGGTAATGAAAAAAATTATCAGAGATCAGTCACAAAGCATGATTGAACTGGAAATCGGTAACTTACCAAAAGGGCTCTATTATATCAGATTAGTCGGTGAAAAATCATTTAAAAACCTGAAGGTGATAACGACTTATTAATCTCCGATGCTGTTTAAAAATAAAAGGCTGCATGATGATCGTGCGGCCTTTTTTATAATATCTGAACTTTAATAAGTTTGCTAAAAGCCAACCAGACTGGAAATTCTTTTTTCTGATTTTTTGCCTGGTTCCATTGAATAATCATAATTGTACAATGCTCCTTCCCAGTCCCCGTACATTGCATTCGGCAGGATGATAAACCGGTTACCGAATTCATTTTTCAGACTGTCGGCCATTTCAAACCTTTCAGGTATTGATTTCTTTTCGAATACTTCGGTAAAATCATTGAGGTTATCACCGATTAACATGACAATAAACCGATTCTCTGAAACTTTGTCCCGTCTTGTTTTCTTAGAGGATTCCTTCGATTTAAGTAAAAGATGGTCATCAACTGCAAACGGAAATCCAATAGAAATAAGATTTTTAAGAGTTTGCGTTCGCTGGTTTTCACTCCGGTTCGAAATATAATAAGTCTCGATACCTTTTGACTCTGCATATTTTAAAAACTCGAGTGCACCGGGAACGGCTTTTGCCTTGGCTGCATCAATCCAGCTATTCCAGCCTTCAGGATACATATAGCCTTTCAGGATGGTATTGGCTTCATAAGGACTGTTATCCAGAACGGTTTCGTCAATATCAACCACGATTGCCTGTTTTTTCATCATCCCCATCATCTTTGAGCTTTGATCCAGTCTGTATTTTGCTGCATTGAAAGCCTGGTAGCAAAGCGCCCGGTACTCGGCAGCAGATTGCTGGTAAAGGATGGCCATAGTAAGGTAGTCGTTGGAAGTGACTGTGGGCTCGGTATTCGGACTGCTTTGGAATGCGTTTGAGTTTGTGCAACTCTGGATTACTGATAATGTAATCACGCTCAAAAAAAAGATTAATATTCTGTTCATTACTCTATTGTTTTTAATTACCAAACATACCGGATAAAACTTTCAAATTCCCCTAATTCATTAATAACTTCTTCTATACCTAGAGATTCCTTGTATGCACTTACTGATAAAGCTATTTCCCTTCGTCTGTAAATTAAACTGTGATGCTTCAAATTGAATACTTCAATAGTTCTTTCCGCTTTATCTGGATCAGAATCTGTCGGATAAATTTCACCAGTGAGTAAGTATATAAAATAATTAGTGGGCTCGTCAGTAACCGGATTGATGATAGTATCATAATCATCTCTCTTTTTCACAATTTCATCTTTTGAACCTGCACAATGGTAATGTTTGTTACACGAAACCAAAAGGTTAGAATAGTCAAATTGAAGTTCAGGAAATAAATGACCTGCTTTTCGTTTATAATGGTCAATATGTGATTTTGTATTATCGGAAGATATTTTACCTTCACAATAAGCGCATTGAAATTTCTGTTCCTCCTTTAAAATATACTCTCTCAACTCAGCTTTAATTTCATTACATCCATCCCAATTCTCAGGGTTATTGTTTCGTATAAAATTTGTGTAGAACAAGGGTTCAGCCTTATTAATTTTTTTCATTATGTTTTCTTCTTTTTGCTATTTCGAGACGCAGAAGCATTAAATCCTTATCATTTCTTCCCAGCATTTCCTCTAGCTCTTTTTCAAGTTTCTTAAATTCGGCTGATTTATAATTATTTTTCGAAACTATATCCTTTAAAAGAGTCAGTTTTTGTTCAATTTCATAATTTCTGAGAGAATCTATATCCATAATCTCTAATAGCACCTTTTGAACTTCATACCCATACGAACCTTCAAAATCTGAAACAACTTCAATCTTTCCATTTTTATTTACCAGCAGCTTTAAAGATTCCTTTTTGGCGGATGCAATAATATGAGGAGAATGAGTAGCAATGATGATTTGGTTATTGTTCTTTATAGCAAAATCTTCATAAATCTTCAGGATTCTGTTTTGCCAGTTTGGGTGAAGGGAAGATTCTGGTTCGTCTATTAATATAACACTATCCTTAATATCATCTAAATAGAGAGAAAATGCTTTTGTAATTAACTCTTGTTCTCCTGTTGAAAGCTCTGAAATAGCTATTTTTTCATTGTTCCTGTTCTTAAAAAAGATATTCCTGTCTTTGTCTATCATGTTAAACTCAATCTTCATGGCGAAACCGTTAAAAATGGTTTCCATAAGTATCTGAACCTGTAAATATGCATCACTACTTTTTACATCCTTTTCGTAAATCAGCTTATCAATGAATGTGATGATAGTGTCCCGGGCATAATTTACATCAGTGGAATATGTTTTCAGGTAATGGATTTTACTTTCAAAAGGTGGAATTAAGGGTTGAATTTCCCAATCTTCTGAGCCACCTATTTGATATTCCTGTAATTCCTTTTCGTTGTGCACAATATCATATTCTTCAATAATGATTTTGTCTGAAGATTGATTGTAAAGAGTAGGTTTAGATATAACTTCATAAACGAAATTTAATAAAGTGCTTTTACCTGAACCATTAATTCCGGCAAGGACAATAAGGCTCAAAGCTTTATCCTTATGTGTAAAGTCAATGGTGAAATTCTTGAATATTTTATAATTTTCAATTCTGATACTCCTAATTTTCATTTGCTAAGTATGTGATTATTCACAAAAGTAGTAAAATAAAAAAACCCGTAAGTTATAATTCCTACGGGTTTTGGATGATTTGAATTATCAATTATTTCTGATACACCATCTCCGCCATCCGCTTATAACCCGCATAACGCCATTTGGCATTTTCTTCAGCCGCGGCAAATAATTCAGAAGCATGTGCAGGGAACGATTTTTTTAATGATGTGTACCGTACTTCCCTTCCTAAAAATTCCTGGAATTTTGACCAATCCGGATCTTTGGAATCAAGGGTAAATGGATTCTTGCTCTCTTTTTCCAGCAATGGATTGTACCTGTATAGATGCCAGTAACCACTTTCTACTGCCAGCTTTTCTTCTTCCTGAGTTTTGCTCATTCCAAATTTTAATCCATGATTGATACATGGGGCATAAGCAATCACCAATGATGGTCCGGGATAAGCTTCAGCTTCGCGGATTGCTTTCAGTGTTTGCGACTGGTTAGCTCCCATGGCTATCTGAGCTACATAAACATATCCATAAGTCATAGCCATTGCACCCAGATCCTTTTTACGGATCTTTTTACCCGAGGCGGCAAATTTAGCGACAGCTCCGGCGGGTGTTGATTTTGAAGCCTGTCCACCAGTATTGGAATATACCTCTGTATCGAGAACCAAAACATTAATATCGTCACCGGATGCGAGTACGTGATCAAGTCCACCGTAACCAATATCATAAGCCCAGCCGTCACCGCCGATCACCCACACCGATTTCTTGGAAAAATATTGCTGAAGTTTCAGGAGTTCTTTGGCAAGCGGATCCTTTTCTTTTTCCAACGCCGGAACGAGTTTTAAAGATACTTCGTCCGATTTGTTCCCGTCATTCATATTTGCGATCCATTCACTGAACAAGCCTTTGGTGGAAGCAGAAATACTACCATTGGCACTTTTCATCATTGTCACAATGCGGTTTCTCATTTTATTCACTGCTGTAACCATTCCGAATCCATATTCAGCGTTATCTTCGAACAGCGAATTTGCCCATGCCGGGCCCCTGCCGGTTTTCCTGCTCGGACAATAAGGTGTTGAAGGAGCGGAGCCACCGTAGATAGAGCTGCACCCGGTTGCATTGGCGATCATCATTCGTTCACCGAAAAGCTGTGTCACGAGCTTTATATAGGAAGTTTCACCGCAACCGGCACAAGCGCCTGAAAATTCAAATAATGGTTGTGCAAACTGGCTGTTCTTAACTGATTTATCTTTTTCTACAATGGTATCCTTATAGGTAACGTGTCCATCAAGATAATTCCAGTTGTCAGCTTCCACCATCTGGGATTCGAGAGATTTCATGACAAGCGCTTTTTCTTTTGTCGGGCAGACCTCCACACAATTTCCGCAGCCAGTACAATCCAGAGGACTAAGCTGTATCCTGAACTGGTATCCGTCAAAAGTCTTGGGAATTGCCTTAAGTGTAGCCGTTCCGGTAGGCAATCCTTTCATTTCTGTTTCATCAATCAGGAAAGGCCTTATACAGGCATGGGGACAAACATACGAGCACTGATTACACTGGATACAATTTTCGGATAACCATTCCGGGACATTGACAGCAATACCCCTTTTTTCAAAAGCGGTACTTCCTGCCGGCAAAGTTCCGTCTTCCATGCCGTTGAAAGCACTTACCGGTAAATTGTCACCCTGCAACTTGTTGATTGGTTCGAAAATGTATTTGATGAAATCGGGCAAATCCCTGCCGTCTTTCTGTTCTTTCAGTTTTAACAGTGCCCATTCTTTCGGAACTTCCACTTTTGTAATATCGCCGCCTCTGTCAACTGCAGAGTTATTCATGTTAACAATGATATCGCCTTTCTTACCGTAAGTTTTATAGATCGCTTTTTTCATGTGATCCACAGCATCTTCATAGGGAATGACTTCCGACACCTTAAAAAAAGCCGATTGCATGATGGTGTTCGTTCTAGATCCCAGGCCGATTTCCATTGCAATTTTAGTTGCATTGATCATATAAAATCCAATCTCATTTACAGCAAGATATTTCTTTATGTGATCAGGAAGATGTTTTTTCGTTTCTTCCTCATCCCATATACTGTTGAGCAGGAAAGTGCCGCCTTTTTTGAGTCCCTTGAGCATATCGTACTTTTCAAGGTAGGCCGGAACATGGCAGGCAACAAAATCAGGAGTGCTTACGAGATAAGTTGATGTGATTGGTTTATCACCGAAACGCAGGTGGGAAACGGTAATTCCGCCTGATTTCTTTGAATCGTATGCAAAATATCCCTGAGCGTATTTATCTGTATTATCTCCAATGATCTTTATCGAGTTTTTGTTGGCACCAACAGTTCCATCGGCTCCAAGACCATAAAATTTAGCTTCATAAGTGCCTTTTGGTGTGACAATAATTGGATCGAGCAATGGAAGTGATGAGTACTTAACGTCATCATTGATACTGATGGTAAACCTGTTTTTAGGTTCTTTTAATTTCAGATTTTCAAACACGGTCAGGATATGTGCAGGTGTTGTATCTTTCGAACTCAGTCCATACCTTCCTCCAACAATAACCGGAGCTTCTTTTTTACCATAAAACAGATCGCGGACATCCAGGTAAAGCGGTTCACCATTTGCACCGATTTCCTTTGTCCTGTCGAGTACGGCAATTTTTTTCACCGTTTTCGGAAAAACCTGCATGAAATATTTTTCTGAAAATGGACGGTAAAGATGAACGGCGATCAAACCCACTTTTTCACCCTTATCCATCAAATGATCAATTACTTCTTTGACAGTACTGGTAACTGAACCCATAGCAATGACAATATTTTCAGCATCCTTAGCGCCATAATAATCGAAGGGATGGTAGTCACGTCCCGTTATTTTTTTGATTTCTTTCATGTAATCCTCCACCGTATCGGGAATACCATCATAAAATTTCGAACCTGCTTCACGAGCCTGGAAATAAACATCCGGGTTTTGAGCCGTACCGCGCGTCACGGGATGCTCGGGATTGAGTGCATTATTTCTGAACCGTTGTAAAGCGTTATAATCTATCAATGCTGCAAGGTCGCCCATTTGCATTTCTTCTACTTTCTGAACCTCATGTGACGTCCTGAAGCCATCGAAAAAGTGGAGGAAAGGAATCCTCGTCTTAATTGCGGCAAGATGCGCAATTCCTGCCAAATCCATGATTTCCTGAACGCTTCCGGTAGCCAGCATTGCAAAACCGGTCTGGCGGGTACTCATCACATCACTGTGATCGCCAAAAATTGAGAGTGCATGAGCAGCAAGGCTTCTTGCACTTACATGGAATACGCCCGGTAATAATTCACCGGAAATTTTGTACATATTAGGGATCATCAGCAGCAATCCCTGTGAAGCAGTGTAAGTACTTGTTAAGGCTCCGGCCTGTAATGAGCCGTGAACGGCACCGGCAGCACCAGCCTCAGATTGCATTTCCTTTACTTCCACTGTTTCCCCGAAAATATTTTTTTTACCATTGGCAGCCCACTGGTCAACATATTCGGCCATATCGGAAGAGGGTGTAATGGGATAGATACAAGCCACTTCACTGAACATATAAGCAATATGTGCTGTGGCATAATTACCTTCGCAGGTAATGAACTTTTTTACTTTAGACATAATTCTATATTTTAATATCCTAACATTAAATCAATTATCAAAAAAATGCCATTTCAGGCGGTGGCGAAATTAGTAAATTATAATTACAACTTGTTGAGTACTCCTTATTTAGAAATAATTTAGATAATCCCTAACCTGTAAAAGCTGATGGAAAATTTTTATACATTTGCCCGGCTTAAACAGTTTAATTCGCATCAAAATATTGAACAACAAGTAAAGTACAAGGATATGGCAAATCTCAAAACAAAATACATGGGTATTGAATTGAAAAATCCCATAATCGCAGGTGCATGCGGCCTCGTTTCGCAGATAGAAAATCTTAAGAGAATGGAAGATGCCGGCGTTGCTGCGATAGTTTATAAATCGCTTTTTGAAGAACAAATACAACTTGAGAATCTTCAGATTTCGGAACAAATTGACGAGTTCAAAGAACGAAATGCAGAAATGATTTCCATGTTCCCCGACATGGAACATGCCGGCCCTGAAGAACATTTAATGAATCTCAGGGAAGCTGTGAAAGCCGTTAAAATACCGGTTTTTGGCAGCCTTAATGCCATTGATGAAGAGAACTGGGTGGATTACGCTAAAAAAATTGAACTTACAGGAGTTGCAGGCATTGAGATAAATTTCTATCATGTTCCCACCGACTTCGAGATCATTGGTAAGGCAATCATTAATGAACAAATAGATATTATCCGTGCTTTAAAAAAAGAACTAAAAATTCCCATTGCCATCAAACTTAGCCCGTATTATACAAATCCACTCTACGTAATAAAAGAAATGGATAAGCTTGGAGCTGATGGGTTTGTATTATTCAACAGGTTATTCCAGCCTGATATAGATATCGAAAAGGAAGAAATGCACTTTCCGTACAATCTTAGCCAGCATGAAGATAACAGATTCCCTTTACGTATTACAGGACTCCTCTACGACACAATAAATGGCAATATATGCAGTAGCAGGGGTATTTTCAATGGCAAGGATGTGATCTCTATGATTCTTGCAGGAGCCGATTGTGTGCAGGTGGTAAGCACCCTTTATAAAAACAAAATTGAACAGATAACCATCATATTGAAAGAAATTGAAGCATGGATGGATAAAAAGGGTTATCACAGCATAGCAGAATTTCAGGGTAAAATGTCGCGTAAAAATATCAACGATCCTTTTGCATACCGGAGGGCGCAATACGTGGATATCCTGATGAAATCGGAAGAAATATTTAAAAAATATCCAACAATATAAAAAAAAGAGGCTGTCTCAAAAGGTTTGTGATCGTCATTGCGAACGAAGTGAAGCAATCTGCTGTTTTTGTAAATCAACAGATTGCTTCAGGCTCCGCCTTCGCAATGACGTTTTATATTAACTTTTGAGACAACCTCTTTTTTTATTTCGTGATGAGCAGCTTTTTTCTGACCACGGCACTCTGACCTGTGAGGCTTAGCAAATACTGACCTTTTTGTAAATCAGGCAAAGCAATTTCCAGTTTGTTCGACCGTGGAATAATGTTTTGCTTCAGGTAAACAATCATACCCTGCATATCAGAAATTTCAAGCGTAAGAGGAGTTTTCAAAATTTCCCAGTCATCAGTCGTGAGTGTAATATCATGTTTGGCCGGATTGGGATAAAGGTTAATCCTTTCGGAAAATTCCTGTTCATCCATGCCGAAGGTTCCCTTTTCAATTTTTACCTGGAGCAAGTAGGTACCTGTATTTCCCTGGTAGTAATTAGAAACCGCAAAATAAACCGATTGGCCACCGCTTACTGCAAATGATCCTTCCATTACATCATCATAAACTTCCGACCACCACGTGCCGGCTCCGACCGCCCAGAGTACATCATTGGTATAAGTTATTCCGTTCCCGCTGTTGTAACTGTCGTGAGCACGAATTTCAAATTTATATTCAAACCCTGCCGGTAAATCAACTTTATAAAAGTCGAAATCATTGCCGTAATGTATAGTTGAACCGGTTGTTTCTATGATGACCTGGTTCCCTGAAAAGTTCAGCGGAAAGGTATAAGCCAGGGATATCTCGTCATTATTTTCATACATATCGGCAGGTAGCTGTGGCGCTGCTATTTGGATGGTTATCGGGTTCGAATAGTTTTCGGAACCCACCAGCGTCCAGTCACCACCGGAAGGCTGATCCCAAATAGCAAGAATATAAGAACCTGCATTTACTGCCACTCCGGGTACTGTAAATGTGATTGTACTATAATAACCTGATTCCAGATTTAATGCCGTATTTGCCAGCTCTCCAAGATATCCTCCTTCCGAATCATATAAATCTGCAGTAACTGTTCCGTCGAAATTTTGAGCATCATAATTTCCAATATCGAAGGTGATCTGAAAAGCCTCATTGCTTGTAATTGTTACCGGATTCAGTACCAAATCGGAGTACATTTGCATTGTATTATCTGGCCCAACGATATTTACCGAAGTATAATTGCCGTAATCACCGGCTCCTATGATTGCCCAGTCACCACTGGCAGCTTTATAATAAATGCCGATATAATATGTCCCGGGAGTTGCGAGCATCCCTTCTGATTGAAAATAGTAGGTATTATAACTCCCCTGTTGTAAGGATACTCCGGTAATTTCCTGGATAACGTCAACAAAATTTCCCTCTTCATTGAAAAGCCATGCGGCAAGGTTGCCCGAAAAATCAGCATCATCATAATTTCCTATCTGAATCCCTGCGCTAAAGGCATAAGTAAAACTGATGGGGTTGGGATCAACAACAATTTGTGAATATGCTCTCAGATCAAAGGCTGTGCCTCCTCCAGAACCTCCGGTCACCGGCTCTATTCCGATCAAAGCTTGTTGTCCCGAATTGAAGGATCCGGAACCACCTCCGGCACCACCTGTTCCGGGGCTCAGATTATTCAGAGTATAATAACCATCATAAGTTCCGCCCCAGCCCCAGTTCATGTGGAATGAATTATTGACATCGTACCCGTCGCAAACCCAGGTGTGACCGCCACCCTGTCCAAATCCTGCGTATTGGATCGGACGCCCGGCATCAAGATCAGTTTTCAGCATCTGGGTCCAGGTGGCATCGTTATAATTGTCCCTGAACAAGCCCTGCATTGTTGTTTTATAACCGAAATAGTTTTTGAAGGCATATTCACAGCAATGCTGAATGGGTGATTGTGCTTCGATAACATAACCTCCGCTTCCACCTGTAGCCGCAACTCCATATTGCATCTCCACACCTACACCACAATGGAACATGAGGGTGGCAATTGCATTGTTTGACCCACTTAATGAATTTGGCATACCAGCCCAGTCATAATTGGTGGCTTCAAAATTTGCCGATAATGTTCCATAATTTTCCGAATTATAGCTGTGATACCCCGTACCATGTTCAGGATAGTCCCAGAATTTCATTATTTGAGCCATTGCAGTCGCAGGACAACCGGTCACCGTCAGTTCATTATAATTATTATCGTAGGGACAGAGATCATTATAATAAGGAGCCTGATTCCATTGCGTTGACATCAGTGGTCCGACAGATGTGATCGAAAAATTCGCAGATTTATTACCTGTCATCAAATCAGACCAGACCTTTGCCACCCTACGATCAGTAATCATATTTTCGGTGATAAGATAATCCAATTCGAGTCCGTACCTGTTTAAAAGACCACTTAACGCCGGCGGAAGATTCTCTCCGACATAACTACCTTCAAGGGAATATCCCAGGACCGGGTAAGCACGGTCGTCGGCTGAAATGATCACAAAACCATCGTTTTCATTCACATTGAAAACATAAAACAGGTCACGGTTTTCAACCAATGGATATTCACTCGATAAGTTTGCGTTCGTAAAGGTAAATACCAGGTTGCAATTTGTTGTTTCAGGTTTCTGATGATTCGCTTTGTCTGTCATCATGGTATAATGCATTTGCGCAGCTTTTTTAGCAGTAATTACCGAAACGGGTTCAGCAAAAATCATTACAGTAAAAAGAATGCATGAAACTAAAAGTAAAAATGATTTCATAAAATTTATTTTTTATGTGAATACTAAAATGTAATCAATTTTTCCCAAGGATTTTCAGTTATTACAGAACCCAAAAATACGAATTATTATTAATTAACAAGACTTGATGAATCGTGTTCATTAAAGCATTATTTAAATTTTTCATATTCATTAAATCTTATAATTCACAAATTAATAATGTTGGCCTGGTACCGGCAATCGGTATTTTTACTTAAATGATATGGTGAACTTTACCTATACCGGAAACCAATAATTAAAAAACAATTTATAAACAGGAATAATGAAAAGAGAAGTGTTTACCTCTGAATAAGCTAAAACGTTAAGGAATACTGAAGAATGATTTTTCTCATTTCCTCAGCTTTCAACGGTCTGAGGGAATAAGTACGATTGAAAACATTATCACTAATAAGAGATAATTTATGCTTTTCCCTGAAAGTATGGCTTATCCTTACATCAAGAACAAAAATACCATTGTTGTGATTATTAAAGTAATCCATGTATGCGATCTGCTGAATACTGCCTCCGGTGGAAATTGTATATTCTTCAAGTTCCTCAATTGATTTATCCAGATTTTCGATCCTGCTGAAATATTTGACACTGAACCCGGCAGATGAGTTTCGGTAGTTAAACTCCAGATCAGCCTTGAGGGTATTGAGAAAGCGATACTTAAGAATGTTCTTGCCCGGATTGACGCTCGTTGTCCTGTAGCTTAATTCAGTCTGACTCGAATCAGTTGCAAACACATAATCAGGTTCGAGCGATTTGGGTAAAATATAATTATAGCCAAACATGGTTCTGAGGCTGAATTTTTTGGCTAGTTGTGCAATGCCCGTAACGGATATGTCTGCTCCGATAATTTTGGAAGAACCGGTATTTACAAATTTAAATCCATAAAATGGCCAGTTTGAATCCGACAATATATCCCATCTTCCGAAAAGATATTCAATAGTATTTTTATAGTCCTGCTGAAATACAGCTACATCAAGGTAGCCGAAGTATTTTGCAAATTTGAATCCCTGTTTAACTCCAATTTCGGTATTTACACTGCTTTCGGGAACCAAAGACGGATTGTCGAATACCCCGAAAGAACCCATATCCGTTTTTATAAACCTTTCGGCAATGGTCGGATACCTGTAGCCCTGGCCAATGGACAGGCGCAGATAGGTTTCCTGCATAAGTTTAAGCGAGGCGCCTGCCCTGAATACCGGTCTGGTTTCCTGTATCGTGTCATTGACTTTATAAACCTCAAGCCGTCCGCCAAATGAAATATTGAGAAGTTTAAAAAAATTAATATCTATTTCAGTATAGCCGGAAAGATTCATCAGGCTGTTTCGCGGAGAACCGCTCCCGGAGTACATTTTTGAATAGACATCATTGTACTGAAAGGTAAGACCGCCAATGAATGCAAAATTTGACCGTAAATCGTATTTGCGTCCGAAATTGTAATCGGCATAGTAAACCGTTGACTGGTTTGACTGATCGTTCGAACCTTTTAAATCGTTGTATAAAATCCGGGCTTTAAAATTGTGTGTGATTCCTATTTTTGAATAGAAATTTACAAACGGATCGAGGTAAAAAACAAACTGATCCTGAAGAATAAGGGCTCCCGGGTACGCTCTGTAAAAACCTGACGAATCATCAAGCCAGGCCAAAATCAGACTCGATTTATTGTACATTACATTTCCGTTTAGTCCAAAATTTAATCCGACATATTTTACCGACCTGTGACGAATATTGAAATTCAGCCTGTAGCGCTGTTTAGCCATTTCATTATCAGAAAAGTTTGTAATGCTGTCTTCGGCCGGAGGTGTCGGCCTCGGAGCGCCGATATAGCCATGATCCAGCAGAACATTAGCGCCAATTGTAACATCCGTGTTTTTGATGATGCGTGAATGGAAATAGTCGGCTCCGCCGATATAGGGTAAATCCGACCACCATTTCATAGCCTCATTTTCAGGAACCGAATACATGCCACTGTACAATTTTATCCTGGTTTGAGGCTGAAGTTTTGGGCGCGATGTTCGTATATAAATTGCCCCGCTTAAAGCATTTGCTCCGGAAAGAACAGAAGAACAGCCCTTAACCACTTCGATCTGGTCAATATTTTCGGTGGGAACCAAATCCCAGTAAGGCCGGCTTGCATCGCCCGAAAGAACGGGCATATCATCAATGAAAATACCCACCTTGCTGCCGACACCAAAAGTAAAACCGCTTCCACCCCTGATCTGAGGTTCCTCGTCAAGCACATTTAATCCCGGTGTCAGATCGAGTATGGTTTTTATATTTGTGACATTCTTGCTCTGGATAATATCGGGTTTAATAATTTCCATTGATGTCGTTATTTCTTCAATGGATTTGTCGAACCGTCCAACCTTTATCTCTACTCCCTGAAGTTCATTGATATAAGCTTTCAGTTTTATTTCCTTAAAAGTGGTTTCTGATCTTTTGATTAAAACTGAAATAATTTCAGTTTGCATACCGGTAAATGAAATCATGAACGTTTGCTGGCCTTCCGGAACCTGAAATGAGAATTTTCCATCCAAATCGGTTATAGCTCCGGCAGACAGATCGCCTTTTAATTTGATATGTGCACCAATCAGGGTTTCCTTTGTATCCTCTGCTTTAACAACACCTTCAAAATATCCTGTTTCTTGTGAAAATAAACAGTTAGTTAAAAATAAACCAGAGATCAAACAAAGTACTATATGTCTAAACATAAATCAAGTTAAGGTCTTAAAACTTTATTTTAAGTGTTTCAATCTGTTGTGAAGACGGTTTCATAATTACCAGATATATATTTTCCGGGTAATTGCGCTTTTGGGGGAACTTAATCTGAAGATGTAAATACCAGCCGGGATCAGATTTGCATCAAATGATATCTCCGGTGAATCAATGATTAGATTTAAAACAACCCTGCCCATGAAATCAAACAGTTCAACTTTTGCATTTTCCAAAAGTCCGAAAGGTAAGTTCTTTAAAATAATTTTTCCCTTATCGGTAATTATTGTAAAATCTGAATCAGGAAAATCGGCGATTGCAGATTCACCGCCCACCAGGGCCAGATCATCATAGAGAGCATAACTGTCGGCAAAAGGAGTTGTGCCGTTGCCGGAGGTAAGTACAAAAAGTAAATATTGAGGCGTCCGGTTGTCATAATAAATAAACGGAACTGAAAAGCGGGTCCAGGAATTGACAGTTACTCCGGGCTGCATCTCAAATTTGGTATAACCAATCCATTCGGATGAATCAACCTTTTCAGGGAGTTGAGCGTAATTGACATGCAGCAATGCCTGCACGGTTCCGAAGTCCTGTCCCTGCGGATAAAACTTATACCAGCCGGTCAGACTATCCGGCCTGGCTGTGCAGGGAGTATTCCATTGGGAATTAACAGTATCGGTGAATACATAACCTAATTCAGGATCAAAATCAGCATGGACCCTTCCATTAGTAATGGTACCGGTGGCGACTATATCCAGAACAGCAAGGTTTGTCAACTCAACAGAAAAATCACCCGAATGATGATCCGTACTTTTATCCCACACAGCAGGAGCAGCACCATTAATGATATCCCCGGCATCGGAAGTTTTTATCGAACTCCAGTCAACAGGCTCATCCCAAACAGTACCGGCATCTTCCCAAAATTCAAAACCCGGATTTTCAACCTGCTGGGCCTGGAGCAAAGAACATGAGAATAGTATTAAAATCAGTATAGGTAAACATTTCTTCATAACCATGATTTTATATTTGATAATTCCAATGATAACGGACAAAAATAGCTAAATAACTAAAGATGAAGTAAAATTACGTTTTCAATGAGTCCATTTTAAATATAGCTTAAACATTTAGCAAAACAATGAAATATTCATGGTATAGCTAAAACATTCATACATAAAGCAGAATAAACAAGTTGACTCTAATAATAGTTAACCAATCCAACTATATTCCTGATCCTTTCCGGGTCTGTCAAATTAATTTCAAACTCAGGAATTTCAGAAAGTCCTCCCATAAATATCCCCTCTTTCCTGTATATCATCCTGCTTTGTACCGGCTTTCTCCCGGTGAGGTGAAATTCTCTGGCTCCGCTTTTATCCCTGATCTCCCTGATGTTTTGTTCGTTAATCCCGCTTCCGGGCATAATGATGATGCGATCACCGGCTTGCTTAACAAGCTCCGAAATGAGTTCGATGCCTTCAGGAACCGTATTTTTCTGGCCGGCAGTGAGGATGCGGTCTATTCCCAATTTAATTATTTCTTCCAGTGCTTTGAACGGATCTGGGGTCATATCAAATGCTCTGTGAAAGGTCATACTCATCGGCCTTGCCAATTCTATCAGTTGATTTGTCCTTGCAATATCAACATTTCCATCCGGCAAAAGAATGCCAAATACAATGCCGTCCGCCCCAAGCTGTTTGCAAATACGAATGTCTTCTTTCATCAGTTCAAATTCCAGATCGGAATAACAAAAATCACTTCCCCGTGGACGGATCATCACGTTCAAACCGATTTCCAATTTTTCTCTTGCTATCTTTATTGCAGCATAGCTCGGGGTTGTTCCGCCTTCATAAAGATTATCGCAAAGCTCCACGCGTTTTGCCCCGCCTTCCTGAGCAGCAAGTGCCGACTGTACATGGGCTGCACAGACTTCGATCAGATTATTCTTCATTTCAGAATCATTTAATCCATAAAAGTATATTTAAACTTTAAAAACAAACCTTATTTTTTACATCTGTTTGGCTAATTTCAATTTTCATATACATTTGCCGCAATATTAAAAAATACACATAAAGACAAAATAAAATGAAGACAAAAAGTATTTTACTATTCCTGGGAGCTTTACTGGTATTGAGTTTCAACATAACTTTATTTGCACAGGAGGAAGAAACGGAACAGGAATTAAAGCCTGAAGTTAAGCAACAGGGTATCAAGGCATACAGCAAATATGATTTTACTCCGGGTGAACAGGTTATGTTTTTCGAAAATTTTGAATCGGACGCCATTGGCGATTTTCCTGCAAGATGGAATACCAACGGTTCAGGAGAAGTAGTAACTCTTGAAGGCTTCGAAGGCAAATGGTTCAAAATGGCGCCGGAAGGGATTTTCTTTCCGGAAGCTCTCAATCAATTCCCTGAAAATTTTACCCTTGAATTTGATCTTGTATTTCAGAGGGCGGATGAAAGTACGGATTGCGACTTTCCCATTGAAATCATTTCATGGATTGATGGTGAAGATATGAATGCACTTGTACCGGGTAATGGCGGCGGAGCTTTTACATTAAAATCATCAGAAATAACGGCTTTCAACTGGGCCAATCAGGAATATGGCGAGATCAACAGTTCTCAGTCAACAGATATAATAACCCAAAGTGCAAATTCTGCAGTCATCAAAATTTCAATATGGGTTCAAAAACAGCGCGCCCGTCTTTATGTAAATGAGAAAAAGGTTTATGATATCCCTAAATTTTTACCGGCAGGATTTCCTATAGGCAGGATTCGCTTCAGCACTTATGGGCATACGGAAGAAAATGTTTACTATCTTACAAATATGAGAATGGCATCAGGCAAACCTGATATTCGGAGCAAGCTGCTGACCGAAGGAAAGCTGGTAACTTATGGTATTTATTTTGACAGTGGTTCCGACAAAGTAAAACCAGAATCTTATGGGACTTTAAAAATGATTGCAGATATTCTGGTTTCTGAACCTTCGCTCAGTGTTAAAATAATTGGACACACCGACAGCGATGGTGATGATGCCAAAAACCTTAATCTTTCGAAACGCCGTGGAGCATCGGTTAAGAAGTCACTAACTGCAGATTTTGGAATTGCGGATTCAAGAATAGAAACCGATGGCAAGGGCGAATCGGAGCCGGTTGCACCTAACACCACGTCAGAAGGGAAAGCTTCAAACAGAAGGGTAGAAATAATTAAGCTTTAAATAAACGGAATCGGAACAAAGCTCCAACTCCTCACTCCACGAAATGGCACAAGTATCCTTATTCAAATAAACTTTGTAAAAAAAGATCACCATTCACCCATGCTTTAAATATTCCTTTATGAACAAGGTGTGAAATATCGGGATCGCCTTTTGTGCCATCCGAAAATTCAACATGGATTATATCTTTATTCTTTGATCTAACTTTTACTGGCAAAGGGATCATACTTCCAAAATTTATTCGCAAGTTACTACATTTTCTGATCAATTCTTATTAAAAATACTTCCTTACTTAGCATTATTTTTCCATGGTTCACTTTGATGTTTATCCATTGATATTTTTACTTTATCGTGATCTCATCCGCAAATATCCAGGACTTTTCACCTGCTCCCCAATGCCATTCGGGACAGACACCGGTATTTTTTGCAACAACCCTAATATACCTTGCTTTGGTAGAAATATTCAGGGTATAATTTTTAATCTGAACCTCTGTGTCTTTGGGTGAGACATCAGTTTTAACTGTCCCGATTTCCTGGAAGTTCTTACCATTGTTTGAAACAGAAAAGGAAACCTGTTCCGGAAAAAATATCCATGCTCCGACATCCTGGAGAAAACCCGCTTCAAGGTTCGATATTAATTGAATGCTTCCCAGGTCAATTGTAACGTCAAGGTTATTTCCTTCATAACCCTGCCATGCGCCCGTTCGGAAATTCAGCGGACCACGAATGAAGTCAATAAGCGCCAGATCGCCACCTGCTGAATATTGGTTAGCATATTTTGTATTTAAAGTAATTATTCTGCCGATGGGAATTTTATGGAATTCAGCAGTAAGTACTTTGCTTTGCGGCATTCCTTCTTTAAAAGAGATTGCATTAAGAGTCAATGAACTGTTCAGAATAAATGGCTCTGAATATTTCTTTGAACGTGAATCGGGTTTGGTTCCATCAAGTGTGTAAAAGATTTCAGCACCCTGAACAATACTTCCCAGTGTAATTTGAGTGGTGTCAATAAAAGTCCTTGAACCTTTCCCGATATAGGGAACAGGCATAATCTGGTTTTCTGTAATTTTTGACGCAGGCAGGTCTGATTCATTGGTAGCACGGTTTTTATTT
Source organism: Bacteroidales bacterium (assembly GCA_020052415.1). Taxonomy (GTDB): domain Bacteria; phylum Bacteroidota; class Bacteroidia; order Bacteroidales; family JAADJA01; genus JAADJA01. The sequence goes on along the minus strand of JAGVPB010000065.1, from coordinate 81,015 downwards.
GGCTCCGGGCCCATTATAAATTCTATTTTACCGCCGTTGATTATATCCTGATGTGTAATATAAGATTTTGTGTGTTTTTTCCCATTCAATTCAACTGACTGGATATAAATGTTTTCCTTTGAGTTGTTGCTGGTAGAAATTCTAAAAGTTTTTCCATTTTCAAGGTTAAGGATAACTTCCTCAAAAACCGGGCTTCCAAAAGTGTAAATGGGAGCTCCTGGAGTAACCGGATAAAAACCCATTGCACTCAACACATACCAGGCCGACATCTGTCCGCAGTCCTCGTTGCCGCAAAGGCCATCGGGTTTTTCAGTATATAATTCATCCATGATTTGTCTGGCCACCTTTTGTGTTTTCCAGGGCTGGCCTACATAGTTATAAAGGTAAGCCATGTGGTGACTGGGTTCATTTCCATGAGCGTATTGGCCGATGAGGCCGGTAATGTCTGATTGCTCCCTTCCGGTAGTTTCAGAACTTTCGGAAAAGAGTTTGTCAAGACATTCAATGAACTTATCATCACTGCCCATCATATCTGCCAGTCCTTCAATATCCTGTGGGACAAAAAAACTGTATTGCCATGAATTGGCTTCGGTATAGTTAAAATTTACCTCTCTTGGATCAAAGGGTTCGAACCAGCGTCCGTTCATTTTGGCTCTCATGAATCCCGTGGAGGGATCGAATATATTTTTGTAGGATTGTGCCCTTTCCATGTATCTTTTGTAATCCTCTTCCTTTCCCAGTGCTTTGGCCATTATGGCGATACACCAGTCGTCATAGGCATATTCGAGGGTTTTTGAAACCGATTCGGCTTCATCTTCAGCAGGGATGTAACCATATTCCTTGTAATATTTCAATCCGAAATGATCCAGCTCTGCGCTATGCTTCATAGCTACAAATGCTTTTTCGGCGTCAAAGCCACGGATTCCTTTCATATAAGCATCAGCAATCACGGGAATTGAGTGGTACCCGATCATACATTCGGTTTCATTAGCAGCGAGTTCCCATACAGGCAGCCTTCCGCCCTGTTCAAATTGGGCGATCATCGTTTTAATAAAGTCATTCGTTCTCTTTTCCTGTGTTAGTGTAAACAACGGATGTTCGCCCCGGAATGTATCCCATAAGGAAAAAACTGTGTAATAATCAAATCCTTCAGCCTTGTGAATCTGCTGATCACGGCCCCGGTACCACCCGTCCGCATCCATAAACAGGTTGGGAACCAGGAAAGCGTGATAAAGGGCAGTGTAAAAAGTTGTCTTGCGGTCAATATTTTGATCCATTATAAAAATTTTTCCTAATTCCTTGTTCCATGCACCTTTGGCATCCGACTTCACTTTATCAAAATCCCAGTGCGGCATTTCTTTTTCAAGGTTATTTCGTGCACCGTCAATGCCGACGGCAGATATCCCGACTTTAATCATCACGGATTTATTCTGAGTAGTATTAAAGGTGAAGAATGCCTTTACATTTTTCCCTGACACTTTCTTCTCTCCGTTGATCTTCTCATCTAAAGCAATTCCGCTTTTCGTAAACGGAGCGGAAAAAACTGCATAAAAAAAGACATGCTGATCGTTAGCCCAGTAAGAGGATCTTCTGTAACCAGCCACTACACTGTCGTTAATAATCTCTATTGAAGATTCGATCACCTTGTCGCGGTGGAAAAGATCAATTATGACATTGGCGTTATTTGTTTCAGGGAAGGTATATCGGTGAAACCCGGCACGACTGGTAGCCGTTAATTCGGCATTAATTCCGTAATCTTTAAGTAAAACCCGGTAATATCCTGCTTCTGCGCTTTCATTGTCATGATTAAAATGTGAGGAATAGCCGGTTCCCGGTTTATCCGATCCGTTATTCAGCCTTACTTCGCCGGTGGTTGCCATAAAAAGAATATCGCAATAATCCGGTACGCCGGTTCCGCTTAAATGTGTATGACTGAAGCCGTAAACAACAGAATCGGAATAATGATAGCCGCCGCAACCGTCCCAGCCTTCAAGCCTCGTGTCGGGGCTCAGTTGCACCATGCCAAAAGGCATGGATGCTCCCGGAAATGTATGGCCATGTGCATCGGTTCCGATGAATAGATTGACATACTTTGTTAAATCTTCATGTACCGGATTTTCCTTTCCTTTATTCTGATTACCTGCACATCCTGCTGCAAGCAAAGACATTAACAAACAAATCGAATATAAAGTGCGCATAATAAATAAGTATCAGGTTTTTGAATTCAATACTTTCATTAAGCTACAAAATTGCATTAAAATTCAGAGCGGGTTGCAATAGTGGAATATTTTTCGAAAAAATTTTGATCTAAGAAATTTTTATTTATTTTTGCACCCCCTGAATGAAACAGGGAAATAACAGAAATAAAAATGGCAAATCACAAATCATCATTAAAGAGAATAAGGCAAAACGATACACGTAAAGTTCAGAACCGTTATCTTGCAAAGACTATGCGTAATGCATTAAGGGATTTCAGAATGCTGACCGATAAAAAGGAACTTACTGAAAAATACCCGAAACTGGTCTCCACCATTGATAAATTGGCAAAGCTGAATGTCATTCATAAGAACAAGGCATCCAATCTTAAATCGAAGATTTCAAAGCAGATTACCGCAAAATAAGATTTTTTTTCATGGCTTTTGGGTTTTAGGTCTCTGTCGGCAGATAGAGGCCTTTTTTTATGTCTCAGTGAACCTGATCAAATTCCCAATGGTCCAACATTTCTCAAAAGAAATATCTACGGCGCATTCTTCCAACATTCCATCATTCCATTCTTCCTTCATTCCATTATTCCATTGTTCCATCCTTCCAATGTTTCAATGTTCCATCCTTCCGATTTTCCTTTTCATATCTCAAACAATTTTTCTACTTTCGTTTCCTTAAAATAAGCCGGTTATGGAAAACACAAAGGAATATTCACCGATAAAGGAATGGGCCGAGGATGACAGGCCGAGGGAAAAACTTTTGTTAAAAGGCAGAAGTGCACTGAGTGATGCTGAACTCCTGGCAATATTAATGGGCTCAGGTTCAAGGAATGAATCGGCTGTTGATCTTGCAAAGCGGATTTTACATCAGTCGAACGACAACCTGATAGAGCTTACAAAACTTGGAGTAAATGAACTAACCAAATTCAAAGGGGTAGGGGAGGCCAAAGCCATTTCGATCATCGCTGCAATGGAGCTTGGTAAACGGAGGAGAGGAGCCGAGGTTCTGGAGAAGAAAAAAATAACCAGCAGCAGGGATGTCTTTGAATATTTTTCAGGGATTTTCGGTGACAGCAATTATGAAGCTTTCTATATTTTATTGCTGAACCGCGCAAATAAAGTGATCAGGCAGGTGCAGATAAGCGAAGGTGGTTTGTCAGGTACTGTCGCCGATCCGAAGAAGATTTTTAAAATTGCTCTCGAAAACAATGCCAGCTCTGTTGTTCTCTGTCATAATCATCCGTCGGGTAATATTCAACCCAGCGATGCAGATGTATCGCTAACCCGAAAGCTAAAAAGTGCCGGAGAAATGCTGGACCTTCCCGTGATAGACCACATCATTCTGGGGGAAGAAAAATATTATAGTTTTGCTGATGAAGGGAGGATATAGATTGGAGACTTGAGAAATGAGATATTAGAAATGAGATATTAGAAATTAGATATTAGATATTGGATGTCCGTCAGACCTGAAACAGAGAACAGAGAACAGAGAACATGAGAATTGAGATGGAGATTTGAAACCTGTCTCGCCTACCGCGAGATGGAACTTGAAACGTGATACTTGTAACCTTATGTTAAAATTAGTCACCATTATCGGAGCGCGTCCACAAATAATCAAAGCAGCAGCGCTGAGCCGTGCGATCAGAAATAATTTTTCGGGACGTATCGAAGAAATTATCGTCCATACCGGCCAGCATTATGACGATAATATGTCGCAGGTTTTCTTTGATGAAATGGGAGTTCCGGAACCAAATTATAACCTGGGCATAGGCTCGGCAAGCCATGGCAGGCAAACTGCAGCAATGATCGAAAAGCTGGAAGAGGTAATCATTAATGAAAAACCTGATTTTGTTGTTTTATTCGGGGATACCAATTCCACACTGGCCGGATCAGTTGCTGCCTCAAAAATCCACTTCCCCGTTATTCATATTGAAGCCGGATTGCGATCATTTAATAAATCCATGCCCGAGGAAATTAACCGGATTGTTTGTGATCATACCGCAACTTTGCTGTTCACACCCACAAAAACAGGATTGAAGAACCTTGTAAGAGAAGGATTTAATTCAAATTCCAAACCGCCTTTTACACAAGACCATCCCGGCCTCTTTCATTGCGGTGACATCATGCTCGACAATAGTTTGTACTTTGCCGATATTGCTGAAAGTAAATCCCGAATCCTTGAAGATAACAAGCTTGAACGCGGACGGTTTATCCTGGCTACCATCCACCGGGAAAACAACACCGATATACCGGAAAGGCTGAATGCAATATTTCATGCGATTCATGAACTGACTTCCGAAAGTGAAACCGATATCATAATACCGCTTCATCCGAGGACATCCAAAATACTGAAGCAAAACCTAACCCATGATGTTTATTCATCCATACAAAATAATAAACATATCAAAATTGTGCCTCCAGCTTCGTTCTTCGATACGCTGGTTCTCGAAAAGAATTGCCTGATGGTAATGACCGATTCCGGCGGAGTTCAGAAAGAAGCCTACTTTTTTCAGAAGCCGGTGATCATTCTTCGTGCTGAAACTGAGTGGGTGGAAATTGTGGAAAATGGAGCCGGGATTTGCACGGATGCCGGCATTGAAAATGTAGTAAAAGCCTACCGGTATTTTTCGTCGTTTATACCCGTTTTCCCCCCTGTCTTCGGCGATGGCAAGGCTGCGGAATTTATTTGCAGGCAGATACTGCAGACGGAAGGTGGCAGGGGAGTTAATTCTTCCGGTTGATCATGCAGAACACCTGAAATGAAGATATACTTTTTTGATATACCTTTGTGGAATAAAAAATAAAATATGAAAACAGTATCATTAAAAATAGACGACTCGATCTTCGGAGAAACTGAAAAAATCCTTTCCCGAATCAAGAAAACCAGAAATCGTTATATCAACGATGCGCTTGACTATTATAATCGCCATCAGCGCAGAGTTATTCTGGAGACAAGACTTAAAAAAGAATCTGAACTGGTAAAGAAGGAATCATTATCCGTTCTTAACGAATTTGAAAGGAATGATTATGCAGATTAAACAATTCGATGTTTGGATCGCAGATCTAAATCCTCAAACAGGAACAGAACCTGGCAAAACCCGTCCGGTTCTGATCATTCAGACAAATCTACTTAATAAAATTCCGCATCCTTCTACTATAGTCTGTCCTGTAACGACCAAAATTGAAAAAGAGGCTGACATTTTAAGGGTCCATCTAAAAAAGGGAATGGCCAACTTATTAGAGAATTGTGATATTATGATTGATCAAATGCGGGCAATAGATAATAAAAGATTGATTAAGAAAATAGGAAACATTCCAACTGATTTAAATGATATAATAAAAGAAAATATTAGAATAACGCTGGACCTGGAATAGCACAACGGCACAACGCGGGCTTCACATTAGAGCGAGGTATTAGTCTGAGATTAATAGTAAGGACGTAGTCTTGAAGACTTTGCCCAACTGAGGGAAACCGTTATGGCCAATTGTAAAAGAGACATTTACGAAAAATTTAAAGGTTTAAAAAAAAACGTATCTTTGCTTAAATGATTTAATGATATGAGTACAATTGAATTAAGACATATTATTACTGAACGATTATCTCACATTGATGATGTTTCTTTTTTGAACGCAATAAAGACGATAATCGAAAGTAAAGTATCAGAAGGGACTTATAAACTAAGTGATTATCAAAAAAATCGTATAGATTCAGCAAGGCAGCAACTTAAAAACAGGCAGTCTATATCCCACGATGATTTGCAAAAAGAGATAGACCAATGGTTAAGTTCAAAATAGATTGGTCGATTGAAGCTAGATTTGATTTAATTGACATTTTAGATTTCTATATTAAACGTAATAAATCAAATGTTTATAGTATCAGGTTAAATGCATAGATTAATAAGAGTATAATATTATTAAGAAAAAACCCTTTCTTAGGATTACCGACTGATTATGATTCGGTAAGAGCATTAATAACAGGGGATTATCAAATAATATACGAAATATTTGACCAATTAATATTATTAATAATGATTTGGGATTGTCGAAGAGACCCCGAAGATAAGATAATTGACCAAAGAATAAAACAAAAATAACAGGCCATAATAAGTAAGGCTTCGTATAGTCGAGTTACGAGACACAATTATGCCTGATATGGGGATAAACTCTGAAGTCCGCTGCAACGTGACAATACTCACGCTCACATGAGCCAATCACACCGTTTTCTCAAACTTCGCATTCAGTAGTGCCCGCTTGAATTCCGGTCCCGGACGAAACTGAACATTCACTTTTACAATGTCAGCCGCTGTGACATTTTCCGGTGAGTCTGACGGTTTTGAGGTGAGGCTGAGGCTGAACGTGCCGAAATCGCCGGGCGAAATACTGTGACCCTCAAGCAGTAAAACCGGAATATATTCCAAAAGAACTTCAATAACAAAACCAACATCAAGGCCTGATATTGAAGTTCTTTCGCTGATATACCTACCCAGTTCCCTTAAATTCATTTTCGTATATATTCCTGTATGAAAAAAAACGGAAATAAAGTACCTGAGATAAAATAGTTTTCTTAAGTTTGCAGAAACCTTTTGCAATTAATGGTTTCTATTCAAAAAATATGGCATCGCGACGCTTTTCGGATCGGAATATTTTTTGGATTTGACGACAGGATGAAACAGTCCGCCAAAGGAATAGGGGCCAGATGGAGCAATACGAAAAAGTGCTGGTATGTTGATTACAACAGCGAGAACTACCAAAAAATAGAGGTTGAATTTCCCGGTTTTACAATTATAAAAGATACGGTTGCGGTTGACTCCGAAACGGCGCCTGGTTTTAAACGGAACCACGACATTGCGCCCATAGTTATTCCCGAAAGGGAGAACGAAATTCCATCCTCCTCTGCTGATGGACATAAGGTTGAAAAACCTGAACAGGAGGATTGCCGGGCTGAGTTTGTAACGGTTACGGGGAAATACTGGGTAGTTAGAGTGCCCTATAGCGAAAGGATAAGCAAAGCGCTGATGGGTACCAAAGGGGTTTACTGGAATAAAAGTCATAAGGCTTTTATGGTTTTCAGGCATGTTGCAGTGAAAACAAAAGTGGAGGCCATATTGGGCAAACCAGGATTACTGCCACCGGAATATTATGTGGAGGGCATAATAACACCTGAATCGGGAGAGGTAAGGCTGGAGCCATTTGAAGAGGAGAAGAAAAGAATGATGGTTTACCTGCCTGCCATTTCAGCCTTGATACAACAGGTGAAGCGTTATGCCGGAAGCCGTTACAGCAAGGCCAACGGGTGCTACATTCTGCCTTCCACTCCGGCAATGTTTCAACAGTTACTGGAGTTGGCAAATCAGCATGGCATAGGCGTTACCAACCACCTTCCGGCGAATTACCTGCACCGCAGAAATGCGCCACGGATAAAGCAGATCAGATTAGAACAAACGATTGACAACCTTCACAAACTTTGTCCGCCACAGGGAAGGATTTATGTGGATGCCATGACCGATTATATGCTGGCCTCCAACCTCAGCGACAACACCATTCGTAATTATGCGCAGGCGATGATCACTTTTCTGCGGCATTTCGAATACAGGAACCCGCAGGAGATAAAACGTGAAGATATCATCAGGCTCCTGGGCGGGATGATGAAAAAAGGGTTGTCGGCTTCATCGGGCCATACCCTGGTGAATGCAGTGAAGTATTATTACCGTGAAGTGCTCAAATATGAAAATTTTGAAATTGACCTACCCCGCCCAAAAAAAGAATCTCACCTGCCTTCATTTTTAACGCGGGATGAATGCACCAGCATATTCCAAAAGATACAGAATCCGAAACACAAGTTGGTGCTGATGCTTGCTTACGGAGCAGGATTGCGGCTGAGCGAAGTGGTAACGCTCAGGTGGGATGATATTTTAATGGCCGAGCACAAGATCCACGTGAAGGAAGGCAAGGGCAGGAAAGACCGGATTGTGATGCTGCCATATCTCGTGGTGGCGTATATTGACATTTACCGAAAACTCTATAACAGCAAGGAATGGGTATTTGATGGGCAATACAAAGGGGAGCATTACAGCGGAAGCAGTGTTCAGCAGGTGATGCGGCGGGCTGTAGCCAATGCCGGATTGATGAAAAAGGCGACGGTTCATACGCTGCGGCATAGTTTTGCTACACACCTTATTGAATCGGGTACGGACCTGAGGTTTATTCAGGCTTTATTGGGACACAGCAGTATCAAAACTACGGTAATTTATACTCACCTGACGAAGAAAGGAATAGACAAGATACAAAGTCCGCTGGACCAGATTGCAGACAGTTTGAGGGAACAATTAAAATTAAAGAGCAGGGAAGATGATGAAAAGTAGCAAGTTTTTGCAGCTATTTACTAGTTATAGGGCATTTAAAAAGCTCGCAACATAAAGACATTTTGGCTTGACAGGACTTTATTATTTTGCTTATTTATAGACAGATAAAAATAAAACATTGGACAAATTGAAAGAATTTGAGGACACATTAAACACCGCCGTTTTCACGACAAAATTTGTAGTAAAAGACAAAAAAGAGATTACTTATGTGACTCATGACGCCGACGATGGAGCGTGGCAATTTTTTAGCTCCGACGACTTTGACAACTATGAGGACGTAGCAATGATTTTAAGTTTAGACGAGATAATCAATATTGACAGGACTGTGCTTGAAATTGCAGATTTGCCATTAGGATATTTTGCGACAAGACAAACATCTAAAGACAGTTGGACGATTAATAAAATGACAAATGAAAACGCCCTATAACAAAAACTATATGTCAATTGCCGTTTCAGTGCAGAATTGGAAGTTCACAACCCGCAACAACGGCGGTGGTGTTCGACAGGAAAGCGCCCCGCAGTCGGCAACTGCATATAGTTTCGAACGTTATGCACCATATTAATGACAGACGATAAACAAATATTAAGACCTAAAGCGACTAAGACTATTTTACTTGGAATAGTTTGCCTAGCTTTTACTGTTGGTGGAATAATGATGACGGAGGAGGAAAGCCTGAAAGGTTGGCTGATTGCATCATTTTTTGGATTAGGATTAATTGTTTTTATAATTCAATTAATTCCTGGATCAACACAACTGACTTTAACGAAGGAGGGATTTATTATGACAAGTTTGTTTCGAAGTCACTTAACCAAATGGTCTGACGTCGAAGTATTTAAAATTGACTACTTAGGAAGAAATAAGTCAGTTATGTTTGATTACGTTGACAACCACACAAAACATGAAATTGGAAAAATTATTGCCAAATCACTTTCTGATAGTCATGGAGCCCTACCAAGTAATTATGGATTGAAAGTGACAGAATTATTAACCCTAATGAATGATTGGAAAAATAAATACGGTGCATAACAGCACCTACCCAAAAGTGGCGGCTTCGTGGTTAAATCAGGCTTTGTGCTTCTATCAAAGTTTGTGCAAGGCTGAAAGTGAAGTGGTTCTAAATCGCCACCTTCGGGTAGCTGCAAAACGTTATGCAGCATTAATAAAAATGAGAAGAAACATCATTATCGTACTAATAATTGTCGCATTTTCATCAATTGTTCGCGGACAAGAAAATGAAACCTTATTATATAATAACAAAGGACAACTTCGTGCTGACACGACATTGACGATTACGCTTGGACAACTCAACAAGTGGAGGCCGGTCGAAGAATATATTATTAATATGCTCGTGACACAAATTGAATATTCTCAAATGGCAACGGAGTCTAGCTTATCAGGGACTTCTATAGTTTCATTTGACGTGGACTCTAAAGGCAAACTAATTGACTTCAAAACATTAAAACAAGTTGGCGGCGGACTCGAGGAAGTAATTAAGCTAAACCTCAAAGCATTTGACAAGTTGACAAGTTTAGCACCTAAAGACAAAAAAAGTTTTAAGTATTACCTTGCTTTAAGTTTTCAGCTTATCGACGTAGAAACCTTTATTAAAGAAGAAAATGCGATTCCAATTATTAAAGTAAAATATGACTTAATAGTACCTTATGAACCGAAGAAAAAGAATAATTAACGCTGCATAACAGGCTTCTGCTTTCAGTGGCGGTTCAGTGGCTCGTGAGACAGGAAAGTAATAATTTAAACGGCAGTACTTCGTGGAAACGGCAGTGAGTAAATCGCCACCGAAAAGCAGCAGCCGGCACGTTAGCACCAATTTTAGGACGACCAACAATTAAAAGACAAACAATATAAATATGACTTTCGGACTTTCACCAAAACACATTCAGGACTTACCACTTGACAACCTAACAACAGAACAATTTCTTGTGCTTGCAATTGAAGCAGCAAAGAAACTTGATTGGAATGTTGGCTACACCAGTGAAACTGGTTTTATTGCATTTACAAAGTTCTCAATGAGTTCTTGGAGTGAGGAAGTCAAAGTAAAAATTGACGGTAACAACGCGAACTTAAAAAGTGAATGCACAGGCAGTCAAATGGTGGACTGGGGAAAAAACAAAACGAACATTGAAAACTTAGTTGCAACATTCAATGAATTAAAAACCTCTTTATCTCCCGAAGAACTTGCACAGAAGTATGAAGAACTTAAACCAAACTTGGTTTCAAAGGAGCAAGATGTTTTAAGTCAACCGCCACCGACAACAAAGGAAAAAATCACAAGTGTTTTTGCAATCTTCAAACCGACACAAGGTTATTTCATTACTCCGATTATAATAAACTTAAACATTGCAATCTTTATTCTAATGGTTATTTCAGGTGTTAATTTTATGCTTCCTGACAATGCAAGTTTATTAAAGTGGGGAGCAAATTTCCGACCTATAACATTGGAAGGCGAATGGTGGCGACTAATCACAAATTGTTTTCTGCACATTGGAATTTTCCATCTTTTAATGAATATGTATGCCTTACTTTATATCGGTTTACTTTTAGAACCACATTTAGGCAAAACAAGATTTACAACAGCTTACTTGCTGACAGGAATCATTGCAAGTATCGCAAGTTTATGGTGGCACGACTTGACAATTAGTGCTGGTGCATCGGGAGCAATCTTCGGAATGTATGGAGTGTTCCTTGCTATGCTGACAACAAACCTCATTGAAAAGTCCGCAAGAAAAGCATTATTGATAAGTATTGCAGTTTTCGTTGGTTACAACATTCTTAACGGACTGAACCCAAACAGCGGTATAGACAATGCAGCACATATTGGTGGATTAATCGGTGGACTTGTTATTGGTTACTCTTTAATTCCAAGTCTAAAAAAACCGAATGAAAATAAATTAAAATATACTACCGTTGGTTTATTGACAACTCTAATTCTAATTTCTTCTTTTGTAGTTTATAAAAAAGTGCCAAATGACATTGGGACGTATGACACCAAAATAAAAGAATTTGTATCAATGGAAGCAATGGCATTAGAGGTATACAACTTACCACCAAATACGCCCAACGACAAAATTCTATACGGAATTAAAGACAGAGGAATTTATTATTGGAATGAAAACATCAAACTCATAGACAGTTTCAAGGACTTGGATTTGCCACTTGAAATTAGAACTAAGAACAGACTTTTAAAGGAATATTGTGAGCTTAGAATAAAAAGCTATGAGTTACTTTACAAAGCAATTTCGGAGGACACAGACCAATACAAAACACAAATAGAAGATTACAACATAAAAATCGAAGCAAAAATTAAAGAGCTTGGTGGTGGACAATAGATATACAGACGAAAGAAAAACTGGTGCTAATAAATAGGACTCTGAGCGGTCGGCACGACCCAGCGATGAGTCTGTGTTGAACTACATCCCAAAGCACACAACAGGCGCAGGATTTTTTTATGCACTTAATGACGGTTTTTAATATTTTCAGGAGATAAACAGAACAAACGTTCATTGAAATGATGCAGATTAATGTAATTTTTAGGACCATCTTTCATTGACGTATTCATGAAAGATGGACGTAACAGGGTGTTTTATTCGCACATAGGCATACTTTTCCCTATTGCCCTATAGAAGGCAAACCGGGGAGGTTGTTTAATTACATACGGGCGATTGTTTGGGAAGAAACCAAGCAGGAGCACGTATCCGCGGCAGTTCCCTTACAATTATCATGCTGCCTGTTTTACACACCGGGCACAGGCAGGGATTAACGCCGGTAAGCCTTTCCAGACGCTCCAGCATGGTTTCCGGGCCTTTTTGTTTTTTTATGATCGCCTGGATGTCAGGTTTTTCTTCCGGAACAAATTGCAGCTTGTGGTTACGAATGAAGGTTGGGTTGTAAATGCCAAACCTCCGGATTTTTACAAAGCGTTGGGGCAGGATATGCATGGTAAACCGTCGCAGGAACTCAACGCCATCAAGGGTAACAGGTTTTTTAACAGCCATGTTGCGATAATAGTAGCGCAAACCATAAACCATGTGTTTAAAGCTGCTTCGCGAAGGTGATTTAGGATCGCGGGCAAGGGCAGCCAGGTATTCATTGATCTCTTCGGGATCAATCTGCTCAGGCATCTTGCCAAAGTTAACTACAAACAAGGCGATACGCCGGATGTAATTATTTAAAGTACTTTTGCTCTGTCCGCGTAAAGTAACCTGTTGCTCCAGTTTGCGGACAACATTTTCGAACTCAGGAACAAGCACAATAGCCTGCTCGACAATAGTAAAACCCGATTTTTTTCTCATATCAGTAATTATTTATGGTGAATATTTTACAAGATATGGAAAGAATCGGGTATTTTTGGAAAAGCTATCCCGCGAAGGCGGGATTTAGTTCAACATCATGTATAAAACATTGGGGTTTAAGTGGTTATTTGAATAATTCTGCCCCGCATCGGTATTTGTGTCGGTGGACAAGGATGAAGCCCGCAATCCCCAACATTTCATACATGTAACCGTTGTCATTCATGCTAAAAAATCCGTGCAATCAAGAAATTACGATTCAAAAGATTATTTTTGAAGAAAAAAAGGAATGGCAAAAGAATCTGAAATAATTTTTTACCAAGGTGATGATGGAATCGTAAAAATAGAGGTTTTCTATCACGGTGAGACCTTTTGGATGACACAAAAGAAGATAAGCGAACTTTTTGGAGTCCAGAGACCTGCAATAACTAAACATCTAACCAATATTTTTGAAAGTGGCGAATTAAATGAAGATTCAGTTAGTTCCATTTTGGAACATACTGCCGATGATGGGAAAAATTACAAAACTACTTTCTATAATCTTGATGCAATTATAGCAGTTGGATACCGTGTAAACTCTAATAAAGCTACCAAATTTAGGATTTGGGCTACAAAGGTTTTAAATGAGTTTATTACCAAAGGATTTGTGTTGGATGATGAACGCTTAAAACAAGGAAGGCATTTCGGTAAAGATTATTTTGATGAATTACTTGAACGGATACGTGAAATTCGAGCAAGTGAAAGAAGATTTTATCAAAAAATCACTGACATTTATGCACTTTCAATTGATTATAACAATTCAGATTTATTAACCAAGGATTTTTTTGCAACAGTTCAAAATAAGCTTCATTGGGCAATAACAGGAAAAACAGCAGCAGAAATTATATACTCGTCTGCTGATGCTTCGAAAATATACATGGGGTTGACGAATTGGAAACATGCACCAGAAGGGAAGATACTAAAATCAGACGTTTCAATTGCTAAGAATTATTTAAATGAACAGCATATCAAAGAGCTCAACAGAATTGTTTCGGCATACCTTGACTTAGCAGAGAGCAGAGCCGAAAGACTGATTCCAACAACTATGCAAGATTGGATTAGTTTTTTACACCAGTTTTTGGATTTATCTAGCTTCCCAATTCTAAAAGACAAAGGAAAAGTTTCTGCATTAGAAGCAAAATTAAAAGCTGAACAGGAGTATGATAAATACAGAATGATTCAAGACACTAATTATGAATCTGATTTTGATAAGGAGATAAAACGGATAAAAGGAGAATAATAAAGCACGAAATGCCAACACACGCTATAGCCAATAAAGGTTTCAATGGTTTGCCAAGTTCATCACCCGCATCAAGTTTTGTATCGGTTGATAGTTTTGTAGTTCCGCAATCCTTTATTGGACATAGCGCCAACGTTTAAATGAAGTACGATTTATAGAAATTAATCGTAACCACCGGTCAAAAAAAAGCCCCCTGTTTTGAAGGAGGCTTTTCAATAATAATAACCTTTTGTTTTTATACATATCCCTGTGCAAGCATGGCTTCGGCAACTTTCACGAAACCACCGATGTTTGCACCTTTTACATAGTCAATATATCCGCTTGAATCCTTGCCCCATTTCACGCAGTTTGCATGAATGCTGATCATGATATTGTGTAAGCGGTTATCAACCTCTTCGCGGGTCCAGCTTAAGCGCAATGAATTCTGCGACATTTCCAGTCCTGAAGTAGCAACACCACCTGCATTGGCAGCTTTACCAGGTCCATAAAGGATTTTGTTTTTCTGGTAAACTTCAATCGCTTCCGGAGTGGATGGCATATTTGCACCTTCCGAAACAACGAAACATCCGTTGGCAATCAGAGTTTTTGCATCTTCACCGTTCACCTCATTCTGGGTGGCTGATGGGAGAGCAACATCGCATTTGATACCCCACGGGCGTTTGCCTTCATGATATTCGGCGCCGAATTTTTCAGCATATTCGCTGATCCTTCCGCGCTTAACATTCTTGAGCCACATGATATAGGCAAGTTTTTCCTTGTCAATACCCCTGGCATCATAAATAAATCCGTTTGAGTCGGAACAGGTTACTACCTTACCACCAAGTTCGGTAGCTTTTTCAGTAGCGTACTGTGCAACATTACCTGAACCGGAAACAACACAAATTTTTCCTTTCATGCTGTCGCTGCGGGTTTTCAACATTTCCTCGGCAAAGTAAACCTGTCCGTAACCGGTTGCTTCCGGACGGATAAGACTGCCGCCCCATTCAATACCTTTACCCGTGAGAACGCCGGTAAATTCATTCCTTAACCTCTTGTATTGTCCGAAAAGGAAACCTATTTCACGGCCACCAACTCCGATATCACCGGCAGGTACATCGGTATCAGGACCAATGTGACGTGAAAGCTCGGTCATAAAGCTCTGGCAGAAACGCATTACTTCTCCATCTGATTTACCTTTCGGATCGAAATTTGAGCCGCCCTTTCCACCTCCCATAGGCAGGGTAGTCAAACTGTTTTTCAGCACTTGCTCAAAAGCAAGGAATTTAAGAATACCAAGGTTTACAGTCGGGTGAAAACGCAATCCGCCTTTGTAAGGGCCAATGGCGCTGTTCATCTCGATACGGTAACCTTTGTTGATCTGGAGTTCTCCTTTGTCGTCAACCCATGGAACCCTGAAGAGAATAATTCTTTCAGGTTCGGCGATTCTTTCAAGGATCTTTGCCTGTTTGTACTTTGGGTTTTCTTCAATAAATGGAAGCAATGATTCAGCAACTTCCTGTACTGCCTGGTGAAATTCAACTTCACCGGGATTCTTGGCGATGATATCAGCCATGAACTTCTTTACTAATTGATCGTTTGTCATAATTGTAACTATCTTTTAATTAATTGTTTAATTAGAAAATACTGTTAATGAGGCGCAATATTAAAGAAAAAAAACAATCCAAAACAAAAAAACCATCGCTTTTTGATATGCAATAATTTATATTTAATTCATAATTGCTCTTTAATAGGTCATTGCCGAAATCTGTTCTTTGCTAATTTATTAACAATATAAATATCCGGCTGACGTCAAATATTTTGATGTGCTATAATATTTCATCGTCTTTACCAAATTGGTTTTAATTGAGATTCCTCATTCCGCTTCGCTCTATTCGGAATGACAGTTCATTTTTTTCAGGTGAGGGAAAGAGAGACGTCTCGTCTCGCGTGCACGCGAGACGAGACGTCTCTCTTTCCCTCACCTGAAAAAAATGAACTGTCATTCCGAATAGAGCGAAGCGGAATGAGGAATCTCAATTAAAACCAATTTGGTAAAGACGATGAAATATTATAGCACATCAAAATATTTGACGTCAGCCGGATATTTATATTGTTAATAAATTAGCAAAGAACAGATTTCGGCAATGACCTATTAAAGAGCAATTATGAATTAAATATAAATTATTGCATATCAAAAAGCGATGGTTTTTTTGTTTTGGATTGTTTTTTTTCTTTAATATTGCGCCTCATTAACAGTATTTTCTAATTAAACAATTAATTAAAAGATAGTTACAATTATGACAAACGATCAATTAGTAAAGAAGTTCATGGCTGATATCATCGCCAAGAATCCCGGTGAAGTTGAATTTCACCAGGCAGTACAGGAAGTTGCTGAATCATTGCTTCCATTTATTGAAGAAAACCCAAAGTACAAACAGGCAAAGATCCTTGAAAGAATCGCCGAACCTGAAAGAATTATTCTCTTCAGGGTTCCATGGGTTGACGACAAAGGAGAACTCCAGATCAACAAAGGTTACCGTATCGAGATGAACAGCGCCATTGGCCCTTACAAAGGCGGATTGCGTTTTCACCCGACTGTAAACCTTGGTATTCTTAAATTCCTTGCTTTTGAGCAAGTGCTGAAAAACAGTTTGACTACCCTGCCTATGGGAGGTGGAAAGGGCGGCTCAAATTTCGATCCGAAAGGTAAATCAGATGGAGAAGTAATGCGTTTCTGCCAGAGCTTTATGACCGAGCTTTCACGTCACATTGGTCCTGATACCGATGTACCTGCCGGTGATATCGGAGTTGGTGGCCGTGAAATAGGTTTCCTTTTCGGACAATACAAGAGGTTAAGGAATGAATTTACCGGCGTTCTCACGGGTAAAGGTATTGAATGGGGCGGCAGTCTTATCCGTCCGGAAGCAACCGGTTACGGACAGGTTTACTTTGCCGAGGAAATGTTGAAAACCCGCAGCGACAGCATGAAAGGAAAAATTTGTGTTGTTTCCGGTTCAGGTAATGTTGCACAGTACGCTACTGAAAAAGCTACCGAACTTGGTGGTAAGGTAGTAACCTGTTCCGACTCAAACGGATTTATTTATGATGCCAGGGGTATTGACAAGGAAAAACTTGCCTATATCATGTGGCTCAAGAATGTTAAGCGCGGAAGGATCAGCGAATATGCTGAAAAATTCGGCGCCGAATATCATGAAGGCAAACGCCCGTGGGGTATCAAATGCGATGTTGCTCTCCCATCAGCCACCCAGAATGAGGTGAACGGTGAAGATGCAAAAACTCTGATTGCCAACGGATGTTTCGTTGTTTCGGAAGGTGCAAATATGCCATCCACTCCGGAAGCGATTGAAGTTTACCAGAAAAACAAAATCCTTTATGGACCTGGTAAAGCTGCCAATGCAGGTGGTGTTGCTACTTCAGGACTGGAAATGTCGCAGAATTCATTGCGCTTAAGCTGGACCCGCGAAGAGGTTGATAACCGCTTACACAATATCATGATCAGCATTCATGCAAACTGCGTGAAATGGGGCAAGGATTCAAGCGGATATATTGACTATGTAAAAGGTGCAAACATCGGTGGTTTCGTGAAAGTTGCCGAAGCCATGCTTGCACAGGGATATGTATAAAAACAAAAGGTTATTATTATTGAAAAGCCTCCTTCAAAACAGGGGGCTTTTTTTTGACCGGTGGTTACGATTAATTTCTATAAATCGTACTTCATTTAAACGTTGGCGCTATGTCCAATAAAGGATTGCGGAACTACAAAACTATCAACCGATACAAAACTTGATGCGGGTGATGAACTTGGCAAACCATTGAAACCTTTATTGGCTATAGCGTGTGTTGGCATTTCGTGCTTTATTATTCTCCTTTTATCCGTTTTATCTCCTTATCAAAATCAGATTCATAATTAGTGTCTTGAATCATTCTGTATTTATCATACTCCTGTTCAGCTTTTAATTTTGCTTCTAATGCAGAAACTTTTCCTTTGTCTTTTAGAATTGGGAAGCTAGATAAATCCAAAAACTGGTGTAAAAAACTAATCCAATCTTGCATAGTTGTTGGAATCAGTCTTTCGGCTCTGCTCTCTGCTAAGTCAAGGTATGCCGAAACAATTCTGTTGAGCTCTTTGATATGCTGTTCATTTAAATAATTCTTAGCAATTGAAACGTCTGATTTTAGTATCTTCCCTTCTGGTGCATGTTTCCAATTCGTCAACCCCATGTATATTTTCGAAGCATCAGCAGACGAGTATATAATTTCTGCTGCTGTTTTTCCTGTTATTGCCCAATGAAGCTTATTTTGAACTGTTGCAAAAAAATCCTTGGTTAATAAATCTGAATTGTTATAATCAATTGAAAGTGCATAAATGTCAGTGATTTTTTGATAAAATCTTCTTTCACTTGCTCGAATTTCACGTATCCGTTCAAGTAATTCATCAAAATAATCTTTACCGAAATGCCTTCCTTGTTTTAAGCGTTCATCATCCAACACAAATCCTTTGGTAATAAACTCATTTAAAACCTTTGTAGCCCAAATCCTAAATTTGGTAGCTTTATTAGAGTTTACACGGTATCCAACTGCTATAATTGCATCAAGATTATAGAAAGTAGTTTTGTAATTTTTCCCATCATCGGCAGTATGTTCCAAAATGGAACTAACTGAATCTTCATTTAATTCGCCACTTTCAAAAATATTGGTTAGATGTTTAGTTATTGCAGGTCTCTGGACTCCAAAAAGTTCGCTTATCTTCTTTTGTGTCATCCAAAAGGTCTCACCGTGATAGAAAACCTCTATTTTTACGATTCCATCATCACCTTGGTAAAAAATTATTTCAGATTCTTTTGCCATTCCTTTTTTTCTTCAAAAATAATCTTTTGAATCGTAATTTCTTGATTGCACGGATTTTTTAGCATGAATGACAACGGTTACATGTATGAAATGTTGGGGATTGCGGGCTTCATCCTTGTCCACCGACACAAATACCGATGCGGGGCAGAATTATTCAAATAACCACTTAAACCCCAATGTTTTATACATGATGTTGAACTAAATCCCGCCTTCGCGGGATAGCTTTTCCAAAAATACCCGATTCTTTCCATATCTTGTAAAATATTCACCATAAATAATTACTGATATGAGAAAAAAATCGGGTTTTACTATTGTCGAGCAGGCTATTGTGCTTGTTCCTGAGTTCGAAAATGTTGTCCGCAAACTGGAGCAACAGGTTACTTTACGCGGACAGAGCAAAAGTACTTTAAATAATTACATCCGGCGTATCGCCTTGTTTGTAGTTAACTTTGGCAAGATGCCTGAGCAGATTGATCCCGAAGAGATCAATGAATACCTGGCTGCCCTTGCCCGCGATCCTAAATCACCTTCGCGAAGCAGCTTTAAACACATGGTTTATGGTTTGCGCTACTATTATCGCAACATGGCTGTTAAAAAACCTGTTACCCTTGATGGCGTTGAGTTCCTGCGACGGTTTACCATGCATATCCTGCCCCAACGCTTTGTAAAAATCCGGAGGTTTGGCATTTACAACCCAACCTTCATTCGTAACCACAAGCTGCAATTTGTTCCGGAAGAAAAACCTGACATCCAGGCGATCATAAAAAAACAAAAAGGCCCGGAAACCATGCTGGAGCGTCTGGAAAGGCTTACCGGCGTTAATCCCTGCCTGTGCCCGGTGTGTAAAACAGGCAGCATGATAATTGTAAGGGAACTGCCGCGGATACGTGCTCCTGCTTGGTTTCTTCCCAAACAATCGCCCGTATGTAATTAAACAACCTCCCCGGTTTGCCTTCTATAGGGCAATAGGGAAAAGTATGCCTATGTGCGAATAAAACACCCTGTTACGTCCATCTTTCATGAATACGTCAATGAAAGATGGTCCTAAAAATTACATTAATCTGCATCATTTCAATGAACGTTTGTTCTGTTTATCTCCTGAAAATATTAAAAACCGTCATTAAGTGCATAAAAAAATCCTGCGCCTGTTGTGTGCTTTGGGATGTAGTTCAACACAGACTCATCGCTGGGTCGTGCCGACCGCTCAGAGTCCTATTTATTAGCACCAGTTTTTCTTTCGTCTGTATATCTATTGTCCACCACCAAGCTCTTTAATTTTTGCTTCGATTTTTATGTTGTAATCTTCTATTTGTGTTTTGTATTGGTCTGTGTCCTCCGAAATTGCTTTGTAAAGTAACTCATAGCTTTTTATTCTAAGCTCACAATATTCCTTTAAAAGTCTGTTCTTAGTTCTAATTTCAAGTGGCAAATCCAAGTCCTTGAAACTGTCTATGAGTTTGATGTTTTCATTCCAATAATAAATTCCTCTGTCTTTAATTCCGTATAGAATTTTGTCGTTGGGCGTATTTGGTGGTAAGTTGTATACCTCTAATGCCATTGCTTCCATTGATACAAATTCTTTTATTTTGGTGTCATACGTCCCAATGTCATTTGGCACTTTTTTATAAACTACAAAAGAAGAAATTAGAATTAGAGTTGTCAATAAACCAACGGTAGTATATTTTAATTTATTTTCATTCGGTTTTTTTAGACTTGGAATTAAAGAGTAACCAATAACAAGTCCACCGATTAATCCACCAATATGTGCTGCATTGTCTATACCGCTGTTTGGGTTCAGTCCGTTAAGAATGTTGTAACCAACGAAAACTGCAATACTTATCAATAATGCTTTTCTTGCGGACTTTTCAATGAGGTTTGTTGTCAGCATAGCAAGGAACACTCCATACATTCCGAAGATTGCTCCCGATGCACCAGCACTAATTGTCAAGTCGTGCCACCATAAACTTGCGATACTTGCAATGATTCCTGTCAGCAAGTAAGCTGTTGTAAATCTTGTTTTGCCTAAATGTGGTTCTAAAAGTAAACCGATATAAAGTAAGGCATACATATTCATTAAAAGATGGAAAATTCCAATGTGCAGAAAACAATTTGTGATTAGTCGCCACCATTCGCCTTCCAATGTTATAGGTCGGAAATTTGCTCCCCACTTTAATAAACTTGCATTGTCAGGAAGCATAAAATTAACACCTGAAATAACCATTAGAATAAAGATTGCAATGTTTAAGTTTATTATAATCGGAGTAATGAAATAACCTTGTGTCGGTTTGAAGATTGCAAAAACACTTGTGATTTTTTCCTTTGTTGTCGGTGGCGGTTGACTTAAAACATCTTGCTCCTTTGAAACCAAGTTTGGTTTAAGTTCTTCATACTTCTGTGCAAGTTCTTCGGGAGATAAAGAGGTTTTTAATTCATTGAATGTTGCAACTAAGTTTTCAATGTTCGTTTTGTTTTTTCCCCAGTCCACCATTTGACTGCCTGTGCATTCACTTTTTAAGTTCGCGTTGTTACCGTCAATTTTTACTTTGACTTCCTCACTCCAAGAACTCATTGAGAACTTTGTAAATGCAATAAAACCAGTTTCACTGGTGTAGCCAACATTCCAATCAAGTTTCTTTGCTGCTTCAATTGCAAGCACAAGAAATTGTTCTGTTGTTAGGTTGTCAAGTGGTAAGTCCTGAATGTGTTTTGGTGAAAGTCCGAAAGTCATATTTATATTGTTTGTCTTTTAATTGTTGGTCGTCCTAAAATTGGTGCTAACGTGCCGGCTGCTGCTTTTCGGTGGCGATTTACTCACTGCCGTTTCCACGAAGTACTGCCGTTTAAATTATTACTTTCCTGTCTCACGAGCCACTGAACCGCCACTGAAAGCAGAAGCCTGTTATGCAGCGTTAATTATTCTTTTTCTTCGGTTCATAAGGTACTATTAAGTCATATTTTACTTTAATAATTGGAATCGCATTTTCTTCTTTAATAAAGGTTTCTACGTCGATAAGCTGAAAACTTAAAGCAAGGTAATACTTAAAACTTTTTTTGTCTTTAGGTGCTAAACTTGTCAACTTGTCAAATGCTTTGAGGTTTAGCTTAATTACTTCCTCGAGTCCGCCGCCAACTTGTTTTAATGTTTTGAAGTCAATTAGTTTGCCTTTAGAGTCCACGTCAAATGAAACTATAGAAGTCCCTGATAAGCTAGACTCCGTTGCCATTTGAGAATATTCAATTTGTGTCACGAGCATATTAATAATATATTCTTCGACCGGCCTCCACTTGTTGAGTTGTCCAAGCGTAATCGTCAATGTCGTGTCAGCACGAAGTTGTCCTTTGTTATTATATAATAAGGTTTCATTTTCTTGTCCGCGAACAATTGATGAAAATGCGACAATTATTAGTACGATAATGATGTTTCTTCTCATTTTTATTAATGCTGCATAACGTTTTGCAGCTACCCGAAGGTGGCGATTTAGAACCACTTCACTTTCAGCCTTGCACAAACTTTGATAGAAGCACAAAGCCTGATTTAACCACGAAGCCGCCACTTTTGGGTAGGTGCTGTTATGCACCGTATTTATTTTTCCAATCATTCATTAGGGTTAATAATTCTGTCACTTTCAATCCATAATTACTTGGTAGGGCTCCATGACTATCAGAAAGTGATTTGGCAATAATTTTTCCAATTTCATGTTTTGTGTGGTTGTCAACGTAATCAAACATAACTGACTTATTTCTTCCTAAGTAGTCAATTTTAAATACTTCGACGTCAGACCATTTGGTTAAGTGACTTCGAAACAAACTTGTCATAATAAATCCCTCCTTCGTTAAAGTCAGTTGTGTTGATCCAGGAATTAATTGAATTATAAAAACAATTAATCCTAATCCAAAAAATGATGCAATCAGCCAACCTTTCAGGCTTTCCTCCTCCGTCATCATTATTCCACCAACAGTAAAAGCTAGGCAAACTATTCCAAGTAAAATAGTCTTAGTCGCTTTAGGTCTTAATATTTGTTTATCGTCTGTCATTAATATGGTGCATAACGTTCGAAACTATATGCAGTTGCCGACTGCGGGGCGCTTTCCTGTCGAACACCACCGCCGTTGTTGCGGGTTGTGAACTTCCAATTCTGCACTGAAACGGCAATTGACATATAGTTTTTGTTATAGGGCGTTTTCATTTGTCATTTTATTAATCGTCCAACTGTCTTTAGATGTTTGTCTTGTCGCAAAATATCCTAATGGCAAATCTGCAATTTCAAGCACAGTCCTGTCAATATTGATTATCTCGTCTAAACTTAAAATCATTGCTACGTCCTCATAGTTGTCAAAGTCGTCGGAGCTAAAAAATTGCCACGCTCCATCGTCGGCGTCATGAGTCACATAAGTAATCTCTTTTTTGTCTTTTACTACAAATTTTGTCGTGAAAACGGCGGTGTTTAATGTGTCCTCAAATTCTTTCAATTTGTCCAATGTTTTATTTTTATCTGTCTATAAATAAGCAAAATAATAAAGTCCTGTCAAGCCAAAATGTCTTTATGTTGCGAGCTTTTTAAATGCCCTATAACTAGTAAATAGCTGCAAAAACTTGCTACTTTTCATCATCTTCCCTGCTCTTTAATTTTAATTGTTCCCTCAAACTGTCTGCAATCTGGTCCAGCGGACTTTGTATCTTGTCTATTCCTTTCTTCGTCAGGTGAGTATAAATTACCGTAGTTTTGATACTGCTGTGTCCCAATAAAGCCTGAATAAACCTCAGGTCCGTACCCGATTCAATAAGGTGTGTAGCAAAACTATGCCGCAGCGTATGAACCGTCGCCTTTTTCATCAATCCGGCATTGGCTACAGCCCGCCGCATCACCTGCTGAACACTGCTTCCGCTGTAATGCTCCCCTTTGTATTGCCCATCAAATACCCATTCCTTGCTGTTATAGAGTTTTCGGTAAATGTCAATATACGCCACCACGAGATATGGCAGCATCACAATCCGGTCTTTCCTGCCCTTGCCTTCCTTCACGTGGATCTTGTGCTCGGCCATTAAAATATCATCCCACCTGAGCGTTACCACTTCGCTCAGCCGCAATCCTGCTCCGTAAGCAAGCATCAGCACCAACTTGTGTTTCGGATTCTGTATCTTTTGGAATATGCTGGTGCATTCATCCCGCGTTAAAAATGAAGGCAGGTGAGATTCTTTTTTTGGGCGGGGTAGGTCAATTTCAAAATTTTCATATTTGAGCACTTCACGGTAATAATACTTCACTGCATTCACCAGGGTATGGCCCGATGAAGCCGACAACCCTTTTTTCATCATCCCGCCCAGGAGCCTGATGATATCTTCACGTTTTATCTCCTGCGGGTTCCTGTATTCGAAATGCCGCAGAAAAGTGATCATCGCCTGCGCATAATTACGAATGGTGTTGTCGCTGAGGTTGGAGGCCAGCATATAATCGGTCATGGCATCCACATAAATCCTTCCCTGTGGCGGACAAAGTTTGTGAAGGTTGTCAATCGTTTGTTCTAATCTGATCTGCTTTATCCGTGGCGCATTTCTGCGGTGCAGGTAATTCGCCGGAAGGTGGTTGGTAACGCCTATGCCATGCTGATTTGCCAACTCCAGTAACTGTTGAAACATTGCCGGAGTGGAAGGCAGAATGTAGCACCCGTTGGCCTTGCTGTAACGGCTTCCGGCATAACGCTTCACCTGTTGTATCAAGGCTGAAATGGCAGGCAGGTAAACCATCATTCTTTTCTTCTCCTCTTCAAATGGCTCCAGCCTTACCTCTCCCGATTCAGGTGTTATTATGCCCTCCACATAATATTCCGGTGGCAGTAATCCTGGTTTGCCCAATATGGCCTCCACTTTTGTTTTCACTGCAACATGCCTGAAAACCATAAAAGCCTTATGACTTTTATTCCAGTAAACCCCTTTGGTACCCATCAGCGCTTTGCTTATCCTTTCGCTATAGGGCACTCTAACTACCCAGTATTTCCCCGTAACCGTTACAAACTCAGCCCGGCAATCCTCCTGTTCAGGTTTTTCAACCTTATGTCCATCAGCAGAGGAGGATGGAATTTCGTTCTCCCTTTCGGGAATAACTATGGGCGCAATGTCGTGGTTCCGTTTAAAACCAGGCGCCGTTTCGGAGTCAACCGCAACCGTATCTTTTATAATTGTAAAACCGGGAAATTCAACCTCTATTTTTTGGTAGTTCTCGCTGTTGTAATCAACATACCAGCACTTTTTCGTATTGCTCCATCTGGCCCCTATTCCTTTGGCGGACTGTTTCATCCTGTCGTCAAATCCAAAAAATATTCCGATCCGAAAAGCGTCGCGATGCCATATTTTTTGAATAGAAACCATTAATTGCAAAAGGTTTCTGCAAACTTAAGAAAACTATTTTATCTCAGGTACTTTATTTCCGTTTTTTTTCATACAGGAATATATACGAAAATGAATTTAAGGGAACTGGGTAGGTATATCAGCGAAAGAACTTCAATATCAGGCCTTGATGTTGGTTTTGTTATTGAAGTTCTTTTGGAATATATTCCGGTTTTACTGCTTGAGGGTCACAGTATTTCGCCCGGCGATTTCGGCACGTTCAGCCTCAGCCTCACCTCAAAACCGTCAGACTCACCGGAAAATGTCACAGCGGCTGACATTGTAAAAGTGAATGTTCAGTTTCGTCCGGGACCGGAATTCAAGCGGGCACTACTGAATGCGAAGTTTGAGAAAACGGTGTGATTGGCTCATGTGAGCGTGAGTATTGTCACGTTGCAGCGGACTTCAGAGTTTATCCCCATATCAGGCATAATTGTGTCTCGTAACTCGACTATACGAAGCCTTACTTATTATGGCCTGTTATTTTTGTTTTATTCTTTGGTCAATTATCTTATCTTCGGGGTCTCTTCGACAATCCCAAATCATTATTAATAATATTAATTGGTCAAATATTTCGTATATTATTTGATAATCCCCTGTTATTAATGCTCTTACCGAATCATAATCAGTCGGTAATCCTAAGAAAGGGTTTTTTCTTAATAATATTATACTCTTATTAATCTATGCATTTAACCTGATACTATAAACATTTGATTTATTACGTTTAATATAGAAATCTAAAATGTCAATTAAATCAAATCTAGCTTCAATCGACCAATCTATTTTGAACTTAACCATTGGTCTATCTCTTTTTGCAAATCATCGTGGGATATAGACTGCCTGTTTTTAAGTTGCTGCCTTGCTGAATCTATACGATTTTTTTGATAATCACTTAGTTTATAAGTCCCTTCTGATACTTTACTTTCGATTATCGTCTTTATTGCGTTCAAAAAAGAAACATCATCAATGTGAGATAATCGTTCAGTAATAATATGTCTTAATTCAATTGTACTCATATCATTAAATCATTTAAGCAAAGATACGTTTTTTTTTAAACCTTTAAATTTTTCGTAAATGTCTCTTTTACAATTGGCCATAACGGTTTCCCTCAGTTGGGCAAAGTCTTCAAGACTACGTCCTTACTATTAATCTCAGACTAATACCTCGCTCTAATGTGAAGCCCGCGTTGTGCCGTTGTGCTATTCCAGGTCCAGCGTTATTCTAATATTTTCTTTTATTATATCATTTAAATCAGTTGGAATGTTTCCTATTTTCTTAATCAATCTTTTATTATCTATTGCCCGCATTTGATCAATCATAATATCACAATTCTCTAATAAGTTGGCCATTCCCTTTTTTAGATGGACCCTTAAAATGTCAGCCTCTTTTTCAATTTTGGTCGTTACAGGACAGACTATAGTAGAAGGATGCGGAATTTTATTAAGTAGATTTGTCTGAATGATCAGAACCGGACGGGTTTTGCCAGGTTCTGTTCCTGTTTGAGGATTTAGATCTGCGATCCAAACATCGAATTGTTTAATCTGCATAATCATTCCTTTCAAATTCGTTAAGAACGGATAATGATTCCTTCTTTACCAGTTCAGATTCTTTTTTAAGTCTTGTCTCCAGAATAACTCTGCGCTGATGGCGATTATAATAGTCAAGCGCATCGTTGATATAACGATTTCTGGTTTTCTTGATTCGGGAAAGGATTTTTTCAGTTTCTCCGAAGATCGAGTCGTCTATTTTTAATGATACTGTTTTCATATTTTATTTTTTATTCCACAAAGGTATATCAAAAAAGTATATCTTCATTTCAGGTGTTCTGCATGATCAACCGGAAGAATTAACTCCCCTGCCACCTTCCGTCTGCAGTATCTGCCTGCAAATAAATTCCGCAGCCTTGCCATCGCCGAAGACAGGGGGGAAAACGGGTATAAACGACGAAAAATACCGGTAGGCTTTTACTACATTTTCAATGCCGGCATCCGTGCAAATCCCGGCTCCATTTTCCACAATTTCCACCCACTCAGTTTCAGCACGAAGAATGATCACCGGCTTCTGAAAAAAGTAGGCTTCTTTCTGAACTCCGCCGGAATCGGTCATTACCATCAGGCAATTCTTTTCGAGAACCAGCGTATCGAAGAACGAAGCTGGAGGCACAATTTTGATATGTTTATTATTTTGTATGGATGAATAAACATCATGGGTTAGGTTTTGCTTCAGTATTTTGGATGTCCTCGGATGAAGCGGTATTATGATATCGGTTTCACTTTCGGAAGTCAGTTCATGAATCGCATGAAATATTGCATTCAGCCTTTCCGGTATATCGGTGTTGTTTTCCCGGTGGATGGTAGCCAGGATAAACCGTCCGCGTTCAAGCTTGTTATCTTCAAGGATTCGGGATTTACTTTCAGCAATATCGGCAAAGTACAAACTATTGTCGAGCATGATGTCACCGCAATGAAAGAGGCCGGGATGGTCTTGTGTAAAAGGCGGTTTGGAATTTGAATTAAATCCTTCTCTTACAAGGTTCTTCAATCCTGTTTTTGTGGGTGTGAACAGCAAAGTTGCGGTATGATCACAAACAATCCGGTTAATTTCCTCGGGCATGGATTTATTAAATGATCGCAATCCGGCTTCAATATGAATAACGGGGAAGTGGATTTTTGAGGCAGCAACTGATCCGGCCAGTGTGGAATTGGTATCCCCGAATAAAACAACAAAATCAGGTTTTTCATTAATGATTACCTCTTCCAGCTTTTCGATCATTGCTGCAGTTTGCCTGCCATGGCTTGCCGAGCCTATGCCCAGGTTATAATTTGGTTCCGGAACTCCCATTTCATCAAAGAAAACCTGCGACATATTATCGTCATAATGCTGGCCGGTATGGACGATAATTTCTTCGATACGTCCCGAAAAATTATTTCTGATCGCACGGCTCAGCGCTGCTGCTTTGATTATTTGTGGACGCGCTCCGATAATGGTGACTAATTTTAACATAAGGTTACAAGTATCACGTTTCAAGTTCCATCTCGCGGTAGGCGAGACAGGTTTCAAATCTCCATCTCAATTCTCATGTTCTCTGTTCTCTGTTCTCTGTTTCAGGTCTGACGGACATCCAATATCTAATATCTAATTTCTAATATCTCATTTCTAATATCTCATTTCTCAAGTCTCCAATCTATATCCTCCCTTCATCAGCAAAACTATAATATTTTTCTTCCCCCAGAATGATGTGGTCTATCACGGGAAGGTCCAGCATTTCTCCGGCACTTTTTAGCTTTCGGGTTAGCGATACATCTGCATCGCTGGGTTGAATATTACCCGACGGATGATTATGACAGAGAACAACAGAGCTGGCATTGTTTTCGAGAGCAATTTTAAAAATCTTCTTCGGATCGGCGACAGTACCTGACAAACCACCTTCGCTTATCTGCACCTGCCTGATCACTTTATTTGCGCGGTTCAGCAATAAAATATAGAAAGCTTCATAATTGCTGTCACCGAAAATCCCTGAAAAATATTCAAAGACATCCCTGCTGCTGGTTATTTTTTTCTTCTCCAGAACCTCGGCTCCTCTCCTCCGTTTACCAAGCTCCATTGCAGCGATGATCGAAATGGCTTTGGCCTCCCCTACCCCTTTGAATTTGGTTAGTTCATTTACTCCAAGTTTTGTAAGCTCTATCAGGTTGTCGTTCGACTGATGTAAAATCCGCTTTGCAAGATCAACAGCCGATTCATTCCTTGAACCTGAGCCCATTAATATTGCCAGGAGTTCAGCATCACTCAGTGCACTTCTGCCTTTTAACAAAAGTTTTTCCCTCGGCCTGTCATCCTCGGCCCATTCCTTTATCGGTGAATATTCCTTTGTGTTTTCCATAACCGGCTTATTTTAAGGAAACGAAAGTAGAAAAATTGTTTGAGATATGAAAAGGAAAATCGGAAGGATGGAACATTGAAACATTGGAAGGATGGAACAATGGAATAATGGAATGAAGGAAGAATGGAATGATGGAATGTTGGAAGAATGCGCCGTAGATATTTCTTTTGAGAAATGTTGGACCATTGGGAATTTGATCAGGTTCACTGAGACATAAAAAAAGGCCTCTATCTGCCGACAGAGACCTAAAACCCAAAAGCCATGAAAAAAAATCTTATTTTGCGGTAATCTGCTTTGAAATCTTCGATTTAAGATTGGATGCCTTGTTCTTATGAATGACATTCAGCTTTGCCAATTTATCAATGGTGGAGACCAGTTTCGGGTATTTTTCAGTAAGTTCCTTTTTATCGGTCAGCATTCTGAAATCCCTTAATGCATTACGCATAGTCTTTGCAAGATAACGGTTCTGAACTTTACGTGTATCGTTTTGCCTTATTCTCTTTAATGATGATTTGTGATTTGCCATTTTTATTTCTGTTATTTCCCTGTTTCATTCAGGGGGTGCAAAAATAAATAAAAATTTCTTAGATCAAAATTTTTTCGAAAAATATTCCACTATTGCAACCCGCTCTGAATTTTAATGCAATTTTGTAGCTTAATGAAAGTATTGAATTCAAAAACCTGATACTTATTTATTATGCGCACTTTATATTCGATTTGTTTGTTAATGTCTTTGCTTGCAGCAGGATGTGCAGGTAATCAGAATAAAGGAAAGGAAAATCCGGTACATGAAGATTTAACAAAGTATGTCAATCTATTCATCGGAACCGATGCACATGGCCATACATTTCCGGGAGCATCCATGCCTTTTGGCATGGTGCAACTGAGCCCCGACACGAGGCTTGAAGGCTGGGACGGTTGCGGCGGCTATCATTATTCCGATTCTGTTGTTTACGGCTTCAGTCATACACATTTAAGCGGAACCGGCGTACCGGATTATTGCGATATTCTTTTTATGGCAACCACCGGCGAAGTAAGGCTGAATAACGGATCGGATAAACCGGGAACCGGCTATTCCTCACATTTTAATCATGACAATGAAAGCGCAGAAGCAGGATATTACCGGGTTTTACTTAAAGATTACGGAATTAATGCCGAATTAACGGCTACCAGTCGTGCCGGGTTTCACCGATATACCTTCCCTGAAACAAATAACGCCAATGTCATAATTGATCTTTTCCACCGCGACAAGGTGATCGAATCTTCAATAGAGATTATTAACGACAGTGTAGTGGCTGGTTACAGAAGATCCTCTTACTGGGCTAACGATCAGCATGTCTTTTTTTATGCAGTTTTTTCCGCTCCGTTTACGAAAAGCGGAATTGCTTTAGATGAGAAGATCAACGGAGAGAAGAAAGTGTCAGGGAAAAATGTAAAGGCATTCTTCACCTTTAATACTACTCAGAATAAATCCGTGATGATTAAAGTCGGGATATCTGCCGTCGGCATTGACGGTGCACGAAATAACCTTGAAAAAGAAATGCCGCACTGGGATTTTGATAAAGTGAAGTCGGATGCCAAAGGTGCATGGAACAAGGAATTAGGAAAAATTTTTATAATGGATCAAAATATTGACCGCAAGACAACTTTTTACACTGCCCTTTATCACGCTTTCCTGGTTCCCAACCTGTTTATGGATGCGGACGGGTGGTACCGGGGCCGTGATCAGCAGATTCACAAGGCTGAAGGATTTGATTATTACACAGTTTTTTCCTTATGGGATACATTCCGGGGCGAACATCCGTTGTTTACACTAACACAGGAAAAGAGAACGAATGACTTTATTAAAACGATGATCGCCCAATTTGAACAGGGCGGAAGGCTGCCTGTATGGGAACTCGCTGCTAATGAAACCGAATGTATGATCGGGTACCACTCAATTCCCGTGATTGCTGATGCTTATATGAAAGGAATCCGTGGCTTTGACGCCGAAAAAGCATTTGTAGCTATGAAGCATAGCGCAGAGCTGGATCATTTCGGATTGAAATATTACAAGGAATATGGTTACATCCCTGCTGAAGATGAAGCCGAATCGGTTTCAAAAACCCTCGAATATGCCTATGACGACTGGTGTATCGCCATAATGGCCAAAGCACTGGGAAAGGAAGAGGATTACAAAAGATACATGGAAAGGGCACAATCCTACAAAAATATATTCGATCCCTCCACGGGATTCATGAGAGCCAAAATGAACGGACGCTGGTTCGAACCCTTTGATCCAAGAGAGGTAAATTTTAACTATACCGAAGCCAATTCATGGCAATACAGTTTTTTTGTCCCACAGGATATTGAAGGACTGGCAGATATGATGGGCAGTGATGATAAGTTCATTGAATGTCTTGACAAACTCTTTTCCGAAAGTTCTGAAACTACCGGAAGGGAGCAATCAGACATTACCGGCCTCATCGGCCAATACGCTCATGGAAATGAACCCAGTCACCACATGGCTTACCTTTATAACTATGTAGGCCAGCCCTGGAAAACACAAAAGGTGGCCAGACAAATCATGGATGAATTATATACTGAAAAACCCGATGGCCTTTGCGGCAACGAGGACTGCGGACAGATGTCGGCCTGGTATGTGTTGAGTGCAATGGGTTTTTATCCGGTTACTCCAGGAGCTCCCATTTACACTTTTGGAAGCCCGGTTTTTGAGGAAGTTATCCTTAACCTTGAAAATGGAAAAACTTTTAGAATTTCTACCAGCAACAACTCAAAGGAAAACATTTATATCCAGTCAGTTGAATTGAATGGGAAAAAACACACAAAATCTTATATTACACATCAGGATATAATCAACGGCGGTAAAATAGAATTTATAATGGGCCCGGAGCCAAATAAAAACCGTGCTACCAATGAATCAGACCTGCCTGCGTCAAAAATTACAGAAAACCAGATTATGCCTGTTCCCTATATCGGGAAAGGTTCAAGGACTTTTATTGACACCACTCAAATTACACTGGGAAGTATTGTTCAGGGTGCTGAAATCTTTTACACACTTGATGGAACCAAACCCGATTCACGTTCAAAGAAATATTCAGAGCCATTTATTCTGAACAGTTCATTGACTCTTAATGCAATCTCTTTTAAAGAAGGAATGCCGCAAAGCAAAGTACTTACTGCTGAATTCCATAAAATTCCCATCGGCAGAATAATTACTTTAAATACAAAATATGCTAACCAATATTCAGCAGGTGGCGATCTGGCGCTTATTGACTTCATTCGTGGTCCGCTGAATTTCCGAACGGGCGCATGGCAGGGTTATGAAGGAAATAACCTTGACGTTACAATTGACCTGGGAAGCATTCAATTAATATCGAACCTTGAAGCGGGTTTTCTCCAGGATGTCGGAGCATGGATATTTTTTCCGGAACAGGTTTCCTTTTCTGTTTCAAACAATGGTAAGAACTTCCAGGAAATCGGGACAGTTAAAACTGATGTCTCACCCAAAGACACAGAGGTTCAGATTAAAAATTATACCCTGAATATTTCTACCAAAGCAAGGTATATTAGGGTTGTTGCAAAAAATACCGGTGTCTGTCCCGAATGGCATTGGGGAGCAGGTGAAAAGTCCTGGATATTTGCGGATGAGATCACGATAAAGTAAAAATATCAATGGATAAACATCAAAGTGAACCATGGAAAAATAATGCTAAGTAAGGAAGTATTTTTAATAAGAATTGATCAGAAAATGTAGTAACTTGCGAATAAATTTTGGAAGTATGATCCCTTTGCCAGTAAAAGTTAGATCAAAGAATAAAGATATAATCCATGTTGAATTTTCGGATGGCACAAAAGGCGATCCCGATATTTCACACCTTGTTCATAAAGGAATATTTAAAGCATGGGTGAATGGTGATCTTTTTTTACAAAGTTTATTTGAATAAGGATACTTGTGCCATTTCGTGGAGTGAGGAGTTGGAGCTTTGTTCCGATTCCGTTTATTTAAAGCTTAATTATTTCTACCCTTCTGTTTGAAGCTTTCCCTTCTGACGTGGTGTTAGGTGCAACCGGCTCCGATTCGCCCTTGCCATCGGTTTCTATTCTTGAATCCGCAATTCCAAAATCTGCAGTTAGTGACTTCTTAACCGATGCTCCACGGCGTTTCGAAAGATTAAGGTTTTTGGCATCATCACCATCGCTGTCGGTGTGTCCAATTATTTTAACACTGAGCGAAGGTTCAGAAACCAGAATATCTGCAATCATTTTTAAAGTCCCATAAGATTCTGGTTTTACTTTGTCGGAACCACTGTCAAAATAAATACCATAAGTTACCAGCTTTCCTTCGGTCAGCAGCTTGCTCCGAATATCAGGTTTGCCTGATGCCATTCTCATATTTGTAAGATAGTAAACATTTTCTTCCGTATGCCCATAAGTGCTGAAGCGAATCCTGCCTATAGGAAATCCTGCCGGTAAAAATTTAGGGATATCATAAACCTTTTTCTCATTTACATAAAGACGGGCGCGCTGTTTTTGAACCCATATTGAAATTTTGATGACTGCAGAATTTGCACTTTGGGTTATTATATCTGTTGACTGAGAACTGTTGATCTCGCCATATTCCTGATTGGCCCAGTTGAAAGCCGTTATTTCTGATGATTTTAATGTAAAAGCTCCGCCGCCATTACCCGGTACAAGTGCATTCATATCTTCACCATCAATCCATGAAATGATTTCAATGGGAAAGTCGCAATCCGTACTTTCATCCGCCCTCTGAAATACAAGATCAAATTCAAGGGTAAAATTTTCAGGGAATTGATTGAGAGCTTCCGGAAAGAAAATCCCTTCCGGCGCCATTTTGAACCATTTGCCTTCGAAGCCTTCAAGAGTTACTACTTCTCCTGAACCGTTGGTATTCCATCTTGCAGGAAAATCGCCAATGGCGTCCGATTCAAAATTTTCGAAAAACATAACCTGTTCACCCGGAGTAAAATCATATTTGCTGTATGCCTTGATACCCTGTTGCTTAACTTCAGGCTTTAATTCCTGTTCCGTTTCTTCCTCCTGTGCAAATAAAGTTATGTTGAAACTCAATACCAGTAAAGCTCCCAGGAATAGTAAAATACTTTTTGTCTTCATTTTATTTTGTCTTTATGTGTATTTTTTAATATTGCGGCAAATGTATATGAAAATTGAAATTAGCCAAACAGATGTAAAAAATAAGGTTTGTTTTTAAAGTTTAAATATACTTTTATGGATTAAATGATTCTGAAATGAAGAATAATCTGATCGAAGTCTGTGCAGCCCATGTACAGTCGGCACTTGCTGCTCAGGAAGGCGGGGCAAAACGCGTGGAGCTTTGCGATAATCTTTATGAAGGCGGAACAACCCCGAGCTATGCTGCAATAAAGATAGCAAGAGAAAAATTGGAAATCGGTTTGAACGTGATGATCCGTCCACGGGGAAGTGATTTTTGTTATTCCGATCTGGAATTTGAACTGATGAAAGAAGACATTCGTATTTGCAAACAGCTTGGGGCGGACGGCATTGTATTTGGCATTCTTTTGCCGGATGGAAATGTTGATATTGCAAGGACAAATCAACTGATAGAATTGGCAAGGCCGATGAGTATGACCTTTCACAGAGCATTTGATATGACCCCAGATCCGTTCAAAGCACTGGAAGAAATAATTAAATTGGGAATAGACCGCATCCTCACTGCCGGCCAGAAAAATACGGTTCCTGAAGGCATCGAACTCATTTCGGAGCTTGTTAAGCAAGCCGGTGATCGCATCATCATTATGCCCGGAAGCGGGATTAACGAACAAAACATCAGGGAGATCAGGGATAAAAGCGGAGCCAGAGAATTTCACCTCACCGGGAGAAAGCCGGTACAAAGCAGGATGATATACAGGAAAGAGGGGATATTTATGGGAGGACTTTCTGAAATTCCTGAGTTTGAAATTAATTTGACAGACCCGGAAAGGATCAGGAATATAGTTGGATTGGTTAACTATTATTAGAGTCAACTTGTTTATTCTGCTTTATGTATGAATGTTTTAGCTATACCATGAATATTTCATTGTTTTGCTAAATGTTTAAGCTATATTTAAAATGGACTCATTGAAAACGTAATTTTACTTCATCTTTAGTTATTTAGCTATTTTTGTCCGTTATCATTGGAATTATCAAATATAAAATCATGGTTATGAAGAAATGTTTACCTATACTGATTTTAATACTATTCTCATGTTCTTTGCTCCAGGCCCAGCAGGTTGAAAATCCGGGTTTTGAATTTTGGGAAGATGCCGGTACTGTTTGGGATGAGCCTGTTGACTGGAGTTCGATAAAAACTTCCGATGCCGGGGATATCATTAATGGTGCTGCTCCTGCTGTGTGGGATAAAAGTACGGATCATCATTCGGGTGATTTTTCTGTTGAGTTGACAAACCTTGCTGTTCTGGATATAGTCGCCACCGGTACCATTACTAATGGAAGGGTCCATGCTGATTTTGATCCTGAATTAGGTTATGTATTCACCGATACTGTTAATTCCCAATGGAATACTCCCTGCACAGCCAGGCCGGATAGTCTGACCGGCTGGTATAAGTTTTATCCGCAGGGACAGGACTTCGGAACCGTGCAGGCATTGCTGCATGTCAATTACGCTCAACTCCCTGAAAAGGTTGATTCATCCGAATGGATTGGTTATACCAAATTTGAGATGCAGCCCGGAGTAACTGTCAATTCCTGGACCCGCTTTTCAGTTCCGTTTATTTATTATGACA
The DNA here is from genome assembly GCA_020052415.1 of Bacteroidales bacterium. Lineage (GTDB taxonomy): Bacteria > Bacteroidota > Bacteroidia > Bacteroidales > JAADJA01 > JAADJA01. Next base: position 44,958 of record JAGVPB010000065.1, on the reverse strand, counting down.
ACCGGACGCCTCAATATTTACTTTTTGTACTTACCTCCGGCAACGGCACAACTCCTTTTGCCGACAGTTATGCTCTCTATGATGATCTGGCCCTGGTGGGCGGTGAATCTGCAATCGCCGATTTTCCTGATTCAGATTTTACAATAATTACCGATAAGGGAAAAATTATTTTAAAGAACTTACCTTTCGGACTTTTGGAAAATGCAAAAGTTGAACTGTTTGATTTCATGGGCAGGGTTGTTTTAAATCTAATCATTGATTCACCGGAGATATCATTTGATGCAAATCTGATCCCGGCTGGTATTTACATCTTCAGATTAAGTTCCCCCAAAAGCGCAATTACCCGGAAAATATATATCTGGTAATTATGAAACCGTCTTCACAACAGATTGAAACACTTAAAATAAAGTTTTAAGACCTTAACTTGATTTATGTTTAGACATATAGTACTTTGTTTGATCTCTGGTTTATTTTTAACTAACTGTTTATTTTCACAAGAAACAGGATATTTTGAAGGTGTTGTTAAAGCAGAGGATACAAAGGAAACCCTGATTGGTGCACATATCAAATTAAAAGGCGATCTGTCTGCCGGAGCTATAACCGATTTGGATGGAAAATTCTCATTTCAGGTTCCGGAAGGCCAGCAAACGTTCATGATTTCATTTACCGGTATGCAAACTGAAATTATTTCAGTTTTAATCAAAAGATCAGAAACCACTTTTAAGGAAATAAAACTGAAAGCTTATATCAATGAACTTCAGGGAGTAGAGATAAAGGTTGGACGGTTCGACAAATCCATTGAAGAAATAACGACATCAATGGAAATTATTAAACCCGATATTATCCAGAGCAAGAATGTCACAAATATAAAAACCATACTCGATCTGACACCGGGATTAAATGTGCTTGACGAGGAACCTCAGATCAGGGGTGGAAGCGGTTTTACTTTTGGTGTCGGCAGCAAGGTGGGTATTTTCATTGATGATATGCCCGTTCTTTCGGGCGATGCAAGCCGGCCTTACTGGGATTTGGTTCCCACCGAAAATATTGACCAGATCGAAGTGGTTAAGGGCTGTTCTTCTGTTCTTTCCGGAGCAAATGCTTTAAGCGGGGCAATTTATATACGAACATCGCGCCCAAAACTTCAGCCTCAAACCAGGATAAAATTGTACAGTGGCATGTATTCGGTTCCTGAAAATGAGGCTATGAAATGGTGGTCGGATTTACCCTATATCGGCGGAGCCGACTATTTCCATTCACGCATCATCAAAAACACGGATGTTACAATTGGCGCTAATGTTCTGCTGGATCATGGCTATATCGGCGCTCCGAGGCCGACACCTCCGGCCGAAGACAGCATTACAAACTTTTCTGATAATGAAATGGCTAAACAGCGCTACAGGCTGAATTTCAATATTCGTCACAGGTCGGTAAAATATGTCGGATTAAATTTTGGACTAAACGGAAATGTAATGTACAATAAATCGAGTCTGATTTTGGCCTGGCTTGATGATTCGTCAGGTTTTTACAGAGCGTACCCGGGAGCCCTTATTCTTCAGGATCAGTTTGTTTTTTACCTCGATCCGTTTGTAAATTTCTATTCAAAAATAGGAATCACACACAATTTTAAAGCCCGGATTTTATACAACGATTTAAAAGGTTCGAACGATCAGTCAAACCAGTCAACGGTTTACTATGCCGATTACAATTTCGGACGCAAATACGATTTACGGTCAAATTTTGCATTCATTGGCGGTCTTACCTTTCAGTACAATGATGTCTATTCAAAAATGTACTCCGGGAGCGGTTCTCCGCGAAACAGCCTGATGAATCTTTCCGGCTATACTGAAATAGATATTAATTTTTTTAAACTTCTCAATATTTCATTTGGCGGACGGCTTGAGGTTTATAAAGTCAATGACACGATACAGGAAACCAGACCGGTATTCAGGGCAGGCGCCTCGCTTAAACTTATGCAGGAAACCTATCTGCGCCTGTCCATTGGCCAGGGCTACAGGTATCCGACCATTGCCGAAAGGTTTATAAAAACGGATATGGGTTCTTTCGGGGTATTCGACAATCCGTCTTTGGTTCCCGAAAGCAGTGTAAATACCGAAATTGGAGTTAAACAGGGATTCAAATTTGCAAAATACTTCGGCTACCTTGATGTAGCTGTATTTCAGCAGGACTATAAAAATACTATTGAATATCTTTTCGGAAGATGGGATATATTGTCGGATTCAAACTGGCCATTTTATGGATTTAAATTTGTAAATACCGGTTCTTCCAAAATTATCGGAGCAGACATATCCGTTACGGGCATTGCACAACTAGCCAAAAAATTCAGCCTCAGAACCATGTTTGGCTATAATTATATTTTACCCAAATCGCTCGAACCTGATTATGTGTTTGCAACTGATTCGAGTCAGACTGAATTAAGCTACAGGACAACGAGCGTCAATCCGGGCAAGAACATTCTTAAGTATCGCTTTCTCAATACCCTCAAGGCTGATCTGGAGTTTAACTACCGAAACTCATCTGCCGGGTTCAGTGTCAAATATTTCAGCAGGATCGAAAATCTGGATAAATCAATTGAGGAACTTGAAGAATATACAATTTCCACCGGAGGCAGTATTCAGCAGATCGCATACATGGATTACTTTAATAATCACAACAATGGTATTTTTGTTCTTGATGTAAGGATAAGCCATACTTTCAGGGAAAAGCATAAATTATCTCTTATTAGTGATAATGTTTTCAATCGTACTTATTCCCTCAGACCGTTGAAAGCTGAGGAAATGAGAAAAATCATTCTTCAGTATTCCTTAACGTTTTAGCTTATTCAGAGGTAAACACTTCTCTTTTCATTATTCCTGTTTATAAATTGTTTTTTAATTATTGGTTTCCGGTATAGGTAAAGTTCACCATATCATTTAAGTAAAAATACCGATTGCCGGTACCAGGCCAACATTATTAATTTGTGAATTATAAGATTTAATGAATATGAAAAATTTAAATAATGCTTTAATGAACACGATTCATCAAGTCTTGTTAATTAATAATAATTCGTATTTTTGGGTTCTGTAATAACTGAAAATCCTTGGGAAAAATTGATTACATTTTAGTATTCACATAAAAAATAAATTTTATGAAATCATTTTTACTTTTAGTTTCATGCATTCTTTTTACTGTAATGATTTTTGCTGAACCCGTTTCGGTAATTACTGCTAAAAAAGCTGCGCAAATGCATTATACCATGATGACAGACAAAGCGAATCATCAGAAACCTGAAACAACAAATTGCAACCTGGTATTTACCTTTACGAACGCAAACTTATCGAGTGAATATCCATTGGTTGAAAACCGTGACCTGTTTTATGTTTTCAATGTGAATGAAAACGATGGTTTTGTGATCATTTCAGCCGACGACCGTGCTTACCCGGTCCTGGGATATTCCCTTGAAGGTAGTTATGTCGGAGAGAATCTTCCGCCGGCGTTAAGTGGTCTTTTAAACAGGTACGGACTCGAATTGGATTATCTTATCACCGAAAATATGATTACTGATCGTAGGGTGGCAAAGGTCTGGTCTGATTTGATGACAGGTAATAAATCTGCGAATTTTTCGATCACATCTGTCGGACCACTGATGTCAACGCAATGGAATCAGGCTCCTTATTATAATGATCTCTGTCCCTACGATAATAATTATAATGAACTGACGGTGACCGGTTGTCCTGCGACTGCAATGGCTCAAATAATGAAATTCTGGGACTATCCTGAACATGGTACGGGGTATCACAGCTATAATTCGGAAAATTATGGAACATTATCGGCAAATTTTGAAGCCACCAATTATGACTGGGCTGGTATGCCAAATTCATTAAGTGGGTCAAACAATGCAATTGCCACCCTCATGTTCCATTGTGGTGTAGGTGTGGAGATGCAATATGGAGTTGCGGCTACAGGTGGAAGCGGAGGTTATGTTATCGAAGCACAATCACCCATTCAGCATTGCTGTGAATATGCCTTCAAAAACTATTTCGGTTATAAAACAACAATGCAGGGCTTGTTCAGGGACAATTATAACGATGCCACCTGGACCCAGATGCTGAAAACTGATCTTGATGCCGGGCGTCCGATCCAATACGCAGGATTTGGACAGGGTGGCGGTCACACCTGGGTTTGCGACGGGTACGATGTCAATAATTCATTCCACATGAACTGGGGCTGGGGCGGAACTTATGATGGTTATTATACTCTGAATAATCTGAGCCCCGGAACAGGTGGTGCCGGAGGTGGTTCCGGATCCTTCAATTCGGGACAACAAGCTTTGATCGGAATAGAGCCGGTGACCGGAGGTTCTGGAGGAGGCACAGCCTTTGATCTGAGAGCATATTCACAAATTGTTGTTGATCCCAACCCCATCAGTTTTACTTATGCCTTTAGCGCAGGGATTCAGATAGGAAATTATGATGATGCTGATTTTTCGGGCAACCTTGCCGCATGGCTTTTCAATGAAGAGGGAAATTTTGTTGACGTTATCCAGGAAATTACCGGAGTATCCTTACAACAGGGGAGTTATAATACCTACTATTTTCAATCAGAAGGGATGCTCGCAACTCCCGGGACATATTATATCGGCATTTATTATAAAGCTGCCAGTGGTGACTGGGCAATCATAGGAGCCGGTGATTACGGCAATTATACTTCGGTAAATATCGTTGGGCCAGATAATACAATGCAAATGTACTCCGATTTGGTACTGAATCCGGTAACAATTACAAGCAATGAGGCTTTTCAGATCACCTTCGATATTGGAAATTATGATGCTCAAAATTTCGACGGAACAGTTACTGCAGATTTATATGATTCGGAAGGAGGATATCTTGGAGAGCTGGCAAATACGGCATTAAATCTGGAATCAGGTTATTATAGTACAATCACATTTACAGTACCCGGAGTGGCAGTAAATGCAGGTTCTTATATTCTTGCTATTTGGGATCAGCCTTCCGGTGGTGACTGGACGCTGGTGGGTTCCGAAAACTATTCGAACCCGATAACCATCCAAATAGCAGCGCCACAGCTACCTGCCGATATGTATGAAAATAATGACGAGATATCCCTGGCTTATACCTTTCCGCTGAACTTTTCAGGGAACCAGGTCATCATAGAAACAACCGGTTCAACTATACATTACGGCAATGATTTCGACTTTTATAAAGTTGATTTACCGGCAGGGTTTGAATATAAATTTGAAATTCGTGCTCACGACAGTTACAACAGCGGGAACGGAATAACTTATACCAATGATGTACTCTGGGCGGTCGGAGCCGGCACGTGGTGGTCGGAAGTTTATGATGATGTAATGGAAGGATCATTTGCAGTAAGCGGTGGCCAATCGGTTTATTTTGCGGTTTCTAATTACTACCAGGGAAATACAGGTACCTACTTGCTCCAGGTAAAAATTGAAAAGGGAACCTTCGGCATGGATGAACAGGAATTTTCCGAAAGGATTAACCTTTATCCCAATCCGGCCAAACATGATATTACACTCACGACTGATGACTGGGAAATTTTGAAAACTCCTCTTACGCTTGAAATTTCTGATATGCAGGGTATGATTGTTTACCTGAAGCAAAACATTATTCCACGGTCGAACAAACTGGAAATTGCTTTGCCTGATTTACAAAAAGGTCAGTATTTGCTAAGCCTCACAGGTCAGAGTGCCGTGGTCAGAAAAAAGCTGCTCATCACGAAATAAAAAAAGAGGTTGTCTCAAAAGTTAATATAAAACGTCATTGCGAAGGCGGAGCCTGAAGCAATCTGTTGATTTACAAAAACAGCAGATTGCTTCACTTCGTTCGCAATGACGATCACAAACCTTTTGAGACAGCCTCTTTTTTTTATATTGTTGGATATTTTTTAAATATTTCTTCCGATTTCATCAGGATATCCACGTATTGCGCCCTCCGGTATGCAAAAGGATCGTTGATATTTTTACGCGACATTTTACCCTGAAATTCTGCTATGCTGTGATAACCCTTTTTATCCATCCATGCTTCAATTTCTTTCAATATGATGGTTATCTGTTCAATTTTGTTTTTATAAAGGGTGCTTACCACCTGCACACAATCGGCTCCTGCAAGAATCATAGAGATCACATCCTTGCCATTGAAAATACCCCTGCTACTGCATATATTGCCATTTATTGTGTCGTAGAGGAGTCCTGTAATACGTAAAGGGAATCTGTTATCTTCATGCTGGCTAAGATTGTACGGAAAGTGCATTTCTTCCTTTTCGATATCTATATCAGGCTGGAATAACCTGTTGAATAATACAAACCCATCAGCTCCAAGCTTATCCATTTCTTTTATTACGTAGAGTGGATTTGTATAATACGGGCTAAGTTTGATGGCAATGGGAATTTTTAGTTCTTTTTTTAAAGCACGGATAATATCTATTTGTTCATTAATGATTGCCTTACCAATGATCTCGAAGTCGGTGGGAACATGATAGAAATTTATCTCAATGCCTGCAACTCCTGTAAGTTCAATTTTTTTAGCGTAATCCACCCAGTTCTCTTCATCAATGGCATTAAGGCTGCCAAAAACCGGTATTTTAACGGCTTTCACAGCTTCCCTGAGATTCATTAAATGTTCTTCAGGGCCGGCATGTTCCATGTCGGGGAACATGGAAATCATTTCTGCATTTCGTTCTTTGAACTCGTCAATTTGTTCCGAAATCTGAAGATTCTCAAGTTGTATTTGTTCTTCAAAAAGCGATTTATAAACTATCGCAGCAACGCCGGCATCTTCCATTCTCTTAAGATTTTCTATCTGCGAAACGAGGCCGCATGCACCTGCGATTATGGGATTTTTCAATTCAATACCCATGTATTTTGTTTTGAGATTTGCCATATCCTTGTACTTTACTTGTTGTTCAATATTTTGATGCGAATTAAACTGTTTAAGCCGGGCAAATGTATAAAAATTTTCCATCAGCTTTTACAGGTTAGGGATTATCTAAATTATTTCTAAATAAGGAGTACTCAACAAGTTGTAATTATAATTTACTAATTTCGCCACCGCCTGAAATGGCATTTTTTTGATAATTGATTTAATGTTAGGATATTAAAATATAGAATTATGTCTAAAGTAAAAAAGTTCATTACCTGCGAAGGTAATTATGCCACAGCACATATTGCTTATATGTTCAGTGAAGTGGCTTGTATCTATCCCATTACACCCTCTTCCGATATGGCCGAATATGTTGACCAGTGGGCTGCCAATGGTAAAAAAAATATTTTCGGGGAAACAGTGGAAGTAAAGGAAATGCAATCTGAGGCTGGTGCTGCCGGTGCCGTTCACGGCTCATTACAGGCCGGAGCCTTAACAAGTACTTACACTGCTTCACAGGGATTGCTGCTGATGATCCCTAATATGTACAAAATTTCCGGTGAATTATTACCGGGCGTATTCCATGTAAGTGCAAGAAGCCTTGCTGCTCATGCACTCTCAATTTTTGGCGATCACAGTGATGTGATGAGTACCCGCCAGACCGGTTTTGCAATGCTGGCTACCGGAAGCGTTCAGGAAATCATGGATTTGGCAGGAATTGCGCATCTTGCCGCAATTAAGACGAGGATTCCTTTCCTCCACTTTTTCGATGGCTTCAGGACGTCACATGAGGTTCAGAAAGTAGAAGAAATGCAAATGGGCGACCTTGCAGCATTGATAGATTATAACGCTTTACAACGGTTCAGAAATAATGCACTCAATCCCGAGCATCCCGTGACGCGCGGTACGGCTCAAAACCCGGATGTTTATTTCCAGGCTCGTGAAGCAGGTTCGAAATTTTATGATGGTATTCCCGATACGGTGGAGGATTACATGAAAGAAATCAAAAAAATAACGGGACGTGACTACCATCCCTTCGATTATTATGGCGCTAAGGATGCTGAAAATATTGTCATTGCTATGGGTTCAGTTACCAGTACTGTCAAAGAAGTAATTGATCATTTGATGGATAAGGGTGAAAAAGTGGGTTTGATCGCCGTTCATCTTTACCGTCCATTTTCAGAAAAATATTTCATGCAGGTTTTTCCGAAAACGGTGAAAAAAATTGCCGTACTCGACAGGACAAAGGAAATCGGTGCAAATGGTGAACCGCTTTACCTGGATGTCCGCGATCTGTTTTATGGTAAAAAAGAAGCTCCGGTTATTGTTGGAGGAAGGTATGGACTGAGTTCGAAAGATACAACACCTGCACATATCCTGACCGTGTTTGAAAATCTGAAATTAAAAGAACCTAAAAACAGGTTTACCATCAGTATCAATGATGACGTTAAGTACTCATCACTTCCATTGCTCGATCCAATTATTGTCACACCAAAAGGCACTTATGAAGCTAAATTTTATGGTCTTGGAGCCGATGGAACTGTTGGTGCCAACAAAAACTCGATAAAGATCATTGGAGATAATACAGATAAATACGCTCAGGGATATTTTGCATACGATTCAAAGAAATCAGGCGGAATTACCGTTTCCCACCTGCGTTTCGGTGATAAACCAATCACATCAACTTATCTCGTAAGCACTCCTGATTTTGTTGCCTGCCATGTTCCGGCCTACCTTGAAAAGTACGATATGCTCAAGGGACTCAAAAAAGGCGGCACTTTCCTGCTCAACAGTATATGGGATGAGGAAGAAACGAAAAAACATCTTCCTGATCACATAAAGAAATATCTTGCTGTAAATGAGATTGGATTTTATATGATCAATGCAACTAAAATTGCAATGGAAATCGGCCTGGGATCTAGAACGAACACCATCATGCAATCGGCTTTTTTTAAGGTGTCGGAAGTCATTCCCTATGAAGATGCTGTGGATCACATGAAAAAAGCGATCTATAAAACTTACGGTAAGAAAGGCGATATCATTGTTAACATGAATAACTCTGCAGTTGACAGAGGCGGCGATATTACAAAAGTGGAAGTTCCGAAAGAATGGGCACTGTTAAAACTGAAAGAACAGAAAGACGGCAGGGATTTGCCCGATTTCATCAAATACATTTTCGAACCAATCAACAAGTTGCAGGGTGACAATTTACCGGTAAGTGCTTTCAACGGCATGGAAGACGGAACTTTGCCGGCAGGAAGTACCGCTTTTGAAAAAAGGGGTATTGCTGTCAATGTCCCGGAATGGTTATCCGAAAATTGTATCCAGTGTAATCAGTGCTCGTATGTTTGTCCCCATGCCTGTATAAGGCCTTTCCTGATTGATGAAACAGAAATGAAAGGATTGCCTACCGGAACGGCTACACTTAAGGCAATTCCCAAGACTTTTGACGGATACCAGTTCAGGATACAGCTTAGTCCTCTGGATTGTACTGGCTGCGGAAATTGTGTGGAGGTCTGCCCGACAAAAGAAAAAGCGCTTGTCATGAAATCTCTCGAATCCCAGATGGTGGAAGCTGACAACTGGAATTATCTTGATGGACACGTTACCTATAAGGATACCATTGTAGAAAAAGATAAATCAGTTAAGAACAGCCAGTTTGCACAACCATTATTTGAATTTTCAGGCGCTTGTGCCGGTTGCGGTGAAACTTCCTATATAAAGCTCGTGACACAGCTTTTCGGTGAACGAATGATGATCGCCAATGCAACCGGGTGCAGCTCTATCTACGGTGGCTCCGCTCCTTCAACACCTTATTGTCCGAGCAGGAAAACCGGCAGGGGCCCGGCATGGGCAAATTCGCTGTTCGAAGATAACGCTGAATATGGATTCGGAATGGTTACAGCAGTGAATAAAATGAGAAACCGCATTGTGACAATGATGAAAAGTGCCAATGGTAGTATTTCTGCTTCCACCAAAGGCTTGTTCAGTGAATGGATCGCAAATATGAATGACGGGAACAAATCGGACGAAGTATCTTTAAAACTCGTTCCGGCGTTGGAAAAAGAAAAGGATCCGCTTGCCAAAGAACTCCTGAAACTTCAGCAATATTTTTCCAAGAAATCGGTGTGGGTGATCGGCGGTGACGGCTGGGCTTATGATATTGGTTACGGTGGACTTGATCACGTACTCGCATCCGGTGACGATATTAATGTTTTGGTTCTCGATACAGAGGTATATTCCAATACTGGTGGACAGGCTTCAAAATCAACACCCGCCGGAGCTGTCGCTAAATTTGCCGCCTCGGGTAAAAAGATCCGTAAAAAGGATCTGGGTGCAATGGCTATGACTTATGGATATGTTTATGTAGCTCAGATAGCCATGGGAGCTAACCAGTCGCAAACACTGAAAGCAATCCGCGAAGCTGAAGCTTATCCCGGACCATCATTGGTGATTGCTTATGCCCCATGTATCAATCATGGATTAAAATTTGGAATGAGCAAAACTCAGGAAGAAGAAAAGCTGGCAGTAGAAAGTGGTTACTGGCATCTATACAGGTACAATCCATTGCTGGAAAAAGAGAGCAAGAATCCATTTACCCTTGATTCCAAAGATCCGGATTGGTCAAAATTCCAGGAATTTTTAGGAAGGGAAGTACGGTACACATCATTAAAAAAATCGTTCCCTGCACATGCTTCTGAATTATTTGCCGCGGCTGAAGAAAATGCCAAATGGCGTTATGCGGGTTATAAGCGGATGGCGGAGATGGTGTATCAGAAATAATTGATAATTCAAATCATCCAAAACCCGTAGGAATTATAACTTACGGGTTTTTTTATTTTACTACTTTTGTGAATAATCACATACTTAGCAAATGAAAATTAGGAGTATCAGAATTGAAAATTATAAAATATTCAAGAATTTCACCATTGACTTTACACATAAGGATAAAGCTTTGAGCCTTATTGTCCTTGCCGGAATTAATGGTTCAGGTAAAAGCACTTTATTAAATTTCGTTTATGAAGTTATATCTAAACCTACTCTTTACAATCAATCTTCAGACAAAATCATTATTGAAGAATATGATATTGTGCACAACGAAAAGGAATTACAGGAATATCAAATAGGTGGCTCAGAAGATTGGGAAATTCAACCCTTAATTCCACCTTTTGAAAGTAAAATCCATTACCTGAAAACATATTCCACTGATGTAAATTATGCCCGGGACACTATCATCACATTCATTGATAAGCTGATTTACGAAAAGGATGTAAAAAGTAGTGATGCATATTTACAGGTTCAGATACTTATGGAAACCATTTTTAACGGTTTCGCCATGAAGATTGAGTTTAACATGATAGACAAAGACAGGAATATCTTTTTTAAGAACAGGAACAATGAAAAAATAGCTATTTCAGAGCTTTCAACAGGAGAACAAGAGTTAATTACAAAAGCATTTTCTCTCTATTTAGATGATATTAAGGATAGTGTTATATTAATAGACGAACCAGAATCTTCCCTTCACCCAAACTGGCAAAACAGAATCCTGAAGATTTATGAAGATTTTGCTATAAAGAACAATAACCAAATCATCATTGCTACTCATTCTCCTCATATTATTGCATCCGCCAAAAAGGAATCTTTAAAGCTGCTGGTAAATAAAAATGGAAAGATTGAAGTTGTTTCAGATTTTGAAGGTTCGTATGGGTATGAAGTTCAAAAGGTGCTATTAGAGATTATGGATATAGATTCTCTCAGAAATTATGAAATTGAACAAAAACTGACTCTTTTAAAGGATATAGTTTCGAAAAATAATTATAAATCAGCCGAATTTAAGAAACTTGAAAAAGAGCTAGAGGAAATGCTGGGAAGAAATGATAAGGATTTAATGCTTCTGCGTCTCGAAATAGCAAAAAGAAGAAAACATAATGAAAAAAATTAATAAGGCTGAACCCTTGTTCTACACAAATTTTATACGAAACAATAACCCTGAGAATTGGGATGGATGTAATGAAATTAAAGCTGAGTTGAGAGAGTATATTTTAAAGGAGGAACAGAAATTTCAATGCGCTTATTGTGAAGGTAAAATATCTTCCGATAATACAAAATCACATATTGACCATTATAAACGAAAAGCAGGTCATTTATTTCCTGAACTTCAATTTGACTATTCTAACCTTTTGGTTTCGTGTAACAAACATTACCATTGTGCAGGTTCAAAAGATGAAATTGTGAAAAAGAGAGATGATTATGATACTATCATCAATCCGGTTACTGACGAGCCCACTAATTATTTTATATACTTACTCACTGGTGAAATTTATCCGACAGATTCTGATCCAGATAAAGCGGAAAGAACTATTGAAGTATTCAATTTGAAGCATCACAGTTTAATTTACAGACGAAGGGAAATAGCTTTATCAGTAAGTGCATACAAGGAATCTCTAGGTATAGAAGAAGTTATTAATGAATTAGGGGAATTTGAAAGTTTTATCCGGTATGTTTGGTAATTAAAAACAATAGAGTAATGAACAGAATATTAATCTTTTTTTTGAGCGTGATTACATTATCAGTAATCCAGAGTTGCACAAACTCAAACGCATTCCAAAGCAGTCCGAATACCGAGCCCACAGTCACTTCCAACGACTACCTTACTATGGCCATCCTTTACCAGCAATCTGCTGCCGAGTACCGGGCGCTTTGCTACCAGGCTTTCAATGCAGCAAAATACAGACTGGATCAAAGCTCAAAGATGATGGGGATGATGAAAAAACAGGCAATCGTGGTTGATATTGACGAAACCGTTCTGGATAACAGTCCTTATGAAGCCAATACCATCCTGAAAGGCTATATGTATCCTGAAGGCTGGAATAGCTGGATTGATGCAGCCAAGGCAAAAGCCGTTCCCGGTGCACTCGAGTTTTTAAAATATGCAGAGTCAAAAGGTATCGAGACTTATTATATTTCGAACCGGAGTGAAAACCAGCGAACGCAAACTCTTAAAAATCTTATTTCTATTGGATTTCCGTTTGCAGTTGATGACCATCTTTTACTTAAATCGAAGGAATCCTCTAAGAAAACAAGACGGGACAAAGTTTCAGAGAATCGGTTTATTGTCATGTTAATCGGTGATAACCTCAATGATTTTACCGAAGTATTCGAAAAGAAATCAATACCTGAAAGGTTTGAAATGGCCGACAGTCTGAAAAATGAATTCGGTAACCGGTTTATCATCCTGCCGAATGCAATGTACGGGGACTGGGAAGGAGCATTGTACAATTATGATTATTCAATGGAACCAGGCAAAAAATCAGAAAAAAGAATTTCCAGTCTGGTTGGCTTTTAGCAAACTTATTAAAGTTCAGATATTATAAAAAAGGCCGCACGATCATCATGCAGCCTTTTATTTTTAAACAGCATCGGAGATTAATAAGTCGTTATCACCTTCAGGTTTTTAAATGATTTTTCACCGACTAATCTGATATAATAGAGCCCTTTTGGTAAGTTACCGATTTCCAGTTCAATCATGCTTTGTGACTGATCTCTGATAATTTTTTTCATTACCAAAGAACCTTTCATATCATAAACCTGGAGTTCATTTACCTGTCCGAAGTCAGTAGTTGAACTGATGGTAACATTTGACCTTGTGGGATTAGGATAAGCAATAAATTCCTGCTCCTGATATTCAAAAGGTAATTCAGCCTCTTTAGCGGTTCTCTTATACCTCAACTTTGTGTTTACAGAATTTGTCAGACAGTTGTATTTGGTCACAACCAGCTTAACCTGGCCGGTAAAAGTTGCAGTCCAGACTATTTTAGCATCGTCACCACAATAGTCATCGGAATATGTAATGAATGCATCGGTTGCTTTATTTCTTAATGTAAGTTCTGAGTCATAAGATGCACTTGCGCCATCGGTTGAGCATAAAGAGAAAGTATAAGTTTTACCACTGGTTACATAGAAAGCACAAAATTCACCCGCGTATATGTAATTTTGTGTTTTCCATGAAGTTTTTGGAGTAAGAATAGTGCTTGGATATTGTGTTGTACTGTTGCATCCGCCGGATACCACTGTTACTGTGATGGTGATATAACCCACATTATTGGTTTCGCTGCTTTCTGCTACTGCTGCATCAGCATCGGCATAGAACAATATGTAATATGTACCGGCTGTAGTTGAAGATGGGATAGTCACCAGTTCACTTACGGCTGCCGTTGCACTGGCTGCCAATGCTGCAACAGCATCAGTAGCAAGATAGGTATCCGTAACTTCGTAAGTAGTATTTGTTGACAGATAATACTTTAGGTTAGAAGCGCCGGCAGAAGCCGTTCCCTGGTTACGAACCGTACATGAAGCGGTAGTGGTTGAGCCTGCAACTATGGAAGTCGGGCTTGCAGCCGGACTCTGAATGATCAGGTCGGGCGAAGTAGCTCCTGAAGTAACAGTGATTGCGAAATAACCCACATTATTGGTCTCGCTGCTCTCCGTAACAGCACCGTCAGCATCGGCATAAAACAAAATATACCAGGTTCCGGTTGCAGTTCCGGATGGAATGGTGACCAATTCACTTACTGCTGCTGTTCCGCTTGCAGCAAGGGATGCAACAGCATCGGTAGCAAGCCAGGTATCGGTAACTTCATAAGTGCTGTTGGCTGAAAGGTAATATTTCAGGTTTGAAGCGCCGGCAGTAGCAGTTCCCTGGTTACGAACCGTACATGAAGCTGTGGTGGTCGCTCCTGCAACAACAGAAGTAGGACTTGCCGACTGGCTTTGTGTGACCAAATCGGGTTGTGCCACAGGCGCTGAAATCTGGAATGATGCAATACGGGTTTTCTTTGTAGATGTGCTGCCCATATATTGGTTGGTGTACCAGAAAGTTTTATTATCCGACGGATCAACACTCATAGAAGAATAATCACCCCAGCGGTTGTAAGCGGTTTGCGAATAAGAACCGTTTATGATCACCTGTTCGGCAACATCCAGTGTTCCTGCTCCGGCAGCATAAGCTGTTGAAGATTGCCCGGCATAGCGGACTGCAGGATTCATTGTGGAGCTTGAAACAGAATAGCCCAGGCCGATTTCATTGTAACCATTGAGACATATACTTCCCATCCATCTCGAATGTGCATCGGGAGCATAGGTTCCGGTTTGACGTACCGACCATGTAGAAGCGGTTTTCCTTAATTCATACCATCTTACACCGGCATGGTCCGTATTGTCAACATCTACGGTATGGCAGCATACAATGGTCTGATAGGTACCAAAATTCCGGTATTGAGGGGCATTCATTATAACCTGGGGTATTGCGTCCAGTTCACGTGTGGTTCCCAGTTGTTTGATGTTGTCCCAGTTCGCTCCGAAATTGCTGTCGAAGGCTGTAACACTGAGTGTCTGAGTCCTGTTGAAGGTGGAAGATGCCGGTGTTGTCCAGTTAACGGCGAGTTCATAAATCCAAAGCTGGTCAGAACCTCCGCCGATGGCATCATCATTCATAGTGATAAATAATCCGGGAGATCCGGCAGGTGCAAAAGTGCCGTCGTTATCAACAGGCGGAACGCACATAAAGCCATCTATTGTCGTTGGCCTCCAGGCATTATTAAAAGCAACCATCTGGGCAGTTCCTCCGGTAAGCATCTGTGACCGCTGGAAAACATAAATGTCGTTTCCGCTTGAATTATTGGTTCCCATATAATAACCGTCCTGCCAGATACCAAACTTCTCATAATCCGGCATATCGGCTACATCAAATGAATATTTATACCAGCTTCCTGTTGGATTATTGGTTTGTGACACGGCAACCAGCATATAGTCATTCGATCCGCATATTGAAAACTCAGCGGCGAGCCACCGATCGGCCTGCTCATCGTACAACACAATAGGATCACCGTCGTTACAGGTGGCTCCGGTAACTCCGCTGAACAGCAAATTCATATTGGTTGGACCAGCCACCAGTGTACCTGTTTTATTATAGATAGCATAAACAGTGTTGATGGTTTGCATGTAATAACTTGGTCCTGCAGCGCCATTATCATCGGGCGGATAATAAGGAGAAGTTTGACCGTCGAAGTTTACGATAGGCGCTTTTGATCCTTCGTAGGTTCCCATGATTTTCTGCCATGCTTCATCCGGCCCTTGCGGTAAAGCTGATTCAGCATAAGGATACGATCTGCTGTAAAGTTCTTCATTTCGCTCATTAAACTCGGCAGAAAGCACCATTTGATCGAACTCTTCCTGGGTAAGGGTTGGCAACTCGCTCAATGGTGGTGTTAATCCAAGGTACACGCCTGTACCGATAAGTGAAGGACTAATGGGTCCATCCTGTGCACTCAAACTCAGGCTAATAAGCCCGGTAACACATAACAAAATTAAAGGTAAAAGTTTTCTCATAACAACAGTTTTTGTGAATATTAAATTTGTGAATACTAAGTGATATCTCAATAGGTTCAGCAAATATATAAACAATTTAAATTAATATCGCCAAATATTTTTCAGAAATTATTAATAAAAGTTTTAAAAGGGTATTTATTGTCGTGATAATTCTTTTAAGTATTTTTGAAGGATAATGAATGAAAAGTTAAAACGGCTGAGTTAAACTTTAAGAAAAATGAAAAGAAAATAAATTCACCGATAGATGATATTGATTTTGAAATTAGGTAGATATACTTCTGAAATATTAAAGTGTACTTATTACCCCTTTTTTGGTAGCATTTATATAATTTTCTGGTGACAGCTATGAAGTCATCCTATCGACAAATTTAAACCTTTGCAATAAATTAAATAAAATGAAGACAGTATCTCCAATAATTGAATATCAAGACAAGATACAGGATCTAAGCATTGATAAGATTGAAATCAATCCTTACAACCCAAGAGAACGATTCAATGAGGAAGAAGAAGACGAACTTATTGATTCTATTTTGACGAAAGGCATACTCAACCCAATTATAGTTTATAAGCGTAAATTGGACAATAGGTATATAATTCTTGACGGTGAAAGAAGATTTAGGGCTTGCAGAAAATTAAATATTGACAAAATCCCTGCAAGAATTTTGGTAAGAGAACCTACCCTTCTTGAAAATCTTTCTTTGATGTTTCACATTCATAATGTCAGACAGGAATGGACAGAGTTTGCAATTTCACTAACAATAAAAAGGATATTAGAAGAGCTTGGAAAAGACATCAATCATTTAAACCGCGCTGACATTTTAGATTTATCAAAAATCACTTCACTATCTGAGTATCGGATTAGTAAGTATTTAAAGTATTTGGACTATCCAGATGAAGTGTTCAACATATTTTTAAATCAAGAAATCAATCAGCGAAAAAGAGAGGGACCAGATCCCGACATCCTTCTTGAAATGCACAAACCAATTTCTGACATGAAGTTAATAATGCCTGACATTCTTAAGTCATTTTCTGTAAAGAAAATGATTGATGCTTGCATTAAGAAAAAAGAAGAAGGTGTTATTAAAGCCAATAAAGAGTTTCGTTTAATTGCACAATCTCTGACAGCAGCAAAGAATAATGAAATTGATGTGGACACTTTGAAAAGAAATCTTGTAAATTTTTTTTCCAATATAGAATATTCACCTGAAAGAGTTTATCATGAAACTGCTGAAGATTTATTTCACTTTAAGCACATTAAGAAAAATTCCGAATACTTTCTCAAGGAGTTAAAACTTTTTGACTTTGAATCTTTAGACCAACAAAAGAAACAAGAGGTTCTCTCTATTCTGGCAGAAATTCTAATAGTCATCAAACAAACTTTGTAATTGGAAAGAGAGATTCTCATAGAGCATTTTCAGAGACAGGGCTTTGCCCTTTTAGATGACGACATTAACTACAATCAAATTGCTCTTGCGACAAATTTATTGTTTGAACGAGATTCAGTTATTAAAGCAATCGTTATACGGGAGACAGCAGACAGTTTACCTGATTCAATGATTCAGAGATTCTCTCAATCTGCCCGAATTCATTCCAAGACGCTTGAAATTTTCTTTGCGTTTCCAAGCAAGCCAACAGTAAAAATTTTAAATAGTTGTAAGTTATTTGGAGTAGGTATTCTTTATAAAGACACTCATAATTCTGTTCAAACTTATGCCGAATCAAAACAGATAAAAGGAAGAAAAATAATTGCTGCAATTCCAAAGACACAAATTTTCTTTAGTTCTCGACAGCATTTAGAAGAAAGAAAAGAAGGCGAAACAATCATAGACGACCAAAGAGATTCTTTAAAAGTTCCAATCTTCCCAATGCTTGTTGAGAATGACCAACAATATTCAAATGATATAAGAAAATTATGGCCTATCATTTGTCGATGCATGGAGGATTGCCAATATGTATTAGTAATTCTTTCAGGCGAGTATCGGAAAATAATTGACAGGGAAACTAGAAGGGCACTTGAATATTATGACCCTGATGAGATTTTATTTTACATCAAGAACGATAAACAGACCAAAGAAGAATGGAAAGATTTAATTGAGTTTGTCATTCAGCACAATGTAAAATATACCGATTATTTTGACAAGAGAGATTTTAAACTCAAATTCAATCAGCGACTAATGAAAATAATTATCAAACTTCACAAGGACAATGGAGTGCAATTTTTAGCTGACGGACTTTAATCAAAAATTTTCTTATGAAATCTAATAAACACAACAATATCCATTCTGCGATACCTCATCTGAGATACCCCATTGTCTTAAGTCTTCAAGCCATATCAGGTACGGCGGAGCGGCTTAAGCCTTGATAAAATAATGAAATAGTAATGAGTGAAAAGTGGTATCTTTACAAAAAAAATAACAATGGACATTCAAGCAAGAAAGATAAGTTTGATCCAGGAATTTCTCAGAATTAATAGCGAGGAATTGATCAATAAACTTGACAGGTTTCTGCATGACGAAAAAAGGAAAATCTATGAGCAGGAATTAAAGCCAATGTCAATAGACAGTTTTAATGCAATGATTGACCAGGCAGAGGAAGATGCAGCCAACGGACGGGTTATTGAAGCTAAGAATCTGAGAACAGACATCGAAAATATGTAAAAATAAGTTCGGTATTCGATTGCAGACAAAGCCCAAAAAAATAATAGAAAATATTACACCCAGCCCATAACAGTTTGCTTGCTCAATACTTCGCACCACTGGCTTAAGACTTCAAGTGATGGCAGGTGCGATAGAGCGACTTAAGCCCTGGTAAAATCAATGACATAGAACTTTTCCTTCTGGCGCAATTCATATTCGTTAGGTTTAAGCGTTGCAGGCTTGTGCCGGCTTATGGCAGGAATGATGAACGAACAGATTTTTCTGACGTTTTGGACATAAAACACAACACATTTTTTATTAAATTTGCATCATAAATTAAACAGGACTTAAATGAAAACAATAGACATAAATACGACACTAATTGATGGGTACTTGCGGCTACTGGACAATCTTAGCCCAAGCAACAAGCTTGACCTCATTTCTAAACTTACTCTTTCAGTTAAGACTGACATCACTGACAGGAAGAAATCTTTTTACAAAGCATTCGGTGCCTGGGAGTCAAAACAATCGGCTGACGAAATTATCAATGACATACGAAATAGCAGGACTTTAAACCGACAAATTGAACAGTTTTGAAAAAGTATCTCATTGACACTAACACTTGCATTTATTACATCAAAGGCAAGTTTGACCTCAACAAAAAATTTGAGAAAGCCGACCCTGACAACTGTTTTATTTCCGAAATCACACTTGCCGAATTAAAGTTTGGTATTGAGAACAGCGAGAAAAAAGATAAAAACCAGAAAGCTCTTGACAATTTTTTATCGGGGATAAAAATTGTTCCCATTTTTCATTCGATTGACCTCTATGCAAAAGAAAAAGCCCGGTTAAGAAAAGCGGGAATTTCTGTTGATGACTTTGACCTGTTGATTGGCGTTACATCAGTAACTCATAATTTAACAATGGTTACGAACAACACCGACCATTTCAAGAGGATAAAGGGAATCGCTTTGGAGGACTGGACGAAATAATATTGAACTAATGACCGTCGAGGACAAAGAAGCAACAGCAGCCATCTCCTCTGACGCCATTCCTGCGTGGCAGGTTTAAGCGTTGCAGGTTTGATCCGGTTTATGGCAGGAAAGATGAATAAAGGATTAACAGGAGGAACAAGGCGATAGTAAATGGTGCAAAAGCCCTCACTGCTTCGGGTCTTCCGGCTAGGCCCTTTGGGTAAGTATGACTTTAAGCAAAGAGGTAAAACACTTATATTTTAGGTGCAAGTCCAGTCCGGCCAGAAATAAACCTGATTAATTATATTTTGTAATTTTGACAAAAGACATTCTATGACAATATCCGATTTAAAACTGAAAATATTTCGACAAGTTGATTCTCTGGAGAAGAATCGGTTAGAAGAACTTTATGGAGTTTTAATAAACTACATAAATGGTCACAAAGATATTAATGATTGGGAAAAATTAACTACTGAGCAAAAGCAGGGAATTATTGATGCGATTGAGGAAATAGAATCAGGCAAGGGAATTCCCCACGAAAAACTTAAATTTTAAATTGAATATAAATGAAAAACCTGTACTTTTTATCAGCATTTGTATTTTTTAGTGTGTTCTTCATCCAGGCTTTTTCACAATCGGGATCGCAAACCTTTACTTCATCCGGAGTCTTCACCGTTCCCGCAGATGTGACATCCGTTACAATTGAACTTGTTGGTGCAGGAGGTGCCGGAGGAATCAATGGTGGCGGTGGTGGAGGAGGCGGTGGTTATGCACTGGGAGTTTATACCGTTGTTCCTTTATCGGAATATACTGTAACCGTTGGGATTGCCGGCGGAGGCGCTGCGGTTGGTTTAACCGGTGTGGGTGATTTGATTTCCGCAACAGGAGGAGAAAACGGAACCTGGGTTCCCAATCCTAATTTAGGCGGTGGCGGTGCCGGAGGAACTGGTTCAAACGGGACAGTTGCCAATAGAACCGGAGGAACAGGTGGTGGCGGATACTGGACTTATTTTGGCGGTGGTGGTGGTGGAGCCGCAGGCTCGGTGAGTGATGGTTTTGCAGGAGGTAATACCATTACATGGACGGGAAATTGTGTAACCCCTGGAGGAGCAGGCGGCTTGAGTGGCGGTGCTCCCGGAGGTGCAGGCGGGAAAGGAGCAGGATTTACAGATGTGAATTGCAATGTTACCGATCCGGCCGGAAACGGCGAAAATTATGGTGGCGGCGGTGGCGGCGGAAACGGTAATGGCGGTGTTCCCTTAACCGGCACCGGCGGGTATGTATTAATTTCTTGGGGAATGACTTCGGAAAACTGCTGCGATTATTCAAACAACGGCCAGAATATCGGTATCGAGGGCGAGTCATTCGGTGTGGCTTTGGGTGATCTGGACGGTGATAATGACCTGGATGCCGTGAAAGTGGATGCCTATAACGATATCGAAGTCTATGAAAATGATGGAAATTCTTCTTTCACCCTGATGCAGAATGTCGGGCAGGATGGGTGGAGATACGGAGTGAAAATAGCCGATGTGGACATGGATTCAGATTTGGATATTATCACTGCCGGCTTTGGTCTGAGCTATGGCTGCGAGGTTTACAAAAACAATGGATCAGGTAATTTCACTCTTTC
Organism: Bacteroidales bacterium; assembly: GCA_020052415.1. GTDB lineage: Bacteria > Bacteroidota > Bacteroidia > Bacteroidales > JAADJA01 > JAADJA01. The sequence continues at coordinate 23,435 of JAGVPB010000065.1, read as the reverse complement.
ACAGGATGACATTGCGACCAATCTGACCATTAACAAATTTGACATGGCTGATCTGAATAATGATACCTACCAGGACCTGTTTTTACCGGCTTATTCGGGTGGTGGCAGCCAGGTATGGTTTAACGATGGTTCCGGGAATTTTAATAATTCCAGTCAAAACCTTGCGGGCCAGTCATGTACGGAAGTGGCCCTGGGTGACCTCGATGGCGACGGTGATGCGGATGCATTTGTATCGTCAACCAACTCAGCGCCTTCAAAGGTCTGGATCAATAATGGTTCTGGGAATTTTACAGATAGCGGACAAGCCCTGGGTACTGGCAACAGCTACGGAGTTGATTTGGCCGACCTTGATAATGATGGAGATCAGGATGCGGTGTGTGCCAATTGGACGGTTCCATCCCAGGTTTGGCTGAATGGCGGGGATGGTGATTTTACAGAAGGTTTTGTAATCAATAATAATAATTATGCGAAATCAGTCAGGCTGGTTGATCATGATTACGATCACCTGACCGATATCTTTATCGGGAGCTATGGCTCGCACGGGCTGCAGGTGTGGCACAACGCCGGATCGGGAAATTTTGAGCTTTGTTATGAAAATTCAGGAGAGGATGTTTACGCTCATGACCTGGCTATTGGAGATATGAATAATGATTACATGCCGGATGTTTATCTCGGAAATTTTAGTTCCTCCGAAGGCGATCAGGTTTATATTAAAGCTTCGACAGCCTTAATAAATGAAAATGCATCTCTTTGCCAGGGTGACAGTATTTATCTCGGCGGAAGCTGGCAAAGTTCTCCTGGAAACTACTTGGATGCATGGAACTGCGATACTATAATTAATACTCTGCTTGCAATAATTGTTGTTGATACTTCAGTTACCCAGGCCGGGACAACCTTAACAGCCAATGCCCCTGACGCTTCTTATCAATGGCTCGATTGTCTGACATGGATTCCGGTTGAAGGAGCGACTTCCCAATCCTTTACACCCACGGAAACAGGAAACTATGCAGTTGAGGTGACTCAGGACAATTGTAAGGATACCTCAGCCTGCTATTTTGTTGACCTGACCGGTTTGCCCGAAAATTCAGAATCACAAAAATTACACATTTACCCTAACCCGGCAAGCAATAAGCTGTTTATTGAAGCTGAAAACCCGGCTGAAATAATGGAATATCGAATCACCGATATCATGGGAACTGAAATCTTTCAATTAAAATCAGAATCATTGGTATTGGATATTTCCGGTTTGAAAAATGGATGTCACTTCCTGCATGTTAAGTTCACTGAATCAAAGATTATAAGGAAATTGCTTATTTATAGATAATGGTCAGGCGTGTTGTGCCAGAATAACTCTTCAGAAATATTATTAGTTTTTTTTCTTTCTTTGCAAAAGGCTAATCCATCATAATATGGTTTTCAGTTCCATTGTTTTCATTTTATATTTTTTACCGGCTTTTTTGGTGACCTATTATGTAGTGGATAAAAAATATAAAAACCTTGTCATCCTTATATTTAGCATATTCTTTTATAGCTGGGGCGCTCCAAAATTTATTTTTGTAATCCTGGGAACCACCTTTCTTGATTTTCACCTGGTAAAGTGGATGTCGCGGACACAAACGGTTTTGCACCGCCGCCTAATGCTCGCTTTGTCTGTTTCGGTCAATTTGGGCCTGCTTTTCTATTTTAAGTACTCTAACTTTTTTATCGAAAATGTCAATACCTTTCTGTCAGTTTTCGGAGCTACGGGTATTCACTGGACGAAACTGATATTACCGATTGGAATTTCATTCTATACATTTGAAACCATTACCTATGTTGTGGACGTTTACCGCCGGGTTCATAAGCCTCTGGATAATTTCTGGGATTATCAGACCTATATAATTCTATTTCCAAAACTTATAGCGGGTCCCATTATTCGCTATCATGAACTTGCCGACCAGATCACTGACAGGTCACAAAATGAAAACATTGACAATAAGCTGACGGGATTTTACCGCTTTGCTATCGGCCTGGCTAAAAAAGTTCTGATCGCAAACCACATGGGCCAACAGGCGGATGCTATTTTTGCAATGAACTACTCCGGACTTGACACCTATTCTGCATGGATAGGAATCCTGGCTTATACTTTCCAGATTTATTTCGATTTTTCGGGTTATTCGGATATGGCCATCGGATTGGGAAAGATGATTGGATTCAAATTTCCTGAAAACTTCAACAATCCTTATATCTCACAAAGCATCACAGAATTTTGGCGCAGATGGCATATTACCCTGGGAGCATGGATGAGGAATTACCTTTATATCCCTCTTGGTGGCAACAAGGTCGGTTCAAAAACAAGACTTTATTTTAACCTTTGGTTCGTATTCCTTGCTTCAGGATTATGGCATGGCGCTTCCTGGAGCTTTGTGATCTGGGGCGCTTACCATGGACTATTCCTTGTACTCGAACGTATATTTCTGGCTGATGTTTATAGGCGAATCGGCAAATTCCCAAGTACTATAATTACTTTTTTTATTGTCGTTATCGGATGGGTGTTTTTCAGAATTGAACAAATGCCTCAGGCAATTTTATTTTTAGAGAGAATGTTTGCCTTTAGTTTTAATGCTGCTGCATTCGATTCTGAATTTTATACTTATTTCATTATTGCATGTGTTTTTGCATTTTTCGCTTATGGCAAAAAAGGACAATACATTCAGAACCTGATATATTTTGAGCCGTATTCGATCCGCCGCTATTTAGCAGTCGCTGCAGTAACAGTTATTGTGATAGTTTTATCAGTCAGTTCCATTACATCATCCGGATTTAATCCATTTATTTATTTCAGATTTTAAAAATGACTAGAATTCCTGTATCGATCCAACATATTTTATTCTGGCTAATATTGTTTCTTCTCATTGTTCCATTTCTTCAGGAAAAAATTAAAATAGCAGCTATTTGGCCATTGAAGGGCGCAGTTGTCATTAATCCTGATAGTGAATTTTCTTTCGATGGCTGGCTTTCAGGTACATTTCAGGAAGAAAAAGAAAAATACTTAAATGAGAATTTCGGATTTCGTAATTATTTAGTAAGGCTCAATAACCAAATTTCTTATGCATTCTTCAACAAGGCCAAAGCAAAAGCTGTGGTCATTGGAAAAAATAATTATTTATATGAAGAAAACTACATCAAAGCTTATTTTGGTTCTGATTTTATCGGCTCAGACAGCATTTTACATCAAGTGCAAAAGCTGAAATTTATTGCTGATACCCTTGCAAGATTAAATAAAGACCTGATTTTAGTTTTTGCTCCAGGTAAAGCTTCATTTTTCCCAGAATATATTCCTGAAAAATATCTGAAACAAAGAAAAGAAACAAATTTTGAGTATTACTTGAAATTTGCGAAAGAAAATAATTTAAACGTGATTGATTTCAACACATTTTACAAATCACAAAAGGGAATATCACAATTCCCGCTTTATCCAAAATACGGCATCCATTGGAGTTATTATGCTGTTTGTCTTGCAACGGACTCGATTATAAAATATATCGAATACCTGCGCCACATTGATATTCCGGATATTATTTGGGAGGAGATAAAGATTGAACCTGCAAGAAATGGAGATAATGATATTATAGAAGGCATGAATTTGTTGTTTAAACCAAAACCTGAAAAGTTAGCTTACAGACAATTTCATTTTGGCCCGGTCAATGGGAATCCAAAACCCTCAATACTTACGATTTCCGATAGCTTTTACTGGAGTATTTACAATATGGGTATATTGAATGCTTTATGTAAAAATAGTTTTTGGTTTTATAATAGGGAGATCTACCCTGATTTTTTTACCAAACCGAAATACGCCGAACATGTTGATGTCATGGATGAAATACAAAAACACGATCTCATTCTTATCATGGCCGGTGACGCAACTTTAACGAATTTTGGCTGGGGATTTATTGATATTGCTTATGACTTATTCAAAGGGATTGATAATGGGCACAGATTTTCCAAAGAATTCTATCAAAAGGTTTCCGAAATGCGTGATTACATAAGAAAGGACTCTGTGTGGTTTGATAATATCAAAGTCAAAGCTCAGGAAAGGAAAATTTCTGTAGATTCGATGATTACTCTTGATGCAATTTGGTTGCTCCAGAACAAGTAAAAACATCTTGCTTTCCAGTGAAATGCTAATTCAATGCAGGATCATCTTTTATTGAAAACCTCCACACACAATAATACTCTTCCGGATGCATATCCGGCGGACAGCAAATACATTCCGTCTTTATCCGTGTATCAATGGTTTCGGCAAATGTAGTATATTCAACCAGTCCGCCGGATTTGCACGGATAATCTGTCAGCCCTTTTCGTTTCCGGGCTTCCTGTACCCGGCATTTGTTCATCCTGAAAATAAAACCGGTGTTTGAGTCATCAGCAAAGGATTGTTCGTTGATGAAGGCATATAATCTGAATTGCAGAGCCTTTTTCAAGCCTTCCAATCCGGGGCTTTCATCTAATCCAATCATTCTTTTTATTGACCTTGCCTCAAAAGGTGAGAAATGCGCCCAGCACGAGTCATTACATCGCTTGGCATCGTTCATTCCATGTTGGAATTCTACCGCCTGAAACCATACTCCGTCCGTTGCCAGCCAATTGACTGCGATACTTTCACGCAGTTTATCAAGCGCTTCTTCCGGCAAATCGAGCAATGGCTTTGGCAATCCGTTGTCCAGCCCGAATCCAAGTGTCTTCGCAAGCCGGGTCAATTGGATTGAAAGAGAATTCTTCCATGCTGTCTCAAGCGCTTCATAAGCCTTTTCGGTTCCCAACTGATGCTGTACTTCGCCGAACCACATCGCATGATGCATCATCAGGCGATGGAAAAAATCGAGGATGAGTTTGACATTGTCCTCTTTGGAAAGCTTTTGGGGATTGGATGTAATAATTTCCATGCTTTTATTTTTTATAACCCGAATAAAGTGTGGCAATACCAAAAGTCAGCGTCCTATGCGAATTTTCACGAAAGCCTGCATCCGACATGCACTGTAAAAATTGGTTCCCTGACGGGAAATTTATTACCGATTCCGGCAGGTAGGTATAGGCGGAATTGTTTCCCGAAACAATGCGACCGACCCAGGGAAGGATATGCCTGAAATAGAAATAATAAAGTTGTTTTACAGGAAATCCTGACGGTTTTGAAAATTCAAGAATGGCAACGATTCCGCCTTTGTTTAAAACCCTGTACATTTCGGATAATCCTGTATCGAGATGCTCGAAATTCCTCACACCAAAAGCGACCATCACAGCATCAAATCTTTCATCGCTGAATTCCAGATTTTCCGAATCACCAGGTTCAAGCCGGATCAGGTGATCGAGACCTTTTATTAAAATTTTCTTCCTGCCGATTTCGAGCATTTCTTCTGCAAGATCAATCCCGATGATCTCATCAGGGTCCAGTTTTACTGCTGCAATTGCAAGGTCCGCGGTTCCGGTGGCGACATCAAGAATTTTTCGGGGATGGTATTCACTCAGCAACCGGATTACTTTTTTTCTCCATGAATAATCAATTCCAAGTGAAAGAAAATGGTTCAGAAAATCATATTTAGGAGCTATGCTGTTAAACATTGATCTCACCTGCTGCCTGGCTTTACCTTCCTCTTTCATGGCTATCTTCCGAATAAAACTTTAAGATAGAGTGAAGGATCTTTGAGCCGCTTCCGCACTTCCAGGTCTGTCATTGCAAGGCCTAGCCTTTCCTGCAGGGTCTTACTCTTTAAACCCTTATTAACCATCATATTGAACAGCCAGGGAAACCGGATAAACCTTGGAATCCTGCTGCTGATATAAAGCTCATGGCCGATGCGTTTATATAGATCAACATCATACTGCCGCATAAATTCCGATGAAAAATTCTTATTTTCTATTGAACGCCGTGCCTGTTCCGCTGCATACATTCCACTGATGGCTGCATGCCCAACACCTTCACCGGTCACCGGATCAATCAGGCTGGCAGCATCTCCGGCAAGCATAAAGTGATCTCCCGAAAGCTTTCTTTTCCCGTCCCATAACGGAAGGTTGTATGCCTGTACTTTTGAGATCATCTCAGCATTTTTAAATCGTTCCTTCAGATAAGGTATCCGTTCGATACTTTCAAGCATTTTATCCTTTAAATTCAGCTTCCTGCGGCTTATCCTGTATTGATCAAGGCCGATACCAACATTTGCTGTATCGCCCGGTAACGGAAATATCCAGAAATATCCGGGCAGGATGTCTTTCAGAAAATGAAGCTCAACATAGTTTTTTTCATGAAATCCGGTAACACCTTTGTAATAAGCCTTAAGGCCGGTCATGGTATTCTTTTTATTTTTTTCCAGTCCTCCGGGATTTTTTGCAAATTTCGAATTTGCGCCATCTGCAAATATTACCAAACGGGATTCAATTTTTTCACCGTCAGAGGTAGAAAGTCTAATTCCGCTTTTTGTTTTTTCAAATCCTGTAATTTCGGTAGCTTCCCGTAAATCAACCTCCTTCTTAGTCCGGACTTCGTCAATCATGAACCGGTCAAAATCAAATCTTTTTCCTGTAAAGCCCGGCGACAGTCCAGGCTGGAGTAAGCCGTTATCTGCAAATGGAATATCAAGGTATTTATGATTTGGAGCTGCGATGCGAATTCCATAAGAAGGCAGGATAAAAGGTTGTTCTGACAATCGCTTTAGCAAATTACCGTCGAGTTCGCTGAGAATGGTTAAAACCCAGCCACTGATGCCATCGCCGCAGATTTTATCGCGCGGAAATTTCGCTTTATCGAATAAAGTACAAGGAATACCATTTTTAGCAAGGAATAAGGCAGCAAATGAACCCGCCGGCCCGGCTCCTACAATACAAATATCCGTTTTATTCATCACAGGTTATTTCAGGGTCAAAGATATATGTTATCATTGAAATTTTTAACAGCTATAAAACCAGGCTTTTCAAACTAAATCATTTGATTGTTGTTTAAGCTCTTGTTTTATGAAACATTGTATCTTTGCAGCCCGTATTTAATTTTCCGAAACAGGAAAAAATAATATCAGAAAAAGTACTCAATGAAAGAAAAAAAAATAATCTGCGGATTTTCAAAGCTATCCAAAGAACAAAAACTACAGTTGATTGCTGAACATTTTGAAAATCCTGATGAATCCGTCAATGAACTAAAAAGCTTTTTGCATTCTGACCAAAACAAACAACAACTATTTGATGATTTCAGTGAGAACACCATCACGAATTTTTACTTTCCCTATGGAATTGCTCCCAATTTTATCATTGATGGCAAGGTTTACCATGTGCCTATGGTAATTGAGGAAAGCTCTGTCGTGGCTGCTGCATCAAAAAGTGCTAAATTCTGGTCCGACCGCGGCGGGTTTCATACCGAAGTAATTTCAACAACCAAAATCGGCCAGGTGCATTTTATCTGGAAAGGAAATACAGATAAGCTTAAAACCCTGATGCCCGATCTGAAAGACCGTTTGCTCGACCGCACCCGGTACATCACCCATAACATGCGAAACAGGGGTGGAGGAATTCTGGATATTGAACTCATAGATAAGTCAAATGAAATTCAGGATTATTTTCAATTGAAAGTATCCTTCGAAACAGTGGATTCGATGGGCGCCAACTTTATCAACACCTGCCTCGAAGAATTTACTTCAGAGCTAAAGGATTTTTTCATGGATAGCCCGTTTTTTACCGGTGAGGAAAGAAACTGTGAAGTGATTATGGCCATTCTTTCAAATTATACACCCGATTGCCTTGTGAAATCATCAATTGAATGTCCTGTTTCTGCACTTGGAACTTTTGATGAAAATATGACGGCTGAAAAGTTCGCATGGAAGTTTGAAAAAGCAGTTCAGATAGCAAAAGTTGATACCAACAGGGCAACGACTCATAATAAAGGTATTTTCAATGGCATTGATGCTGTTGCACTTGCAACCGGTAATGATTTCAGGGCTATTGAAGCATGCGGACATACATACGCAGCAAAGGATGGGAAATACAGGAGCCTGACCGATATTAACCTTGAAAATGGAATGTTCCGGTATTCGCTTACAGTACCGCTTTCTTTGGGAACTGTAGGAGGCTTGACTGCATTGCACCCGATTGCAAAAAAATCGCTTGAGTTGTTAGGAAATCCGGGAGCTGAAGAATTGATGAGGATTGCCGCGACTGTTGGGTTAGCTAATAATTTTGGCGCCATAAAATCGCTTGTGACCAAAGGCATTCAAAAAGGCCACATGAAAATGCACCTGCTGAATATTCTCAACCAGTTCGAAGCTACTGATCCCGAAAAAGAACAGGCAAAATTATTCTTCGAAGATGAAAAAGTTTCCTACAATTCTGTAGAGACCTTTCTTAAAAACATGAGAGAGCCTGCAATTGCCAAAAAAGCAATGCTGGCAAATAAAGAATGAAGTTTTATTCTCACGGCAAATTACTCATTTCAGGAGAATACCTGGTACTTAAAGGGGCTATATCGCTCGCTGCCCCTGTGAATTTCGGTCAGACTTTGGAGGTTAAGGTATCTGATGACAATTCATTACTCACCTGGGAAAGCTATGAATATGACAAGCTATGGTTCAAAGCTCAATTCCACATTCCTACACTTAAAATTATTTATTCGTCTGAACCCAGGACAGCCGATCGGCTTGGAAGAATTTTAAAGGCGACTGGACAGTTAAATCCTGGATTTTTTGAAAAGCATGGCGGAGTAAAAATTGAGGTTAGAACCGGCTTTGATCTTTTGTGGGGATTGGGAAGCAGTTCAGGGCTCATCTCGAATATTGCATTATGGGCAGAAGTAAGTCCTTTTGCTTTACACAAAAAAGTATCACAGGGTTCAGGATATGATGTTGTTTGTGCACAGGAAGACGGACCGGTGTTTTTTAAGATTCAGGAAGAAAGTTATGATGTTCAGAAGGTAGATTTTAATCCGTCTTTCAGCGACAGGATTTATTTTATTTACCTGGGCAACAAGCAAAATTCGGATGAAAGTGTAAATGAATTCTATTCCCGAAAGGTAAATGTCAGAAATGAAATCGAGATCGTTTCAAAACTTAGTCAGGAAATAGCTTTTGCAGAAAACCTTTACGATTTTGAGAAGGCCGTTAGAGAACATGAAAAATTATTATCTTCAGTTTTACAGCAAAAGAAATTAAAAGAAGAACGTTTCAGCGATCTTGACGGAGAGGTAAAATCATTGGGGGCCTGGGGCGGTGACTTCGCGATGCTTACCTGGCACCGTTCAAAGCAGGAATTAATAAAATACCTGGAATCGAAAAAAATTCAAACAGTATTTACTTTTCAGGAACTCGTCAAAATAAGGTGACCTTAGCGCAGAAATATGAGAATGAAGCCGGGAAACTCACTGGTATCAGTCCATCCGTAAGTCCCGGATCAGTGGCCTGGCGAAGCCCGTCGAATATTGCCCTTATCAAATACTGGGGCAAACGGGATTTCCAGCTTCCGCAAAATCCATCTCTAAGTTTTGTATTGGAAGAATCCTTCACTGAAACCAGTGTGGAATACAGGTATAGGGGTAATAACGGAAATACAGGGTCAGGAAATTTGAAGGTTGATTTTATGTTTGAAGGGCAACCCAATTTTGTATTCGATTTAAGGATCAATGCTTTTCTCCAGAAAGTGGCTGAATTTCTACCTTTTATCAGTCATTTTGAATTTAAAATTGAGAGCAGGAATTCATTTCCGCATTCATCGGGCATTGCATCATCGGCTTCGGCAATGAGTTCACTGGCGCTGTGCCTTGTTTCGATTGAAAAAGATCTATTCGGAACCCTGAAAAATGATAAAGATTTTTTCACCAAAGCTTCATTTATTGCCAGGCTTGGGTCAGGAAGTGCTGCACGTTCGGTTTATGGAGATTGGTCGGTGTGGGGGAAAAATAAATTAATCAGAGGTTCAACGGATGAAGCTGCAGTAAATGTGAACAACGAATTAAAGCCGGTGTTTAAGAGTCTGGCAGATGCTATTCTGATCGTTGATTCAGGAAAAAAAGAAGTAAGCAGCAGTCAGGGACATAAAACTATGGATGGCCATCCTTTTGCATCAGCCCGATACAGACAGGCCCGGGAAAATCTGGAGAAATTAATAAATGCAATGGTTATCGGCGATGAGCAATCATTTATCAGTGTGGTTGAAAACGAAGCCTTAAGCCTTCATGCAATGATGATTTCAGGTAATGTCGGATATTCATTGTTAAAAGAGGCAACCTGGAACATTATCGGCAGAATCAGGGAATTCAGGATGAAAAGCGGGCTGTTTTTAGCTTTTACACTGGATGCAGGTCCAAATGTTCATCTGTTATATCAGCTAAAAGATGCAGAAGCAATAAAACCATTTATCTTCTCAGAGCTTTTAAGCTTGTGTGAGAACAAACATTGGATAGATGACCGGATCGGAAAAGGGCCGGAAAGGTTATTCTGAATTTAATTACAGAACCGGTTGAATAAAGAATATTTAAAAAAGAATAGAAGTTCAGTGATCAGGTCATGATTAAAAAAAAATGATAATTTCGCGGTCGCATAAAAATCGGGCATTGTACCCACTCAGAAATGATCAGGAATTAAGATAAAACTGGAATGCAGGTAAATGGGAAAACCATTAAACGATATATTTTACGGTAAAATAATTCTGTTCGGAGAATACGGGATCATTTTTGATTCCTGGGCTCTGACTATCCCCTTTACTCATTTTCATGGAGAACTGAGTTTCAATAATGAAAATGAAAGATATAAATACACAGATTACGATTTTGCGGTAAATTCGAATTTGCAGCTAAGGGAATTTGCAGAAAAACTTGCAGGCCTGAAAGCCAAAGGAAAGCTTCCCGTTAACATCAATCTTGATGCTTTCAAACGCGACCTTAACAAGGGATTGTACTTTGAATCATCTATTCCGCAGGGATTTGGATTGGGCAGTTCAGGAGCGCTGGTAGCTGCGATATACAGCCGTTATGCGAACGACAGGATCGCAGGTGGCCGTTCGGTGAGCCAAAAAGATACACTGAAGCTGAAAGACATCTTTTCTGCAATGGAAAACCATTTCCATGGTCGCAGCTCAGGTATAGATCCTTTGAATTCCTATATAAAATTTCCATTGCTTATCACCTCCAAAACTCAGATTGAAACCGTAGGCATTCCGCGAAACAAATTCAATGGTGATTCTGCTATATTTCTTTTAAATACCGGACAGCCAGGGAAAACAGGACCCCTGGTGAATCATTTCATCAGCCGTTGTGATGACCCTGATTATTTCAGTGTGATAACCGATAAATATATTCCATTGAACAGTTTATGTATCAGGAACCTGATCGGCGGGGAATTAAAAAATTTCTTTGAGAACCTCTCGAAACTTTCGGAACTGCAGTACGAATATTTCGATTCCATGATCCCCGAAAACTACAAACCGGCGTGGAAGGAAGGATTGGAATCCGGCAAATTCAAGCTGAAGCTTTGCGGTTCAGGCGGTGGAGGATACCTGCTTGGATTTACCACTAACCTCCCCGAAGCGCAGCAATATTTTAAAAAGAAGCAGGTTGAATTCGTGACTGTTTATAAGAGCAGCAGGGCATAATCATTTTATCATATAACAAGTTGAAGATTGAATAATCTTATTTAATCACAAACCTCCCCGTACCCGCCACCTTCCCATCGCTCTTCACCACCGCAAAATACAACCCTTTCGCCCAGCCTTGCAGGTCTATCCTCGTCTCCTGCTGCCCTTTCCATATCTTTTCGCTGTGAACCCTTTGCCCGTAAATGTTGTAGCACTCCAATAACATATTGTTATGATGATCGGTGTTTTGGAAGGCAAGGGTGATTTCGGTTTCGGCGGGGTTGGGGAAAGCAGTAATGGGGATAGTAGCAATAAAGGAATAGTATTCCTCCGGTGAAGGTATTTCCTCAGTGCCTGTCCATACAAGGCAATCCGATAAATCTATTGTGCCCGATTGTATGGGCTCCGGGCAAAGGCTGTCGTACGTGTATGTATTAGTATCGAATGGTACCGGCTGAAGGTCTTTATCTATTTTATAAAGGTAAATGTCCCTATCCCCATTAGCATTTTCCCATCCCATTGCATTTACAAAATTACCATCTGAGGATGTAATAAAATGCGCCCAACCTGTAGCATTTGGTGGCTCGCTGGATATATTATAAATTTGCGCATTTTTATCAAATATAACATCTGCAAATGGTAACGCGACACCGGGAGAAAAGGCAAGATAAAATAAGGATAAAAATAATGAGTCATTAACTCTTTCTACTTCTGAAATATAATTAAAAAACACATTACTTCCTATTGAATCATTGGGAATTTGACTATAGCCTAATTCTTCACCATTTATATTGTACAACATTATTAAAGTGTTTGTACTATTTGATTCAATTCGCCTTAACCCAACACCCATAAAAACTGAATCATTCAAAGGGATACTCTTATACGCATCACCAAATACTGAATCCAATGCATAAAAAGGCAATATCCATTTTTCATTGAATATACTATCTATACCAATAAATAATGGGCGCAGGAATACGTGTAAGGTATCATCCGGGAAGGGCCAATAGCAGAATCCTGAAATGTAATACTCCTTATTATATTCCATTAAATCATAGGCATTTGGTTCAGTAATCCATGGATGATTAATTTTAGTAGCATAAGGCTTTTTCCATAAATAATTTCCATCCTCACTTAAACACTCTAAAAATAAAACTTCAATTTCAGGATCATCATCATATTTAGTCATTAAAATGATTTCATTCTTTTCGTTCATAAGTATATCAATAGAATAGCCATGATAATAATCCATATCCACAAGAATCTTACACCATATTTCCTCGCTACATGAGTCAAATTTGGTTACAAACGGCCAATTATTAATTCTACCACATACATACCTGTTGCCATCTTGATCTAATGTGGTTGCACGACTACTAACTTCAAAATCCTGATGAACAAGACTCTTATCCCATAAAACATCTCCATTGATGTTGGTTTTTACCTCCCATCCATACCAATTTGAATTAATATCATACCCCCCCTCAACGTAATAACCTTTGTCATAAAATTCTATCAATGATTTAGCTTCATCATATCTTCCATTAACACCAATATGAACCTCCCAATCCTGGTCTTGGGCACTTATATTTAGTTTCGCTAGAATAATAAATATGGTAATTTGAACTATTGCTTTCATACTTTTTAGAACTTTTTTGCAAAAACGGAAGGAATTCAGAAAGATAAATTTCCTGAATTCCCACGAATTTGAAATATTAGTCAATAATAGTAAATTTAACAGTTTTCTTAGCCTTACTGTTTATCATCAGGGTTGCAACATACACTCCCGGTTTCCAGCCACGTGTATCAATTGTTACCTGGTCTTTAGGGTTAGTGGTCTGAACAGAAAAAATAGGTTTACCCGTTACATCAAAAATATTGATCTGACCTGTGCTGAGGCTTTCAAGTTCATATTCAACGATGATATAATCTTTTGACGGATTTGGAACAACCTTAATTTTCAGATCTGATTGAGAATTAATTAATGTATTGTACTCCTCCATTGACTTTGAAGATTTCAACAGATCAGGCATCAAGATTGGCTCTTCATATTGCATTTCACCAAAAGAAATAAGTATGTTACGTGCATAAACTGTTGCCAGCCCTGCGTCCTGCGCACTAATTGCCAATAATGCTTGGATATGAACGCTGTCAGGATGATTGCCATCAAGTAATGCTATTAACCCGTAAAGATTTATCATTTGCTGACGATCAATTTCTTCTTCAGAGGTCAGTTCAAATTGAACTGGGATGTTAACCAGAGCGTACTGACCCATGTCTACTGATCCATGCTCTAAATGAAGAAATGCAAGATTATACTTCGAGTTAAGTTGATTATCATTTAAAAACAACTGAGTGATGCTATCATCAGATGTATTGTGATTTAAGGTATCTGCAAGAAAATACCTTGTGAGTGCATTGAAAGCAATTGATTTATCAATCTTGTATGCAGCCAGTTTTGATTCGGTCTGTTCCCGTACGGATACAATGTTTTTTCCTTGCAGAATCTGTGCTTTCATATAATCGGGCAGGGGAGTCCATCGTTCATCTAACTTGTTCATCAATTCATTACTTTTTGCCGTGTTGGGATTTGCTACCATTACATCTCTGATCATAGCTCCAGGTAATACATTCTCTTTTTCAATGGCTGTGCTTACAACTGTATCCGACAGATAAGGTGATTTGCTGATTAATTCGCTGTAAACTTCCATTGCTTCTGGGGGTACGCTGTTATCAACTTCCGTTTGCAATTCATCGGTATTTCCACCATCCACAAGTAGAGATAAAATATTTTCTGTGGAATCGATTTTCTGTTCAGAAATAGTCATTTGATCTCTAATCTCTCCTGTTCCGGTTCCTCCACCGATACCAATTTCAGGAGTTGGAGGGCAGCCAATTTCTGTTGTCCAATCTGGATCAAATTCTACATCTTCAAGATGAACCGTTAATTCTGTAAAATCAACAGGCTTTACATTCCAATATAAAGGATCATAATTAGAAGGCCAATAATAAGTTATTGAGTTTCCCTCATTATTTATATCATCAAAATCGCCATTGGGTATCTCGTCATCTATATCAAAAAGATTACCCGCCATATTTGATGGTATTGAGCCAATTGAACCCTGGTTGCTGGCTATTCCGGTTTGTTTATTCATCGGTTCGACTTCGTAAGTGATTACCTGGTCAAAGTTAGCGCTCAGAAAATTATTACATTTTAAAACCAAACCTGTCCCGTCTTTAGCCCGGTTTTCATTTTGTGCTTCAATTCCACATTGCAAACGATTAAAACGGTTAAGATAAATTTGATTCGGTTCACCACCGCTTCGATTAACTATTAAACCAACTCCAAAATTTTCATTGCCAATCCATTTGCCAATAAATTCATTATCCTCAACCCAGTAACGCGAACAATGATCCAAATACATTCCATATCCACCATTAATTTCCCATGGAGTATAAATTTCAAAATAATTTGATGTGGTTCGGCTGTAATTTATCCCGCTCTGGTAAAGCCCACGGTAATTATGAATAAAATTAGTATGGCGTATATCGGGATGTCTGTTCATACCATTCCCGGTAGCATAAATACCGTAGTTAAGTTTATTAAATTCACCATTCAGCCACGTATCATTTTCATACCTGCCTTCAATTGAATATTGCGAATTGTAGCTATAAATACCCCCGCCCGTATAGTTTGTGCTGGATTCATTACTAAATCTGCAATAATTGAATTTTGTTACATTCAATTCCGACATCCTCACAAAATAATCCGGCCCGGTGAGTCCCTCATAAAAATCATCGGTCACAAAATCACAATTACTAAAGAAGCTTGTGCTCTGATGGGTTAATCCGGTTGCAGGATATTTATAAAAAATAACGGCATTTTTATTGTTCCTGAATTCGGAATTGGATGATTGAACAATTCCACCCGAAAAATTAAGATCAATGATCTCTCCCTCACCCTGGTCATCAATGACCTTGACCGTTCTGACAGCCGCTAACGCATGTTCGATGAGTGTTCCGTTCACTATGAGAACTTTACCCTGGTTGCCCAATGAGTGTGAAAGATTCGGATTACCCCAAACTTCAACACCCTTCCACATTTCTCCGCAGGTATTTGTAAGATACGCTCCGTTCAAAATAAGTTGCCCCCCTCTTTCTACTACTAATTTTCCATTGGCTGTAAATGCTACTTTACCGTTTATAGTCAAAGTTTTTCCATCAGGAATATGAACAGGGTTCAGAATTACCCGATAACCATCCCAGGTTTCATTTGTTGTTATCACCGGGGGATTATCCCATCCTAACGGTAAATCTGTTTCCCATATTCCTCTGCCATAAGTTCCAGCAACAATTTTACCGGTGCAGTAATTTATCTTTAAATAACTTGCAGGAACATTTGGAATTCCGGGTTTATATAGCTTCCAAATATTCGAACCATCTTCAAGATAAAAAACACCATGCAAGCCGTTGGCAAATAATCCACGATTTGTTCCATGTAAATGCTCCAGTGATGTTATACCAGTATTACAGGGTGCAATATTAAATGTCAGATCAGTCCACTCTGTACCGTTAAATTCCAAAATTTTATAGTCTGATTCCTGATTATAACAAACCCAAATTCTGTCAGGATTTTCATAATCAACAATTATGTCACCCATCCAGCCTAACGCTCCTCCCTGTGGTATCGGAAGTTGACTCCATTCAATTAGGGCAGGATCAGATTCATTTACGTTCGTGGTTTTATAGATGCGCGAAAAGTCACCATTACCATTTGCTTTTTTAATCATTCTCAGATACAGGTAATCACCATCGCCTTCTGCAGTATGCATGTCATAAAGAAAATGATCATTGATGTTGGTATTCAGATCTTCCAAGGATACTAAAGTTTCCCATGTCGTACCTTGATCGTAAGACCTGGCAATCCTGTCAAGTAATGTCATGTATAACACTTCATGATTTTCCGGATGCAGTTTAACATGTCTGTTCCAGTTTTCACCTATTATCTTAAAATAAGGATTTGTCCAATTTTCATATCTCCAAACTTCTTTAACATTCGTAACATAAAACTTTCCCAATTCCTCATTATCAAATGCACAACCATAGCCATCTCCTTGTGATTTATCACTCCAAATATTTTCGTTTTTGTTAAATAATTGAGAATGTACATCAAATCCACCAAAAACATAATAGTTAGGATCGATTTTGCTCTGGTCGAAATAATGAATAATTGCCACTCCAATATTATTGACCATATTTTGCCAATCCGTATCCGGGCTTTGAGTGTATTTCATAAAAGGCCCACCGTCAGAAGCAGCCCATAACTCTGTACCGGTAGAATTGTATTTCAAATCCTGAACATCGGAGTGAGGACATTTTTTAGAATAGGTAGTATTAGGTAAAGTAAAATAATTATTATCAAAAATCCATGTTACTCCTCCATCATTCGAGAGATAGGTGTCTATAGTTGCACATTGTAATAAGTTTTCATTTACAGGTGAAACGGCAAGGCCATTTCTTCCATTTCCGAAGGCAAATGGAGGATTCTCATTTTGCACGGACCATTGACCAGTTGATATTACATATTTCAATATTTTGTTATAATATCCAGAGAAATTCTGACCGGTTCCTTTTACATATACATACATTAAGTCCGGATTAGCATTTGTAAGTTCAAGCAATGAAAGAAAAAAATCAAATTGTGAATCTACTGGCAAAATTTGTCCGGCTCCTGATAATGGATTCCAGTTATTACCGCCATCTTCGCTATAAATGATTTCATTCCCCAT
Source organism: Bacteroidales bacterium (assembly GCA_020052415.1). Lineage (GTDB taxonomy): Bacteria > Bacteroidota > Bacteroidia > Bacteroidales > JAADJA01 > JAADJA01. The sequence goes on along the minus strand of JAGVPB010000065.1, from coordinate 6,063 downwards.
TATTTTATGTGCTCCTCGGTATTCAATGGACATAAACATGGTGTCATAGTTAGTCTTATGAAATTCAATATCAAAAAATCCCATTTCATTTTCAGTTCCCGGATCGGGAGTAATAGGCTGGTCATCATAAACAAGTTCCCAAACTACATCACCAGCATCTTCTGCTAATGCATTTTCGGTTTTGAATAATCCCATTGATGTTGCTGCAAAAATTACATTTGGATTTTGAGGATGCTGTATAAGTTTTCTAATGTAATACCAGTTTTCAGGGAGGCTATTGTTACCTGTGCCATTTATTAAATCCCAATGTTCTCCTTTGTCCTTTGTTCTCAGTACACCTCTGCTAAATTTAAAATTATGGTCTTTATCACCTGTGGCCACTATCCAATATGTCTCATTATTATAATTACTGATTATAATAGAGGCAATTCCGGGTGTGAACATATTCAACCCATGAACTTCCTTTGGCCGGTCAAGTCCTGCATTTATCCAACTTGCACCCTTATTCTCAGTATAATAAAGACCACCAACCGGCGAACCACAAAGAATTTTACTGTCATTTGCCGGATCAATTTCAAGACAAGATAAGCGACCCACATCATCGGTTCCCTGGTTTGATGACGTCACTGGTCCAATCTCAAACCAGGTTCCATTTAAATCAAAATAACCTAGTGAATCAAAACATTCATAGGAATCTTCAATAGCCTGAAGATAGGGTAAAAAATCACCGGATGGCTGAACCCTTGGTTCCCATTCATTTTTCCAGTGTAAATAAAACTTATAATCAGTACCCTCCAATGCCTCAATACCATCATGATTAATTATTGAATCGTAATAATTGTCCCAGTAGGCTGTAATTTCGTATAAATTATCTTCCGGATCGAATGGAATCTGACCAATACAAGTAAAAGAGAAATTAAATACAAATTGGTAAATGAACACCAGAAGCACAGAAATTTTTAATGGCTTTTTCATAAAAATAGTTTTTAAATGAATAAATATACTCCAATTGTTGTTCACAATTTATTACGTAACAGCTCAAGTTGACAATTACTGAAAATGTATTAATTTTGCCCTTACCTCCTTTCTTGTTAAGTTTTTTGTTTCAGGTCGAATAGAAATAATATCTTTCATGAGGGGAGGCTTTTTTATTTGTTTTCCGTTCATTACAGTTATTATTTTACTTACTCGTAAAAGTAATAATAAATTTTTTGATCCAAACGGATATTTGTAACAAAGAAAATCCCCCTCGCGTTACGTGAGGGGGATTTTCTGTTATTAGTCTGATGACTTGAAGTCGGCTGACGAGTCAATATTAAATTACGGCGCCGGTTCTTCCGGTGTCAAATCTATATCGTTGACGGTTTCCTGTCCTTCAAATATTTCTACGACATCATCGGTGTAAGTTTGGAATCCTCCGGCTTGTACGGTTAAGGAATGCTGACCAACTGGCAACGATTCAAAAGCATAATCGCCCTCTGCATCCGTTTCATCGGTAAGCTCGGTATTCAGTATGGTAACCAAAGCTCCTTCGACAGGCTGTCCGTTGCCGTTGGTAACGTTTCCGATATAGTAAAATATTTGTTAAATAATTTATTGCTTCAATTGCATGTCATTATGCTTCAATTGAATAATCCTGTTCTGCAATTTAATATCTTATTTCTTCACTTAAATAACCCCAGGCTATCCTTAAACTGTTTATTTTACTGCTTGAACAGCATTTTGCCCGACTTGAACGACATTTTGCCCGACTTGCACAATATTTTGCGTAGCTTGAACAAACTTTTGCCCGCCTTGAACAACATTTCGCGCTAAAATTTCTATAGTCTATAAAAAATTAAGATAATTTAAGTAATGAAAATGATTATTGAACTGAGAATAGAATTTTTTAGAATTTATTGACGAAATAAAAAAATGTTATTTGGGGACAAAAAAACCTATTTAACATTTTTGTTGTTAAACCTGCTTAATAAACTATACTGCTTTTGGTTTGGTTTTAATATTGTAACTGGATATGGTTTATAAATCTTTATAAAAGAAATAATTTCCCTATTGACTTTCCGGTTTTTTGTATTATCTTAGCAGCTATAATTATTTCATAAATTTTAACAAAGTTTAAAGCCACGAAATATGAAATCTTTAAAGCTAACCTTTTTAATTCTTTTTATCTTTTGTTTTAAGAGCAGCATTTTTGCATGGACATCCTCCAATGAAGGCTTTTGTTATACGATGGATACGCTTTGCTTGTTAAGCAATGACATTAATTACAATACAATTGATGAAATGTACGAGGTGGATTGCGATATTATTATTCTTGAAAATGACACGTTGAAGATTCTTCCTGGAGAAATTGTTAAGTTTTTTAGCTATGCTAATCCATATACCGTAAGAAGAGGTATTAAAATTTATGGTTGTTTTCTCGCCATTGGTTTAGCGGACAACGCAATTCATTTAGGGGACCCTGAGGCAACTTTTTCAGGTAACTGGTGGAATGGAATAGAGTTTTATAATACTTCCTTAAATGGGGAAAGTATATTGAAATACTGTACACTAAGAGGGGTAACTCATGTTGACGAATATAAGCAAACAGCCATATACTGTGAGAATGCTTCGCCGATAATTGATCACTGTACTTTTAAATATATGATATCAGGGTGGTTAATGTACGGATGTTCAGCAATTGGGATCATTGGTCAAAGTTATCCAATAATAAGCTATTGTACATTTGAAACAATAGCGAATGGGATTGCCGTTTGGTGCAATGTGTATGGACTTGACGTGTATGGATATGCACAGGATACGATAAATTATCCCTCTCCCCTTATTTATGGCTGTAATATTTTAAGCAGTGTATCGGGTTTCTTTGGACCTCAGTGTGATTATGATAGAGTTGTCCTTTTCGGCGGATTCCTCGATAACTGCTATTTAGGTTTTGGGTGGACTTATGCAGACACTACCCTGGGAAATCCGATTGATACCATCGGTGACGGAATATGCACGACTACCTCAACTAATGAATTGAAACCAAAATTTTTAATGGTTGATGGTGTAACTCATCCCAGAAGTGATACATTAATTACAGGTATAAATGAAAATGAAACCGAAATCCCACCGACAACTTCACAATATCTTACTTTAAATAATTACCCAAATCCTTTCAAAAGAGCTACGATAATTCAATTCGAGGTTAAAAAGTCAAAAGCAGTTATCAGTTTGTATATTTATGATTCAAGGGGTAATTTGGTGAAAATGTTAATAGAAAACGCGGAACTTCTTAATGGATTACATGAAATAAAATGGAATGCCGATGACTTTAAAGGAGGTAATGTAAAATCAGGAATATATTTGTATAAACTTATCTCTGATGAGCAAATGTGTGTAAAAAAAGCAATTATAGTTAAGTAATAAATAACCTTAAAAAAATATTTCAAAATGAAAAAATTTACTCTATTTCTTATTTTATTCTGTATTTCGATGTCAACTGCCATATTTGCACAGATGGACTGGATTGATTTTCAGAATAATGGCGAGGGTGATCAGGCGCCTCAAATGAATATGCTAAATGACTCAACAATTCGAGTTGATTTCTATGGTACAAACAGATTCAGGAAAATAATAAATGATACGCTCTATGATGTACTTAAACTAACAGGAATGAATGGTAAAACTATTGATATTGGATTACCGGAACTGCCATTGAAAGCGTGTTACTTTGAAGTTGCCATAGATACACCAAGTATTACAATAGTTACTGAAGATTACATTGTTTTGGATAGTTTTTATATAATGCCCGCTCAAGAACCTTTTGAGCAAGATTCAGTTTATCAGTTTGAAAAAAATGATTCATTGTATAGCTCAAACGGATTTTACCCCTCCAGTAATATTAGAATTAGTCAACCCCAAAAAATAAGAGAACACAAAATATCGTCACTCATATTTTATCCCATTCAATTTAACCCGGTATCAAGAGAATTAAGGGTATATAAACACATTGAAGTTATTGTCCAAGGAGCGGGATCAACTGAGAATGAAAAGGATAACGCATATTTTGATACATATTTGGATGGATTAATTTTCAATTATGAAAAAAACAATACACCGGATGAAATTATTGATTTATTGATCATTACTCCAGATGAATATTATTCTTCCTTACTTCCATTTAAAGACTGGAAAGAGAAAGTTGGAATAAGAACAAAAATTGTTACAAGAAGCATAATAGAAGCGGCAGGATACCCATGGATTGCAGATCCATTGGGCCAGGATTGGAGTTATCAAGGAATTGATGCCTATGTCAAGGATTATTATAATAATGTGACTGGACTAACTCCCCATACTCCTGAATTCTTGCTTTTTGTCGGAGAAACGGATCCCCTTACACCGGAAATGCCAACACATTATTGGCAGTATATTAACACTGGTGGAGGTTGGTCATTTAGTCCTACGACCGATTTATATTATACAACTATGGATATCTCTGAGTTGTCGGTTACTTCAAACTATGGCTTATATGATTTACCTGATATGTTTAGCGGCAGAATTTCCGTCGATTGTATTCAGGAACTTGAAATTGTGTTGAACAAAATCATTAATTATGAAAAAAATCCTTATTTAGAACAAACCAATTGGTATAATAATATTAATCTTTCATCTTATTTTCAACAATGGCCTGAAGGCATACCAGATTCTAGTGATTGTGATTGTAGAGAATTTCTTTACTTCATTTATACTTCAAATTCTGTTTATGATTATTTATTTCAAAAAAACTATAATATTAACAGAGTGTTTTATAACAACTGGCTCGTGGAACATCCTGACGATATTTTGTGCACATACTGGCTGGAACATCTTCCAACAAGTATTCCTTATTATCTTTATGAAACGGATGCAACAAATGCAGTTAGAGAATCAATTAACAATGGTTGTTTTTTAGTGAACCATGTTGATCATGGTCAATCAAGGAATTACTATATTAATTTTGTTGATGGTTGGCAGCATCCATCATTCAATCAGAATCATATTGATTCGCTCTCAAACGATAAAATGCTTCCAGTAATGTTTGACATGGACTGTCAAACCGGTTGGTTTGACGGTGCAACTGATAATAATAACTATCCACCTTCGCCGGGTAATTTCGATTGTCTGGGAGAAATGTTGCTTTCAAAGGAAAATGGTGGTGTCGTTGGTTTCATAGGAGCAACAAGAAATGCTAAGGCTGGCTATACCGATGAATTGTGCTATGGACTGTATGATGCTATATGGGATGATTTTGATCCGTATAATAATGAAATACAAACTCCAATTTATAAATTAGGGGCGATAAAAGACTATGGTCTGTTGTATTCGCTTAACAAATATTATTTAGGAAATGCTACGACTCCGTATGAAGGTCTAATAAAAAATCTGTGGGCAAATCGATGGCACGTCGAGGAATTCCATGTCCTCGGCGATCCCACCCTCGAAATGTGGACAGGAGTACCACAGCCATTGTTTGCTTATGTTGATTACATCCAGCAAAGGATTACGGTTTATGATGATAATGATCAGGTTATTCCGGGTGCAAAAGTGGTCTTACAACATGATGAGGATTTTGTTGTGTTAATGACCGATGCAAACGGAGAGGTAGTATCTGGTTTACTCAGCAATTTAGATGTTGAAGTGAGCGCTTTACAGCATAATTATATTCCCTGGTTCACGACAAAAATAACGGGGAATTCGATTTGGGATGCTGATAAAGCAGTCAGGGGTAATATCATTATAAGTAACGGCAGCACTTTGACATTCGGCGAAGATGTAAATATTCCCAAATATGCCAGGATAATCGTTGAACAAGGAGGAACTCTTAACGTCGGTCAAAATACTACCGTCAATTTTGGGAACGGCTATTGCGGAATACTTGCTTATGGAAGCCTTACATGTCAGCAATATTCGACATTGACTTTGGCAACTGAAGGCGAAGCAGCAAACAAAGCCGACATCGAATTGAAAAATGCGAATCTGAATTATACTTATGATTATCTTACTTTAAGAAACTGCGTTATCAAAGGCGATCCCTACTCTGTT
>JAGVPB010000039.1 GCA_020052415.1 Bacteroidales bacterium | reverse complement strand
TACAATTAGCCACACCCCTTTAGAAACTAGCTCAAGGCTGTTTTAAAATGTAAAATTAAAAAATTAATATTTCATTTGGATTTTATCACAGAATCTTATTCCCCTATTCCTCATTCCTTCACCATTTTCCCCACGTCCACCATCTTTTCATTCTGCAGTCTTACGAAATAAACTCCCCGTGGCAGGGTACTGATGTCGATTTGGGTTTCATTATTGATAAGCTGCCTTTCAACGACTTTTTCCCCGCTGACATTGAAGATAGAAAGCTGAGTATTCCTTGTTATTGTTGATGATGAAATAGTGATTTTGTCGTTTGAAGGATTTGGAATGATAAAAAGTTGTTCTTCAAATTCGATATCCTTGATAGCTGCAGGACATTTTTCCTGTATTTCATCAATACTGTTGCAGCCTGTTGCATTGTTTCCAAATTCAGGATAACCATTTGGGCTAATCATGTAACTGCAGATACTTTTAATACTGCAATCGCAGAGAAGCTGATTATGAGTGATCTCAATATCATGAATAGAATCCGGATGAAGGTATTGTAATTCCAGTAAACTTTCTAACTGATTATTGTAGTTTATGATTATTTCTCCATAAAGAATAGTAACATTATCCAGCCCTGAGAAACTTTTCAAATCTCCATTATGTGTTACAACCAAATTTCCATTGATATTGGTTATTCCTTCAAGCCCGCTGAAATTTTGAAATAAACTAGAATATGATAATGCAAGCCCGCCGACAGATTGAATATTTTCTAATCCGGAAAAACTTGATAAAATATCATTTTTAGACACGGCTATACCTCCTGGAATATCCGTCAGGCTGGTTAATCCTGAAAGACTGGCTAATTGGTCATTATCGCTGATGGATAAGTCACCTGTTGAATTCAGGCTTCCAAGTCCCGATAGATTGATAAGTTTATCATTGTCATCTATACATAGCAATCCTTCTACATTATTTAGATTCACCAATCCATCAAAACTCTCGAGGTTGATATTGTTTATAATCTGAAACGGTCCCTTTATTGTGGTCAAACTGTCCAAACCTGAAAAGCAACATAACGCAGAATTTTCTTCTACACTAAATTTCCCATTTATAGTTTTTAAATTATTTAATCCTTCGAATGAATTGAAAACGGGATTTGACTTAATGACAAGATCACCATCAATACTATTCAAATTTTCCAGACCGAATAAATTTATAAGAGAACCACAATCGGTAATTGATAAGCCAGAGACGTGACTCAAATTAGCCAGGCCTGACAAATCAGAAATACTTTCATTTTCAATGGCTAATTCAGCTCCGATAAAGGAAAGGTTATCTAATCCGGATAGGCTTTCCAGATTATTGAACCCTATCGAAAGAAATTGATAAATTTGAGTAATGTTGCTTAATCCCTCCAGGCTTGTTAATGATTGATTGTATGTAACAGAAAGTCCGGGAATGACGCTCCATGTCTGAAAAACCTGAAGATTGTTTAAGTTATTGTTATCTGTTATATAAATGTATCCTGCCATTGTTTCTATATTTTCGAGTCCTGACAGGTCTGTTAAGTAATCATTTTCTGATATTCTAAAATAATTACCCACATGGTTAAGGTTTCCAAATGCCTCAATGCTTTGAATGGAATTAGCGGATATAATAATGAAATCACCTACCGCAGTCAGATTATGTAATCCATCAAGTGATAATAAACCGGAGTTATTTCGGATTGTCAAAGAACCTTCGATCTCTGTCAATGTTGAAAGTCCCTGAAGGCTGTCAATCGAATTATTTATACTTTCACTACCAATTATTACGTCTCCCAAAATTGTGTTACACCCAGGGTAGTTAACCTGAAAACCGTCAATCTGTGTCTGTGTGGTAAAGATGATGCCTTCGGGCAGGCAGCCTTGTGCGTTTGCACTGATCATCCCAACCAGCGCAACCAATAAAATAATAATCTTTTTCATAACCTTTATGTTTTTAAAATTGTTTCTTAAATCTTTTCTTTGTGTTCCTTCGTGTATCCTTCGGGTTTCTTTGTGGTTAAATTTTAAAAGCTTTACCACAAAGGCCACCAAAGATTTTCACTAAGTACACAAAGTCTAACTTCTAAGTACTAAATACTAAGTACTCAATACTAACTACTTCCTCACTCCGCCATCCTCACCAAATACAATCCTTCTTTGGTCGCGCTCAAGTTATTTATATTGATGAAGTCGCCTATACCAGACACAGTGATTATATCCTTTATCACCTCTGCACCTGCTGAAAACTCAAAGCCCAGGTCGCCGTTGGGCGCATCTTTCACAGTATGCCCAAAAAAGTGTAGGAGTGCATTGTATATTTTATTTAGAATTTTATGTCGAGTGATTTTCGGCTGCCAAATTTATGACAATTTTAAGGCGAAGTCAAATTTTTATTCTAAAAAGATGAGGGTGGTTTAGATAAAGTTTGGTGGAATTTGTACAATCATTTCTATCATTCAAATGACAGGTAGGAGCGGAAAGGGGTAATAAAGTGTCTGCTCTCTGCTCTCTGCTCCTCGCTCCCTCCACCCAACTCCCTTGCTCCTTGCTCCACGCTCCCTGCTCCAAACTCCCTGCTCAATCATAAAACATCCAGCTCACTCCAAACCGGAAGCCGCCGTCCTGCATAGGGTAGGAGGGAACGGTGTAATATCTGAAGTCCTTGAAAAGGTAACCGAGATTGACGTACTTGAGGAAAAGACGTGCCCGCTTTATTTGCAGGTTCAGGTAAACATCACCATAAAAATAATCGCCGGTTTCCCTGATGTTTTGTAAATAAAAGCTTTTAATGGCCGGCATATAAGCATAGCCGAAATAGCTTGTATTGTAAAACACATCAATGCCTGTTTGAAGGATTGCTGCCTTTTTGAATAGGTAATTAGTATAATAAAGTGAAACATCGCCCGCTAATTCCGGAACCCGCAAAGCGCTATTGGATGTCTTTTGATACACACCCCTCACATCAAAGCTCCAGTGGCCGATGTTTGTCAACTTTCGTAAATAAACCGAAAACACATTCAGGTTATCGCCAAGCTGCGCAGGCATCGCCAGTGAATCCATATATACGAAGCTCCCGATGTTGAAAAGATTGACGCCGGCATAAAGATTTTTATATTTATACTCTACATGATTCAGGACAAAACTCTGCTTCCTGAAATTGTTTTCCCATCTGAAATGGTTCGATGAATAATGATGATAAAACCTGTCAGCTTCCTGCAATGCATTAGTTATTTTATACGAAAGATCACCGAGTTTTGTATGGAGTGAAAGCATTCCGCTCAAATGATAATCACCGGCATAAGCATTACCGGTAACATAGTCCGCAGTGAAGTTTAACTTTAAAATATCAGAAACAGCGAACCTTACTTCCCCCGCCGGTATAAGCTGTTTGAATATTGATTTCACAGAATCCATGATAAGTTCAGTATAAAGATGCTTCACTGAGAAATTAAATGTCAGGAGCTGTGATTTGGCATTGTCGGCATTGGTCCACGACAACTGGTTTTCAATTCTGTTAATAAAAGTTGAATCGTAGGTTGGATTTACCGAATCGAATGTAAACCGGTAAAATCCGTTGGTATCATTTATTGATTGCTCGTAAAGTAAGATGGAGCGATTATATAAAGTTGAAAGCGAAATATTTCCTGCGATGATTTTCCCTGAAGGTATTGAGTCTGTACTGTCATTTAACTTGAATCTATGGCGGTTCGATAATAAAAGAAACTGTTTGATGTAATAACTGTTATCTTTAATCGTGTTTTTTGCTGAGTTAAGGTTAACACCAATATTTCTGCGCGACTGTTCCACGTTTTGTTCGAAGGCTGTATCATATTTGATCCCGCCGTTTTCTTCCGCCTGGATTTTATTGTGTAAGTAATTTGCGAGCACTATATAGCGGTAGTCCTTTGTTTGGAACCGGGTTTTGATCACAAAATTTTTATCATCCGATTTCTGGTTGGTGTAGTACCCCGGTGAACTGGTGTATCTGAAGTTTACTCCCAGGTTAAACCAGGATGCGATATTTTGAGAATGATCAATCAGCAGGTTTTGTTCTTTTTTCGCACCCATGATATAATACAAATGTGTGAAAGGTTTCCCGACCCAATAATACTTGATACTGTCGTTTACTAACCTGTATTTATCGAAGGATGAAGTTCCACCGAAGTCGAATCCGCTTTTATATTCAGGCTTATAAACCATACTGACATTTGCAAGTCCGACATTTCCCAGCGATGCATAATAATTTCCCGGCCTTAAAAGCGGGTCATATTTTTGAATTCCTGTGATCACGGTATCAATTTCGGTAAGAAATTCCGGGACTTCATTTTCAAAATTGTTCAGGAAGTAATAAACCTTTGAGGAATCCGGAATTGTGATTATAGTATCCTGGGCTGAAACAATCAGATTGCAGGTAAGAAGAAACAGTAAAATAGTGATAGCTTTATAAACCATTCTCAATAACCGGATCATAAAATGAACAGACGAAAGTAATTTTTTAATACTTAGGAAAACAGATATTTTTTGAAAAAATTATTTGGGAATCTATGATGAATGGTTAAGAAAACAACAAAAGTTAATAAAGAATAGGTTAAAATAAAAAACCCCGCCACGAGTGACGGGGTTTTATAAGGCTGGCGACGACCTACTTTCCCACCCGAAGGCAGTATCATCGGCGCTGGCAGGCTTAACTTCTCTGTTCGGAATGGGAAGAGGTGGACCCCGCCGCAATAGTCACCATAAAATCTTAACCTGAAAAAGATCAGGTAAATTATTATGACATATAGCGAAAGAAAATACAGTATTGTAAATCAAAAGAGTTAAGTTTCAGAAAAAAGCTTACGGGTAATTAGTACTGCTTGGCTTTGTCATTACTGACTTTACACCTGCAGCCTATCAACGTCCTGGTCTCGAACGACCCTTAAAAGAAGTCTCATCTTGGACTAAGTTTCGTGCTTAGATGCTTTCAGCACTTATCTCATCCGCACATAGCTACCCTGCAATGCAGCTGGCGCCACAACAGGTGCACTAGAGGTGCGTCCAACCGGGTCCTCTCGTACTACGGTCAGGTATCCTCAAACTTCTAACGCCCACAACAGATAGGGACCGAACTGTCTCGCGACGTTCTGAACCCAGCTCACGTGCCACTTTAATCGGCGAACAGCCGAACCCTTGGGACCTTCTCCAGCCCCAGGATGTGACGAGCCGACATCGAGGTGCCAAACCACTCCGTCGATGTGAGCTCTTGGGAGTGATCAGCCTGTTATCCCCGGAGTACCTTTTATCCTTTGAGCGATGGCCCTTCCATGCGGAACCACCGGATCACTATGTCCTACTTTCGTACCTGGTCGACTTGTAGGTCTCACAGTCAAGCACCCTTATGCCATTGCACTCTGCGCACGGTTACCAAGCGTGCTGAGGGTACCTTTGAAAGCCTCCGTTACGCTTTTGGAGGCGACCACCCCAGTCAAACTACCCACCAAACAATGTCCCCCGCTTGCGCGGGGTTAGGCGTCAAATAAACAAAGGGTGGTATTTCAAGGTTGACTCCACGACCCCTAGCGAGGCCGCTTCAAAGTCTCCCACCTATCCTACACATTGTTTATCCAACGTCAATGTTAAGTTATAGTGAAGGTTCACGGGGTCTTTCCGTCCCGTTGCGGGTATCCGGCATCTTCACCGGAACTACAATTTCACCGAGCTCATGGCTGAGACAGTGCCCAGATCGTTACACCATTCGTGCAGGTCGGAACTTACCCGACAAGGAATTTCGCTACCTTAGGACCGTTATAGTTACGGCCGCCGTTTACCGGGGCT
>JAGVPB010000061.1 GCA_020052415.1 Bacteroidales bacterium | reverse complement strand
CCGGTCAATTCCCCTGACTATTATATGATGCATCGCTCCAGGAGCGTCTATTCGTGATTTTCTTGGCATGTGTTCCTCATAACATGCTTGCCGGTATTATTCAAGTTAAAATGTTAAATACGTCCCCTATTCGTCCCATGCTTGCCGGTATTGTTCAAGTTAAAATGTTAAATACGTCCCCTATTCGTCCCCAGATAGGCCGAACCTAAAACCGCATAAACCATCTCTCTACTCTACCCAACTATCCATAGGATGTCCCGAAAGCGCCCCAGATATTTGAGCCTGTAAACCGGGGAATTTTACCTTTTCAGATCCCGAATTATAAATCAAGTTCTCGATTATTTATTTTCCCTGATAATTGGCTGTTATTCTGTCTTTAATATTCTCAACGAGATCTTCTGAAAGCCATTTTGATAATTTATTTCTCATGGTCTCAGTACCGGCAGTGAGAAGCCCACCTGCTCCTAGTGCCCCCCCCATGGAGGATCTCATCAATTCGAATTCAAAAATTGCTTTGTTTTGTGTCACATCAAGCAAATTTCCTTCAACACTAAGATATATTTTTGACGGATGGCCGGGAACAGGACGGACCCAACCTGAGTCGGTTTTTAGTTCAAAAACTAAATCGGTATTTGCCTTTTCATTATAGGGGATCACGGATATATTTTTAAACAGCTTGGATGATTCCAGTTCCTTCCGGAATGTTTCAATAAATAGGTTATGAACCTTTTTGTCGTCTTCGAGTATTGCTGCTGACTTGTCTTCTTTGGAAGTATCTCTAATAATAGCGGGCTGGTCAGATTTTGGTTGGGGATTAAAGGTTCTTATAGACACACTTTTATTCGCAGGAATATACCCACCTTTTAGATACCCATAGTTAGGATGGCTCCTTGACGCTCCTTTCCATCCTGCACAACCGAGAAGACCTATTAGAATGATAATTAGAGTGGCATATAAGCCAGAATTTTTTCTTATAAAACTTAAATGGATCCCTTTAGTTAATCCTTTTTGGGTTTTCATTTATAATCTCCTTATTAGAAAATATGATAAATTTTTTTTGTTGGATATCTTTCCCAAGGGATTAAGAATTACTTTGTCCCTTCAATTTTGCCGATTTCTTTTAAGGCCTCAGAATCCTGAACAATATTCAATTTCAAACTTAAAAGGCCTGTAATACTAAGATAGGTGACCTCGCCGGGTTTAAGATCAACTGATCTCCGGGCTGAAGGATCAAGTCCCCTAAAACTGATCGAATAGGTATGGAAACCAGGGGAGGAAATGTGGTAAAAAAGAGAACCATTGGGCAACTTTGCAATATCCTGATTTGATTCTGAAACAAAAATGGTTCCCGATGCATTTGCAAGGTTCCGTGGCCAGTAGAAACAAACAACCGCTTTATCCTTGGGAATTTCCGATAATTTGAAAGGCAGTGACTTGAGAATTTGTGGAAAAATAATGGTACCGTCAGAAGTCATGTCCATGATAGTACAAGACAAAACATCGATGTCTAAAGTGCGTCTGTCTACTTCTAATTCATATTTATGCCCGGGTTCGGAAGTGAAGGTAACGATTCCCTCCGAGATTGTTTTTCTGATGGTTCCCCCCCCAGGCGAAAGATTGCTGGTTTTTGGTTGAAAATACTCAATAATCAAACTATGGTTACCGGGTAGGAGTTCAATGCTGGCCGGTCCCAAGTTGTTATTCCACTTTGAGTTGTTAGCATTATCGACATCCTGTCCATCGATCGCCTTCACATTGACACGAGGCATTTCACTAGACAGGGTTAAATTATTTTTAATTTCTAAGATTGCTATATTTTTTTCCGATAATTTATCACCCTGGTAAGTAACAATGGTATGCGTACTTACACAACCACTCAGGTATAGGGCCAACAACAATCCCCCGCACAAAAAAAATCGAATTCTTTTCAACATAACATTTCCTTTCTTTTGTAAACTGATCAATAGAAATTAATTGGCCGGGATTTTTTTTGAAATTTCAAGAAGGGCTGAAATAAATGATTGCTCATTAAATAATAGCTTCATTCCATTTTCGAGAGCTTTGTTCAAGGCAAGCTCTGCGTTTTTTCCACTAGTCAATAGAATATTTGGCTGAACTCCTTCTCCAATGAGAATTCGTGAAAAGAGGGTATCCCCTTTTTTGCTTTTTATCGAGATGGTCATTCTCAAGCCGGCAACAGCATCACCAGAATTAAAGTCGTTCCATAGATAAGTGAGTTCCGCAAATATTAAAAAAAAGGCTTCGTTATTGATCGTAAAGCCACGGGATCTTAACTCCTTTTCCATAGCCTGGCGAATAATCGTTTCTACGTCATTTACGAAAAGACCTTTTGCGTTTCCTTTATAACCAACCAAATTTTTGTAAAATCCTTTTCCTCCTGTATTATTAATTACTTTTACGCTGATGATAACATTTCCGGCATCGGGGATTATTGAAACTTCAGGTTGTGGGGTGTAAGAGAGATTAATGATTTCTTCTGAAACTATCGCACACCCTGATAGGCAGAGAAACAGGAAAATTAAAAGGATTAATTTCTTGGTCATAATGTTTTCCTTATCACCGGTTATATATATTGTTCTAATTCCTCAATTCAAAAGGATATCGGGGCCCTTCACATCTACACAATCGATCTTTTTGTTATTACAACAGAATTTATTTCTGCCCTCTTCCTCGAATCGCCGATATCAAATTTTTCCGTAAACCTAAAATCGCCAATCTACCTTCTGATTAAGCCAGCCGCTGAGATACTCTGCAACCTCTCTGATAACTTGGCTCGTCCATGATCCAGTGGGATTTGTAATGAGGTGTGGATTGCCTTTTTGAAAGGCTGTCGAATGCTTGGAATTGATAATGTCTGGTAATGTTGTTCCGAAGCTGATCATTTCCACGCCCACATACTTTTAAAACATGGATAACAATTTCCTGCCAACAAACTGCTGCATATATGTAATGCGTCCAAGACGCATGGGAATTCGATGGGATTCACAAACTGCGGACTTAATAGCAAAAATTTAAGGGGGTTGTCAAGGAGTTAAGAAAAAAAGGCACAAAGGCACAAAGCGGAAATTAAAATAAGGAGTCGAGGATTCGAGGGTTCAAGGGTTCAAGTGATTAAAAGAGAAAAGCGTGAAGGGGAAAGCGTTCCGCCACAAAGATTGGCGGATCTTCGAGAGGCGGAAGGCGGAAGAGGAAAACGTGAAGCGTGAAGGGTAAAAGGAACAGAAGCACAAAGTGATAAGGGGGTTCGAGGATTTGAGGGTTCAGGGTTTGTAAATCTGAACAAGTTTAGACGAGCTTTATTCCTGTTGTCAAAATTTCTTTTGCCAATGGATTCTGTAGATGAAAATCTTTGGGTGAAAAAGGAATTACTTCTATTTCACTGCTTACTGACAGCGTTATTTTTCTAATTTTATCCTTATCATCAATCCTGTCGCCTACAAATATTTCGGAAACAAGGGCAATATCTATATCACTCCATTCCTGATAATCCCCCCTGGCATAACTGCCGAAAAGTATCGCCTCCCTGATTGGAATGTTATGCAGATTTAATTCCTTAAGATAATTATCAATGGTGGCCCTTACTTTTGCAGGGAGCTGAACCATGTATAAAACTCCTTTATTTTACTCAAATGTTCGCGCGCATACTCCGCATCGCACAGTTTATAAAATTCCTGCTTATAGTCAGGGTATCGCGTCTGAATGTTGAAATCGTTTATCTTGTCGATCAAAAACTTCTGCTCATCACTTAATTCAATTTTTGACAATTCCGCCAATCTGACAAGATTATGGATCTTTGGGGGCATATCATTATCGTTTCTGTCGACAAATATCGCTTTTAAAATCTATTCCAATGCCAGATGACCGACAAACAAACACCAGTCGTATCTACCGGAATCAAATATAGCCTCTGCGGATTCAAGATCATGATAAGCGCTTTCACGCCAGAATCTGATATGTTCTTCTTTTGTCATTACCCCGTCGCTTGATATTTAGGTTTTATTAATAAGTAATTTATATCATTTATCTAAAAATATCAACATCCGGTTTAATCAATATCCATTTTGACAATGGGTTGAATGGTTTAAGACAGAATTGGGATTGAATATTAAAATATAAGTCAACAATATTTCGAAAAGAAATTCCAGCTCTTGCCTGTAACCATCTACGCAAGTTTATCGCGCTATAGCTCAAAGAATAGCCTGCGCATGCTTTTGTAAAATCTCTGTACGAACCCGATTTTTCCCCTGAAAACTTTCTGTCGAAATAATCTTTTTTATATAAAGCGCCATCCATAACGCATGATAATTAAGGTTGGACTGTCGAAATGCGGACTTAAAGAACCATAAAATATCTGTTTTGTCAATGAATTATAAATAGATAGGGTTCAATCCGCCACAAAAATTGGCGAACCTTCGGGAGGGTAGAATTCGAGGATTCAGGGGTTCAAGTGACCGGGTAAGTCGGAGCTCAGATGGAAACTGACTTTATATATTGCATGAACTACGCGGCTTTAAGTTCGCGGGCATGAAGTATCTCGTT
>JAGVPB010000012.1 GCA_020052415.1 Bacteroidales bacterium | reverse complement strand
TAAAATAAATTAACTCAAGGAATTAGTTTATGAATTATCCAGGCTAAATTGACTAAAATGAATTAATTTAGTCAATCCAAATTCCAGTCAATCCAAACTCTTGTCAATCTATTCAATAATTTTTTCACCATCTAATCATCTTAAAATCTGCAAATTAACATATTGCTATGCAAAATACTAAAAAATATTTAGTACTTTGTATTGCATAGTACTATTTAATGTATTAGTTTTGCTGCATGAATATCGAAAAAACAAATGCCCAAATGCGGAAAGGAGTGCTCGAATTTTGCATTCTGCTTATCATCTCCGAAAAAGAAGTGTATGCTTCAGACATCCTGACCAAGCTCAAAGAAGCCGAATTAATAGTGGTTGAAGGGACGCTCTATCCCCTGCTTACCCGTTTAAAAAACGACGGACTGCTTAGCTATCGCTGGGAAGAATCAAAAACAGGCCCTCCAAGGAAATACTATGAAATAACCACAGACGGCAGAGAATTTCTTGAGGAATTAAAAAAAAGCTGGAACGGCCTGGTGGATGCAGTAAGCAATTTATCAGTGAAAAAATAAACATTTTAGAAAATTAAACCATAAATTACAATGAAAAAGACATTAACAGTAAACATCAGTGGCCAGGTATTTCACATTGACGAAGATGCCTACAGGGTTTTGAACGATTATCTTCAAAGCATTAAACAACATTTTTCAAAGACCAGGGGTGGTGATGAAATTTATACCGACATAGAAGCAAGGATTGCCGAAATGCTGAAAGAAAGGATGAAACAAAATAAAGAGGTGATCACCATCGAGGACATCAGCCAGGTTATCCAAACCATAGGTGATCCGGGTGAATTCGGTAGCGATGCAGAAGAACAAAGTACAACCGGAAAACAGGATCAAAACGAAAAGTCGGTGAAAAGGCTATACCGCGATCCTGATCATGCCATGCTGGGGGGAGTTTGTTCAGGACTGGCTGCATATTTTCATGCGGATGTAGTATGGTTCAGACTGGGATTTGCAGTGGCTGCAATTATAGGATTCGGAGCACCTGTCCTGGTATATATCATACTCTGGATCGTGGTGCCGGAAGCGAATACATTGACTGAAAGGCTTGAAATGAAAGGCGAGAAGGTGAACCTTTCGAATATTGGCCAATCTGTGAGGGAAGAGATCGAAAAAGTGAGAAGCAAATTCAACGATTTCGCATCGGAAGCAAGGGGCAATTATAAAAAAAAAAGTAAAGAATACACACCCGACGTTCAGCGGGCCGGACATGCCATCGTAAGCTTACTGGAAGTCTTTGTGAGAATTATACTTGTTTTTATCGGAGTAATCTTATTCATTATAGGCATTTCTTTGGTTTTAGCTTTTTTAGCATTGGTCTTTGGATTTGGCCACCAGATTTTTGTTTTTGATACTGAACTGATATTCATACCCGTCCCCCATATCCTTAATCTGATCACCGGACATACCGATGCCAGCGTATTCATTAAAACCGGCCTTATTCTCCTGTTAGGAATTCCAATAGTCATGATACTCTGGGGAGGCATCAAGCTCATCTTCGGGATTGAAAGAACAAGGTATGCAGGAATTTTATTTTTTAATCTCTGGATTCTCGGCCTCATCATTTGCGTTTATTACGGTTATAAATTCGGTAAAAGTTTCAGGTATCCCGGAAATTACCAGGAAGCTCAGAAAATAGAGGTTCGGACAGATACCCTGATCACTCTTAAAGTTGCAGAAGCAGAAAAATTTAACAGATTAATCAGGCACAGCGATGTCATTGAGATTGAAGATTTGAAGATGATCCTCGATCCCGGTAAAAAGGAATTTTTCTATGGAATACCCGAAATGAAAATAGAGAAAGCACCGGGTAATGAGGTCGAACTCGACATGATTAAAATGGCCAAAGGCAAAACAGGTTCTGACGCAGATTCAAGGGCTTCACGCACGGTTTATAACTTTACTTTAGATCATAATACTCTGACCCTTGATCCTTTTTTTATACTACCCGAAAATGAATTGTGGCGCGTACAACAGGTTATCCTTATTATGCAGGTACCGGTTGGAACTCGTTTAAAATTTGAGGCGAACATGGATGAAATTGTTGAAGATGATTTTTATTTTAAAGGTGACTTAGATGGAAAGATATGGGTAATGTCGGAGACGGGACTAATTGAGGCAAACACACAACCATAAAATCCTCTTTCTTAAAAATTGAGTCCTCTCCGAAAAGTTAACAAATCAGGGCTAAAGCCCGTTAAATTGCTGATTTTCAATAACCCCAGACTTAAGTCTGGGGTTAATAAAAGTCCTTGACAAAGTGGACTTTAGTCCAATAAGAGGTCATATTTTGAACTTTTCGGAGAGGACTCAAAATTGTATATCCGTCCTTTCAAAAAAAAGTGAAAGTCAAAATAAATATTTATTATTGTAAATATATTTTTTGATTCAATAATCATTGATGTTGAAAGGTAAACCATCCGATGTTCAGTCAGAGTTCAGGAAGAGCCTGAATTTATTTGATTCCACAGCCATAGTGATCGGGTCAATGATCGGTTCCGGGATTTTTATTGTTAGCGCTGATATGGCACGAACGATAGGTTCTCCGGGTTGGCTTATGGTGGGATGGCTTGTTTCTGGATTAATGACCATTATTGCCGCTGTCAGTTACGGGGAACTGGCTTCGATGATGCCAAAGGCCGGCGGAATCTATGTTTACCTTCGCGAAGCCTTCAACCCGCTGAGCGGCTTTCTTTATGGCTGGACATTGTTCCTTGTCATACAGGCAGGATCAATAGCCGCTGTGGCCATGGCCTTCGGAAAATTTCTCGGGGTAATCGTACCCTGGTTTTCGGAGGATAATGTCTGGCTGGATATGGGTATTGTACAATTCAATACAGTTCACGTTATAGCTATTGCATCCATTGCATTTCTTACCTGGATGAATACACGGGGAATCCGCACCGGTAAATACCTCCAGAACTCGTTTACCTATACCAAACTCTTAGTATTATTCCTTTTCATAATTATCGGCTTATTCCTTGCCAAAAGCTCAGGTGCCATAGTCGAAAACAAGAAGATTTTCTGGGATGCAGTACAAATCGTTGGCGATCAGAAAATATCACTTACCGGATTCGCATTGCTGGCTGCGCTTTCTACTTCCCTGGTGGGATCGCTGTTCACTTATGATGCCTGGTATAATCTCACTTTCACTTCAGGAGAGGTGATCAATCCCAAACGCAATGTTCCGCTGGGAATGGCTTTGGGAACGCTCATTGTGATGGCGGTTTATATGCTTACCAACCTGGTTTATATTTATGCTTTACCCTTAAGAGGTTCTCCCGAAGGAGCATCTGTAATTGATAACGGAATTCAGTTTGCCACCAACGACAGGGTGGGAACTGCGGCTATGAGCGGTATTTTCGGAGATTACTCCGCTGTGGTCATGGCTGCATTTATCGTCTTTTCAACTTTCGGATGTAACAACGGACTGATCCTTTCCGGTGCAAGGGTTTACTATGCAATGGCTGTGGACGGCTTGTTCTTTTCGAAGGTAGGAAAACTGAACAGTAAGGCTGTTCCTGCCAACGGACTTATTTTCCAGGGAGTATGGGCTTCCCTGCTTTGTCTTTCAGGTACTTACAGCAACCTGCTCGATTATGTGATCTTTGCAGTGCTGATTTTCTTTGTTCTTACCATCGCCGGAATATTTGTTTTGCGATATAAACGACCGGATGTTGAAAGACCCTACAAAGCGCTGGGATATCCGGTAATTCCTGCATTGTACATCCTGGTTGCGACGTTTATCCTTGTCATTCTCCTCATTTATAAACCGTTGTACACCTGGCCGGGGCTTGTCATCGTATTGCTCGGAGTCCCAGTTTATTATCTTTGGAAGAGGAGAAAATGAGTCGTAAGTCTTTAGTACTAAGTCGTTAGAAGGAGACTTTAGACTTGAGACTTTAGACTTTAGACTTTTCCTTCCGGTAATGTTTCCAGAAAAAATAAACTGCTGCAAGGACCAGTAATCCTACAACGATCAGGTCAATGGTGTGGCCGTATTTGAGTAAAAGATCCCAACCAGCCTGACCCCATTTTACGCCTGTCCATGTGAGGAAAGCATTCCACATTGCTGCACCGATGATCGTATAGATTGAGAATTTCCAGATGTTCATTTTACCGAATCCTGCCGGGATGGAAATTAGGTGGCGGACTACCGGGATGAAACGGCAAACGAAAATGGTAATATCGCCGTGCTTGTTGAAATATTTTTCGCCCGATTCGAGGGCTTTGCGGTCGAGGAGGAAATACTTGCCAAAACGGTCAATAAAAGGACGACCACCGTAAATACCGATATAATACGAAATGAGTGAACCGGCAATGCTACCAAGTGTGCTTGAAATGATGACGCCGGCATACGTAAATTTTCCCTGAGCGATCAGCAATCCGGCAGGCGGCAGGACAGCTTCGCTGGGTACGGGAAATATCATGCTTTCCATAGTCATGAGGATGAAGACGCTGAAGTAACCGGTAGCTTCATAAAAGCTGAGCATGTTTTCCGCTAAGAATTGAGTTACACCCATAAAATAGTTTTAAGCGGGCAAAAATAGGATTTTATCTGGATTTATCCTGTTAGGTTTTTTCCAACCTAACAGGTTAAAATTGCCTTTTCAACTTTTAAACAAAAAATATTTTACCGTGCAAATCGAAATAAAGGTTTTGCATTTGCACGGTAAAACTTCTCAAATTCTTAAATCAAACCAATATTTACCTATACCTGATTTAGTTTTTCTATTATACCGCAATTTCCCTATTTCAATTTATTTCCATCTATTTCTCTAAACTTATCTATTTCATTACAAACTTCCCGCTGGCCATCAACTTTTGATTTTCAAGCAGGTTGATAAGATAGATTCCGGGAGCATAACCGGAAACATCTTGCTGCAACTCATTTCCCTGAATGTCTTTTAATTGAATTTCAGTGATCAGCCTGCCGAATATGTCATATATTCTGAGCACGGAATTGTCATGATACCTATGGTTAAAGTGCCGGCTTGTCATTGGTCCCCATTTGTGTTCGTCGGCGGTGGCAGCAGGCAGTCTAATCGTGATCTCATTTTCAGCCGGACAAGGAAAAATAACAAGATATTGATCCAAGCGGTATTCTATATCACCTGGCAGGCCTGTCCATACATCGCAATCCGTAATGCCTATTGTATCCGTAATGATAGGAAGATTATCGCACATGTAATCGTATTCAAAGGGCTGTGTATAAGCAGAATCGTATTCAAGATCGAAGTTGAATTTGTGAAGGTAGATTTTCATGAAGCCATCGACTATATTTTCACCGGCAAATAATTCTTTGTTATCAAAGGTTTTTAATGATTGCCTTAACATATAATTATTCTCCAAAACATTTTTCTCGAGAATTAAATTTCCGTTTGTATCAGTCCTGGCAATGGCAGAATGACCGGGTTGTCCGGGATACCACCATCCTCCGCCAATATCATAAATCGAATCGTTTACTTCATTTAAGCAAATTGCTTTCCCACCTTCAGTTGAGTCGATTATATATTTCATGTAGATTGCCGCACCAAATTTGTCCGTTTTTAAAAGCAAGGGGTAATATCCTTCACTCCCTTGATGCCATCCCCAACCCGTGGTCAATATATTCCCACTTTTATCCTCTACGGATTGTTCAACATCACCATAACTATAAGAATTAGCTCCATTGATATACCACCATTTTTCACTTCCGTCTGTGCCTGCAGACATTATAAACGGTTTGTCATAACCGAGGCTCCCACCAAAATCATTATAGATCGTCCATCCTGTAATAATACAATTAGTATCTGTTGACATCAACATACTGTATGGCAATTCGTTCCAGGCATTAGGATCGACCTGGTCAAATACATTTTTAATCCAGATCAAATTACCTGTACTGTCAACCTTAAATAACCATATACCTTTAAAAACACCTGGAATAAATTCATCGCCCCAACTGCTTACAAGTGCTATATAGGCATCTTCACCAGGTACTGGATAAATATCTAATCCGCCGCAATAAGCTGTAGTAGGACCAGCCTGGTAAAATATTCTGCACCACTCTTTTTCTCCGCAAGCATTAAGTTTCATAAAGAAGGGGTCTGCATGATAATCTAATAGATAAGTAGCACCGCCAAGAACATAGCCACCGTCATCAGTTTGGTAAATCTGGTTAAAACCTGAAACATGCAACCCATCTCCAATAATCTTTTCCCAAAGGATTTCACCATTAATATCCGTTTTAATTACCCATGCCCATATCTGAGTTATTCCATCGGGTCTGATCGATCCAAGAATTATATATCCCTTATCATAGGTTTCGATAAGGTCAAAACTTATTACCCTTTTGTACTTCCAGTATATTTTTGGCCATCCATCCTTCGCTATATTCATCACTAAAGAATCAGGTTTTGATTTAACCGGCCTCTTCCATTTAAAGAGATTATCGGCATTGCTTAAATAAAAGTCATAAACCTTGTATACTATCAAGGCTTGCCGGGAAATCAAATCATTATCATCAGCTTTCAGGTCATTTATCGTTTGAATTAGGCTGATCTCTAAATCGCGGACACTTGCAAAATCAAAGAAAATGAGAACAGCCATTTTCCGTAAAAACAATTTCTTATATTCATCATTGCTAAGGTAAAGCCTTTCGTTGATCAGTTCCTCCTTCAGCATTTCTATCTGTTCCGTGATTTCGCCGGCAGGCGCTCCATGCAACATATTTTTAGTAACATGAATAAAATCAGGTTTTACTGGTGGATTAACCGGATAAAGAAGCTGGTCATAATCCGGCGAAAGAACAATCACCAGACTGGTATCATAAAACCGAGCATCGGCCAGGGTTGTTGCCCATTCAGAGCAATCCTGGGCGAATGACCGGGTCAGGAAAAATAGTAATGAAAGTGCTAATAGAGTGAGGTATTTCATTTCTAAAGATTTCTTTTGTCTGACTGATTGGACTTAAATAATTTTAAATGTGGCAATGTATTTTGATATTGAAAACTTTAACCAAAAATACTATTTTAATTCGATAGATAAAAAAATATCTCTTATAATAGTACTTCGATGTATTTGTAATACTGATCAGGTTATTTATAAACAGCAGGTTTGTAATAGGAATTTCCATCGAATGATTAATTTAGCCACAAATTATTCATTTGAGCGGATTTCAAAATATTGTCCTTATTGGCGCCGGGAATGTGGCAACGCAACTGGGTATTGCCATTCAAAATACCGGCAGGAAAATCGTTCAGGTTTACAGCCGGACGGAAGAAGCAGCAATGAAATTGGCTGAAAAGCTGAATTCCGCTTATACCAGTGATTTGGGAAAAATCAACCGGGACGGGGATCTGTATATTGTTTCGGTGGCTGATGATGCTGTTGGTAAAGTAGCAGCTAAACTCGGAATGCTTAATGGCATGGTGATTCATACTTCAGGATCGGTTGCGATGGAAGTTCTGAGGGAATCTTCGGCCAATTATGGCATACTTTACCCACTCCAGACTTTTTCGAAAAGCCGGAAGGCTGACTTTTCAAACATTCCGTTTTGTGTAGAGGCCAACTCAAACGAAAATCTTCAAAAACTGAAGGGACTTGCTGAAAGCCTGTCAGGGAATGTGGTTGAGATTGATTCGGATCAAAGAAAGATTCTTCACCTGGCGGCTGTGTTTGCCTGTAACTTCACGAATTATATGTATGGCGCTGCGGATGATATTTTAAAAGGATCGAATCTCGATTTTGATTTACTTCGCCCTTTGATTATGGAAACGGCAATGAAAGTTCAGCAGATGAACCCGGAAGTAGCCCAAACGGGGCCGGCAATGAGGGGAGACAAAAGGATAATGAAGGAGCATATTGAGCTGCTTGAGAAATATCCGGAATACCGGAAGATTTATGAGATATTGAGTGAGAGGATTGGGGAGAGGAGGGGAGAAGAGGGTATAATGGTATAAGGGAAATAAGTAGCGGAGGCAGTAGCAGTGGCAGTGGCAGTAGCAGCAGCAGTGGTAGTTGGTAAAGAAATTTTTAACACTAAACATTAAATATGAAACAGAACAAGTTGAAGTGGTAAAGGCAGCAGCAGTTAGCGATTAGCAGTTGGCAAAACAGCAATTCCCAATACTCATACCCTTCACCCTGCTCCCTGCTCCCTGCTCCTTGCCCCATGCTCCATGCCCCATGCTCCATGCTCCCTGCTCCATGCTCCCTGCATCTAAATACTACGTACTAAAGACTAAATACTAATCATGAGCAATTACAAAAGTTTATTAAGTAAAGTTACCACTTTCATTTTCGATTATGACGGGGTGCTCACGGATGGAACGGTCATCCTCACTTCTGACGGTGATGCGCTGCGAACCGCAAATGTAAAGGACGGGTATGCAATGCAGTTGGCAGTTAAAAAAGGATTCAATGTAGCCATTATTTCTGGAGGCAATTCATCATCCATGAACCGGCGGTTCGAGGCATTGAAGATCAGGGACTTTTTTCTCGGGGTCGAAAATAAGCTGGAAAAATTTCACAGTTACCTGAAAGAGAAAAATGTCAGGCCGGACCAGGTGCTCTATATGGGGGACGACATTCCGGATTTTAAAGCGATGAAAGAAGCCGGTGTTCCCTGCTGTCCTGCCGATGCAGTTCCGGAAATCAAGGCCATCGCTAAATATATTTCGGCACTGGACGGAGGTAAAGGCTGTGTGCGCGACGTGATCGAGCAAACACTGAAAGTACAGGATAAATGGATGACGGAGGATGGGTTCAGATGGTAGTTTGGAGTTCGGAGTTCGGAGTTCGGAGTTTCGAGTTCCGGGTTCTGGGTTCTGTCTCGCCTGCGGCGAGATGAGTTCTGAGTTTGGAGTTTTATAGTTTCATTAATATATCCTGAAAATAAATCGTGTATTATTTAAAAATCATACGTATCCCGAATTTGCTGATCATCGTACTTACTCAGTATTTGCTGCGTATTTGCATCATCGGGACGTTTTATGGGATCAATGCAACGAGGCCTTCGTTCGGGCATTTCGATTTTTTACTGCTTGTATTGTCAACAGTTTTGATCGCCGCCGGAGGTTATGTGATCAATGATTATTTCGATGCAGAGGTTGATAAAATTAACAGACAGGATAAAAGGATCATCGGGGAAAAAATAAGTTTGGAATCGGCTTATGTTTATTACTGGATATTGACAATTGCTGGGATTCTGATAGGTTTTTACATTTCCTTCAGGGTTAAATATTTTCTTCTTGGATTCATTTTTATTGCCATCGCAATGATGCTTTGGTTCTATACGACCCGTTATCAAAAAACCGTTCTATGGGGCAACCTCGTCATTTCATTCCTCTCAGCCATGGTTGTTCTGATTGTTTGGTTGTTTGAATTCTTTGCCCTTCGTGCCAACCCTGTCAATTACGTGAATGCCATGAAACAATTGGGATTGATAAGCATCGTTGTCGGCGCCTATGCACTGTTTGCCTTTCTTGTGACCCTGATCAGGGAATTGATTAAGGATATTGAAGATATTGAAGGAGACAAAACCTGCGGATATATTACCCTGCCCGTTAAAGCCGGAATTGAAAAATCCAAAATGGTTATCATGGCCCTGACTTTTCTGACCATCCTGCTTCTGGCATTTGCACAATACATTCTGTATGGGATGAATTTATTTCTGGTTTTCTGGTATCTGTTAATCGCAGTTCAAACTTTATTGTTGTTCCTGTTATTCCAGGTTTATGAAGCCGGAACAAAGGCCGATTACCATTTTTTAAGCAATACAACAAAAATCGTAATGGTGGCCGGTTTATTATCCATGCAATTGTTTTACATCAGCTATTGAATATGCTTATAGAAAAACTGAAAGAATATCATATAATCCTTGCTTCACAATCGCCGCGGCGACGACAACTGCTGGAGGACCTCGGCCTGGAATTCGAAATCATCCCGGTGAATGTCGAGGAAAATTACCCGCCGGGTCTTAAACATAAAGATATTGCTGTTTATTTGAGTGAACTGAAAGCAGGGTCAGTTGAAATTGAAAATCTTTGCGATAATTGCCTGATCATTACCGCCGACACTATCGTGTGGAAAGATGGAAAAATTCTTTCGAAACCGGCAGATGATGAGGATGCAAAGAGGATGTTACGAATCCTTTCGGGAGATGTACATGAAGTGATAACCGGGGTGACTTTGCGAACCAAACATAAGATGAGGACTTTTCATGTTTTGACCAGGGTTTGGATCAAACTGCTGACTGAAGATGAAATAGCCTATTATGTGAGTCATTTCCATCCGCTGGACAAAGCCGGAGCTTACGGAGCACAGGACTGGATTGGATTTGTCGGAATCAGCCGGATTGAAGGATGCTATTATAATGTCGTCGGCCTTCCGGTGAATCAGTTGTGGACAGAGCTCGATAATTTTCTCATTTAACCTATCTTTGCCGAAATTTTTAATTTATTATTTGAATCTCTTTTATGAAGAAAAAGCCGTTGATTTTGGTGACCAATGATGATGGTATATATGCCCCCGGATTACGTAAGCTTATTGAAATTGCCCGCGGACTTGGAAAGGTAGTGGTTGTGGCGCCGGATACGGCCATGTCGGGTATGTCGCATGCAATTACAGTGAAGTTCCCGCTAAGATTGAAGAAAATTGCTGAGGAAAAGGATTACGTAGAATACAGTTGCAACGGTACACCGGTGGATGCCATGAAGTTAGGCGAAAAAGTGGTCATCAAAGGAAAGCCGGATATCGTACTTTCAGGAATCAACCACGGGTCCAATGCATCGGTTAATATCATTTATTCCGGAACTATGGCTGCAGTTCTCGAAGCGAGTATTGACGGAATTCCGGGTATCGGGTTCTCGCTGCTCGATTATTCCCACAACGCTGATTTTGATGCAGTCGAAGATTATCTGACAATCATTATCAAAGGCGTTCTTCAAAACGGGCTTCCGGCGGGCACCTGCCTGAATGTGAACATCCCAGCGGTTAAAAAAGAAGAAATCAAAGGCATCAGGGTTTGCAAACAGGCCAAAGGCAGGTGGGAAGAAGAATTCCAGGAACGAATCGACCCTCACAACAGTAATTACTACTGGTTAACAGGAGTTTTTAAGAACGGTGATGCGGAAGAAGGTACGGATTCCTGGGCACTGGCAAACAATTATATTTCAGTCGTTCCGGTTCATGTGGATTTCACTGATCATAAGGTCATCGCTCAGGTTAAAAAATGGAATCTGGATGCTTAAAAGGGACCACTTTGTGTTCGGTATTTTCATCGGATTAATCATTCCGGTAATACTGTATGCCTTGATACTCCTGATCAATTATCTTTTGGTGAACGCAGCCGTTACTCATATTTACCTCAACCGAAAGTCGCATATACTTATTGGTATAGCAGGCAACCTTCTTCCCATCAGGTATTATTTTGTTAATCTCAAAGCCGACAAAACCGGAAGAGGTATTCTCCTGATCACTTTTATCCTTATGATATTATTTTTTGCATTAAGGGACAGGTTACCATGAAATATTACATTATAGCCGGTGAGGCATCAGGAGATTTGCATGCTTCGAACCTGATGAAAGCCCTGAAAAAAGTGGATACTAATGCAACTTTCAGGTGCTGGGGCGGCGACCTGATGAAAGCACAGGGCGCTTACCTGGTGAAGCATTACCGCGATCTGGCATTCATGGGATTTACAGAAGTAGCGGTCAACATCAGGACGATACTTGGAAATATAAATTTTTGCAGGAAGGATATTCTCGATCACAAACCCGATGCACTCATTCTCGTTGACTATCCCGGATTCAACCTTCGTATTGCTGAATTTGCCCACAATGTCGGGATAAAGGTCTTTTATTATATTTCGCCCCAGGTTTGGGCATGGAAAAAATCAAGAGTCTTTAAAATTAAAAAATTTGTGGACAGGATGTTTGTGATCCTGCCTTTTGAAAAGGATTTTTATGCCCGCTATGATTTTGAAGCAGATTTCGTTGGACATCCCCTGCTCGATATGATTGAAGATTTACCTGCAAACAATGAACAGGAATTCAGGCAAAAGAACCGGTTGCCGGATAAACCAATTATAGCCCTGCTTCCGGGAAGCCGGAAACAGGAGATCAGGAAAATGCTGCCCCTGATGTTAGCCGTAATTCCTGATTTTGAGGAATACCAGTTTGTAATTGCCGGAGCTCCTTCAGTTGAAAGTGAATTCTATACAGGGTTGATAGGGAATGACAAAGTACTCCTCCTTACCGGGCAAACTCATCGGTTGCTCCAGAATGCATACGCAGCACTTGTCACATCGGGCACCGCGACACTTGAAACAGCCCTGTTTAATGTTCCGGAAGTAGTTTGCTATAAAGGAGGCTTTATTTCTTACCAGATTGCGAAAAGAGTGATTGATAAAAGCATTATTAAATACATTTCTCTTGTAAACCTGATCATGGACAAAGAAGTGGTGAAAGAGCTGATCCAGAATGAGCTTACGACAGCAAATCTGAAAATTGCATTGGAAAATATTACCTCTGATCTGAATTGCAGGGAACAAATTTTCGCAGATTATTCCATTCTAAAAGAAAAGTTAGGAGGACCGGGAGCCTCAGCTAAAACGGCTGAGCTGATCAATAAAAATATCCCAACTTAAAGGAGAAAACGTTGGACTACCTTGAATCACACATCATGCGTTACAAGTTGTGCAGACGGAATTTTAAACCTGAATAATCAGGTCAACCTGTTAGAAATAAGGTAATAAGGTTGTTACATTTTTTCAAGTGATTAATACTAAGGTTGTCGGAAGAGCAAAATAAGGTTTATCAGATTAATCAAGACGCCACATAATTCCTGTGTTTTACTTAAACCATATTTTTGTAATGATTTAAACATTAGTAAGGGATGGAACCTGCTGGGCCGCACCTTTTTACCTGAGTCTACTATTAAAAGTATTTTTCCGCCAGAAGACTCTAACCCGCCTGCCTCATTTGATGCCAGCGCTGGGCGGGCAGGGGCACCAAGATACACCAAGTTTATCTGTTTGAATTTTATGCCTTTGTGCAACTTCGTGTTTTTGTGATTTGGTGGCAATTTCCACAATTCATTTATAAAACGATAATTTTCCTGACTTCCCGGCCTGAAGGATTTTCAATTTGTAAATAATAGATTCCCTTAGAAACAGATTCCAGGTTCAGAGAATATATTTCGTTATCTGCCTTTGATTCTGAAATCAGTTTTCCAAAAACAGAAAATATTTTCAAACTAAAATCAGCCGCATTCCTTATGATCAGCCGGTCGCTGGCAGGATTCGGATAAACCGAAATTTCACCCGGTGCCGGGTTATTGATCCCGGTTATAAGATGAATAGTCACCAGCCAATCCATTAACGATCCATCACCGGCTTCGACATTGTAAATTTTTGGAACAGTAAAATCATTGGGTGTAATCCCGCTAACCTGCAACTGGCCGAAAACATAAGCCTCCGCCTGTATCGGTAAGGTAAAAGTCGCGATCAGATTCAAAATGTCGGTACCAACCGGCAGATAAAGATCAACTGTACTTTCACCAATGATACCGACAGCATATTCTTCAATCCCGGGATTTAATTCAGGATCAAAGCCAAAGGAAAGAATATCATTTGCACTGTTCAGTTCAATATCAACATCAATGGTATAATTCTTCAGATCGCCATTTTCTGCTTCAACCGAATAAATTACCATTTCTGTAAAATCGTTGGGAGTGATCCCGCTTTGCTGCAAATCCCCATTGATAAAGGTATTTGCTTCATCCGATAAGACAAAAGATGCAACCAGGTTTTCGGCGCTGCTGATCACCGGCAAATCAACCGTTATTTGTGTGCCGTTGATCTCTGCAATATAATCCTGGCCGAGTTCGGGATTGTTTTCCGATTCGAAAGCATAAAACAGGAAATCATTTTCATTGCCAGGAACGATAACCAAATAATCCCTCATTGAACCTTCCCATCCTACGACATGATACCACACTGGGCTGCTGAAATCATTTAATGTAATGCCGCTTTCCTGTATCACACCATTGACAAAAACAGAAGTGCCGGGCCGGGTTTCAAAAGTAGCGACAAGTAAATTATTGAACTGAGCCGAAGGAATCATTATCAAAATGGTATCATTCTCAACATTGCCTGAATAATTAATGGCTAAAGAAGAATTATGAACTTTTTCGAAGTCAAAACTAATTAAATCAGCATGGTCAGGCGAGATCAAAGAATTTTCTCCCAGCAAAACTCCAGAATCGTTAATTCCGTCACTTGCGTCAGCAATACCGATAATGATATGATAGGGTTCCAACGGAACAACATGCAACCAGGCGGTTAAAACAACAGTGAAACCGTCATATTGAATTGTCAAACCATTCAAGTTGACTATCATATATTGGGAATAGAAACTGGAATCAATTATAAAACTTGGTATTGTAGTTCCCGGAATCAATGCAATATTTTGCAATACATAATTACCGCCTGCCGGATTGGGGCCGTTCACAAAAAAGGCAAATACATCAACATAACTCGATCCAACCCATTCAAAATATTCCTCTGATCCGTAAACATATTTGACTTGCAAGGTGTCGGTTTCAGGAATAAAATCAAACTCAAGAACACAGGCGTCGTAGGTACTGCTGTTAGAAAGCAAATTTAAAAACGCATTTCCGGGCGTCCCATTATTGAATCCTGCGCTGGATTGGTTATTGGGTCCAGGTATTATATATCCGGCACCTGAGGTAAGGAAAATTCCACTTTCGAGGCCAATATTCGTTTTATAGCCATTATTAAAATAACCTCTTGCACCTGGCGCGCTTTGACAGGTTACATTGTCATAAAAAAGAATTCCATCGCCAACCAGTAATTCAACCATCTCACCCGGGTCTATATCCGGACCGGGAAAGATATTGATCTGGGAGTTTGTCTTTAAAGTCAGTAAGATCAATGATCCAATAAATACAAGGAAAATGATGCAGGTATTTTTTTGCAGATGGTTCATTGCAAGTTTATTTTAAAACCACAAGAACTAATTTCTGACAAAGATATGCAATAAATTAGTAATTATTACAAAACTTCATTGGGCTTTTAGTAGCTTTTAAAAGTAATATTTATTCCGGATTATTAATTTCATCAAAGAATTCAAATACGTATTCATTTTTAAGCTCAATCCCGAATTTTCCAAGCATTTCAATATATTCAGACTTGAATGACCGTTTTTGATGATGCTGTTCCTGGTTCGAAATGTATTTTACAACCCGGTCAATATGCGATCGTGAATAGGTAAATACACCATATCCCTTTTGCCAGTCAAATTTAAATTTTGACAAACCCTTTAGTTTAATCCATGCATTGCCGGAGGTTTTTATTTCTTCAACAAGGTTTTGTTATTTCATTTCTCTACCGCTCATTTCTGGTATGTATTCCGATACCTCATCATAAGCAGAAATGACGATGTCACGATATTCCTCAAAGAATTTCATTTTGGCGCCTTCGCCGTTTACTTCTTCATAATCTTTCCAGAAGTTATCCTCTTCATCGAAGAATGCCCAATTCTTAAAACCAAATCCTATCGCTACATCATGGCCGTTATGAGATTCAAACTGGTTGCGGTAAACTTCCATGTAATTAGGGTAGCTTTTCTTTCTGTACACTTCCACCACTTTTTCCAACAAGGCAGTGAACCGGTAACCTTCGAAAGGCCTGATATCATAGACCGACCAAACTTCCTTGCCTGAAAATGAACCTTCCGGGCTATACGACACTTTATCATCCTTTTTCCAGTATTCACCATCTGAAACTGATTCGATATACGGCATTACATTGAATATCCAGTCTTCCATGTGTGCCTGATCATCAGTACGCCTGTTATCCATTTGAGTAAAGGTGCACGGCCCCACAACCCAGGCTATCTGACCGGTATAAGGGCCGGTATTCACCAGCCACACGCCTGATTTATTGGGATCGGTACTATGGAATTTTTTACTGTGGTTGGTGATACTTTCCATGAATTCCTTCATCTTATCACCCTTTGGTTTGATGTATTCCGTTTCGAACATCTCGTATTTCTTTTCCTGTGAAAACACAGTAGCCACAATCATAAGCAGCGCAGTGGACAAAGTAATTATTCTTTTCATTATAAAATTTGTTTTTATGTATTTTTAATTCAAAACATCGCTTTTATTTTGGCATTAACATTGACACTCAAGTCTCAATACTAATGACTATAGACTAACGACTAAAGACTATTTAAGAAATATCTCCCGCATGGTCTTTCGGCCGGTAATATCACGCATGGTTGTGTAACTTGAAACTGTTTTCTTAAATTCATCACCCATTGCATCTCTCACCATTTTCTCGACGGTATCCATCTTTTTATCTCTTTCAGGATTGGGATCCATCATCGCGAAATTTTCCGTTTCGGTCATTAGGATGAGGTCAAAATCATACGCATTTGAAGCCTCACCCATCAATATCTTATAAGATTTGATCAATTTTTCCTTTACCAGGCCATCCATAGACGCCTTCCAGGTTTTGTTAAGGCCTTTTAAATAATCTTCGCCCATATTGGCATGAAGTTTAACAAATGTGAGACTCCACACACTGCCTTCGTCGTAGAGATCAGGTTCCTGTGCAATAGAATTTTTGGGGGAAAGAAATAATACAATGACAAACAAGCCGGTCATCGCTAATGCAAGCTTTTTCATGAAGTTAAGTTTTTTGTTAGTAAATGAGTTAATTATTAAAAGTATAAAACAAAGAAATTCAATGATCAAGCAAAGAAAAAATGGAATTAACCTTTTTTTAACACAAATGAAAATTATTTTGGTTGGGATAAATATTAAAGGGTAGAAACGACAGTCAGATTCAGTTTTAGAATAATTTTACGATTTTGAAGTATTACCTTCCACGTGTTAGCAATGCAAACCATTCCGGACACTTACAAATCATTATGTAAGAGTGTGCGGATTAAGACTTTTATGTAAATCAATGTTGCATACCAGGCAATTTTCTCTGTGAACACAGATCGTTGATCCGCAGTTAGGGCAAGACCATTTTTTCATCTCATTAACAAGATGATTCGTCATACCAATTTCTTTTAGCGTAATCAGATTTTGAATCAGGCTTAAATGATATTTCGTTCTGTACCTTTTATCCAGTTGTTTAAGCCGCCGGCAGGGGAACAATTTACATTCAAAGCAAAACTTTGATTTTGTGACTGCAAGCTGCTCGCAATTTTTTATCCGGCAATAGAGCCGTGACTTTGGTGTATTTTGGTCAGGAGTTAAGCATCCGTAGCATCTGTTTTTGTCTCTCAGGTAAGCAAGGCACGTCCCGCAATTAATGCCGCACGGGGCGATCATAGTTTTGTTGAACGTAACTGGATTATTCATACCGATCTGATTAGTACCATTTATTCTTATTGTATTCTTTTATATCTAACCATTATTTACCGGGCAACAATCAAGCTCTCCAGCGTATAATAATGTTATAATTTCCTGGCAAATATAATAAAGGCAACATTACATTCATCCGTCCTTTTACAATAACATTGCTTACTCACCAGCAAATGGTTAGATTATTTCAGCGGGCGGGCCTGCCCGCCATAGTGTCGGTCTTCCATTACTGGTGGATTTAATCCCACAACTGCTACAGCCGAAAATTCACAGAATTAGCATGCGATAACCCAGTAAAAAAATTTCTGATAGCATTGCCCATCGCCCGGTTTGATTGTTATATAATGATGCTTTACCGTGCTCAGCGGCATTATCAGACATTATATAACATAATATTAAATTTACTTTTTGATCTCGCCGGCGATGATTAAAGCCATCTTTTCAGCCGCCTCCTCGTTGGGATGTATGTTATCGGGGAAATTTCCGCGCTCGCCAATCATCGGGTGGTACAGGTCAATCACACGCAGGCTGTTGCGCCCGGCAGCTTCCTTCAAAATCGGGATAATGGCGTTAGTCAGCGTAGAGTCATTGATGCCCCAGGAAGTTTCAAAAACCGGTACAGGAAGACAAACATATATCTCAGGTATTGCCGGAATGGTGTTGAAAGTGTCAATCAATGCCTGGTAATCACTGATAAAACTTTCATGGTTCCAGTTCTGGGCTTTTGTGTCGTTGGTTCCAAGCATGATCACTATCATGTCAGGCTCATAGGCAAAGACATCATAAAACTCCTTGCAGTCCCAGAAGGGAAGGTCGCCTTTTTTCTGAAGTGTAGCGGCGCTCCTGCCACAATTAAGCACCGAATAACCGTCACCTAAATACTTATCCAACATCACGGGGTAAGCGCTCCTGCTCTGGTCTTCCAGTCCCCAGCCTTCGGTGATGCTGTCGCCCACGCAGGCAATCTTTATTTCATTTTTGCATGAAATGAATAATACGAAAATGATTGACAAATATGTGAATCCAGGATGTTTCATTATGAATTTATTTAAGATTGTCTGTTGAAATATATTTATTTTCAGGTACTTCAATCACCTGCTATTCTTTCACCATAAAGCATCATCATTTTAAATTACAGAAACCAAAATAACCAGACCCATTGCTCCGATGGCAATCAATGACCTGAACCTGTGTGCCTTTCTTTTTCGATAAATGAATAGTGTAAGCAGGGATAAAAATACGGAAAAGAAAATGATTATCAGGTGAGCTTGCTGTGAAAATACTACCGTAGCCAAACCGGCTGTCATGAATAATATCCATAAGAGAAGAAGTCTCACAAAAAATATTGCTGTCCTTTTAAAACCCTGTTTTTCACGCTTTATCAATGTGAAATAGACAATCCCGGATATCAGGATAAACCAACTGAATGCCCGTAGCAGGAAATATTGTGATAACTTTTTAACCAGGGTTCCTATGCTCAGCTTTACCTCAAAATCACTGAACAAAGCCTCAAAATAGTCTTTATCGAATGCTGCTGAAATTATCTTACCACTGGTTTCAGCCGGCAAGCCTGGAATATCGTTTAACTCGTCCAGACCGGTAAAAAAACCGTTTGCTTCCCTGTATGCAATAATATTTTCCGCATCCTTTCGTGAAACACCATTAATGGTTTGAAGGTCTCCCGCCTGGCCAGCATTTAAATCGAACGTATAAACCGGCACAGTGATGGCATCGAAAAGATCATATATCAAAATCCTGTGCGAATGATCCCTTATGAGCAGCCACACTGGCGGGGGCAATTGATCAGTATATTCAATTCCAAGAACTTCTTTAAAGATTTTTTTGACAGTATCTGCTTCTGTTGGAAAAGTCTGCATGTACCCTTCGATAAAATCCGTTAGTTGAGATCGTAATGAATTATTAAATGTGACAAAATGATGCAACACATAAAAATATTTTATAAACTGGTTTTGCAACGGAGAGAACAATTCATTCGGAGATAGGGTTACAATAGCAGAATCATATAAAAATGGTCCGTAAAAATCCAAATCAAGATATTGTTCGCGTAGGGTGCTTGCCGACAGATGTGTGAAAAATGCACAGACTGCTCCTTCGGTAGAAAGCATTTGCACAAGGTTTCGGCTTTCATTCCTGTTCAGCCTGACGCCTGAATTCCTGTAACTGAGTTGATCTTCGGTACTCCGTAGTTTTAATTCGGCATTTTTAAATCGAATATCACCATTCATGGCTAATGCATATCGCTTATAATCTTCAAATTTCTGATACCAGTTTATCATTGAGGCTTTGTAATAACCAAGCCTGAACGGATATTTGAAATCATGCTCAAACCCATCAATTGAACGGGGAGAGGCCTTCCCGATCCTGTTAATATCTGCAAATATTCCCGTCCTGATAGAGTCGTTCTTTTCAAACAGCCGTGCAACATTTTCGAGGTGTTCGGCAAAGCCTTCATTAAAAGCTGTGGAGTAATCGGTCATAATGGAAAAGAAATGTATATCCGTGCTCCTGGTATTATTTGCGGCAGTATCTTCAGGACTAAGCATACGATATATAACATGTCCCATTTCGTGGGGATAAAGCTGCGTTAACGACATCAACCTGCCTGGACTGGAAGTAGCTTGTCCGGTAACAATATCCACGTAGGGCGTTTTTTCTTTCAGGATATGATTTTTGCCTTGTTTAATCAAAAAGCCTGACTTTGCAAAGCCACCCTGGTTCTGAGTCAGGGCAAGATATGCTGGCTCGATCGCATCAGCTTTATTATTGTTTTTGAGATAAACTTGTGCAATAAAATACAAGTCCAGAAACTCATGGATAAATGAATTATTAATATTTCTCATGACCGTTCTGTACAATTCAGAAGTATCGGGAATCAAAGTCATTTCAGGCAGGCCACAGGAATCTTCCCCTGTAGGCTGAATCAGTACCACTTTTTTCAGGCTATCCGGTATAAAGCGCCCCGTGATATAATCCTGGGATATTCCGGTTCTGACAAGAAATAATGTTAAAAGGGCAACCATAGTTATCAAAATGATAATCCTTCTATTGTGCCTAATTGCTGATTCAGGATTTGAAGGTTTATTTTTCAGGTCGTGCTTTACCATACAGATTAATGAATTAATGCATTCAGTTTTCAATAGTAATTTGACACACCTTTAAACGCAAGGTTACATTTAGTATGGCTTGCACATTCAATTAATTATTATTCAGGATTTAAAGGTCCTGTTAAAATCAGAACTTACCCAAAAATAATTTTTTTAACAGAGCGCTTTGATTTATTATTTGCAATGTAATCAGTGGTATAATAATGCCAAGGAGTAAAAATAATGTATAATGGTAGGGTGTTTTTACAAACAAATTTATAAACCTGTTCGACACAAGATGCATATACATAATAATTTGCGTATTCATCCCAATATAAATCAACACTTTTGAACCAGGAAATTTAACGATAACAGATGCAATATACAATACAATACCTGTAAATAATAAAGGAACAAATAAATCGAGGATCCAGTTTCGCAGATAAAGATACTTTATGTTAATGTCGAGATTGACTATTCCTTTTATTTGAAGAAATATAAATAAAGAGCCAACGACAAGCATTATAATACCGGCTGTATGATCGCTGCAATATTTTATCAGGGAATTGGAATAATATCCCAGGCAGAAAAATACCATGCAAAGCATGGCTGAGTCAACACTCCAGATTACATCCGGAGTGTTTTCACCGTAAGCAGCTGATAAGAGATGCGACCCGATATAAAAGGCGACAAGTATGAGTACAACTATATAGATCCTGGCCTTTTGCAAAATGAAAAATAAAACATTGATCACAATCAACGCATTAACAAACCAAAAAACACCAAAACTTCCTTTTAATGTTCGGCCTCCTCGTATTAAATCAAGGAAATAGGCCATCAGCAGATGGATATCAATTTCTTTTAAAGTGTACCAAATAACTGAACAGGTATATATACTAATTGCAATTCCAAAGCTTAAATAGGGAATGAGTAATTTTTTGGTCCTGTCCAGTATTTTTGCAACATCATACTTCTTACCATAGACTAACAGTCCACTTATAAAAAAGAAAGCAGGTATATGAAACCAATATAAAATATGCTCAAGATCATGACTGGGCGCATGTCCCAAAACGACAGCCAATATCAAAATACCTTTGGCAACATCAATATTCTCTGACCTTTGACCGACTGGACCCGGGTTATTTTGATCACTTCTCATACAACGAAAATTAAAATGCCTGACATTTGATTGTACACAAGTTACCGGCTAAATGAAAAGCTCCAACCGGAATTCGCTTATATACGAGATTCTGCATATAAAGTTAACCATACATAATTGGAATTACCTGTTTGTTCGTTCCCGCCTCTGAGTACTGCACAATCCATCGCAACAAATTACTGGTATTAGGTTCACAATTACCTTTGTTAATTTCCGGTTCTGAAAAGTCATTTCTTTGCCTTTACTTTTTGCAGGTTTTCATATACCCTGAACTTTACGATTTGGGTGATTAAGCTTAAAGGCAATGGTTTATCAAACGGAAACTGAATTGATCCGCGTCCTGTTTTATACCCCAAAAGTTCTTTTTGAAAGGCTTCATTTCCGCTTGGCAGCGCATAAAATCCAATGTGATCTTTGAAAGCCGCAAAGTAAACCAGGATGCCATAAAGCCTGAAAGCCGGCATTGCATAGCTTATGGTCTCTTCTGCATCCGGCGCTGCCTTTTTAATCGTTTTTCTGACTTGCTCCAGTTTCTTCTGAACTTCAACCGGGAAGCCCATGATATACTCGTCAATGTTCTTAGGTTTAATTGTTATCATACGATCATATTTTATTTACCGGATTCTCAAAATCCTCCTGATTCTTTTCATTCTGTTGATTACGATAAAGAAATCCGCCGGCTATCAATATTCCTGAAATCATAAAAATGAACGGGCATAATTTAAAAGGCAGGAAATCAATTTTAAATCCGGTAAATGCAGATAATGCCGCCATTGCAACCAGCATTAAAAAGACAATGAGATAAACAGTTTTCACAACTTTACTTTCAACCTGTCCGGTCCATGTTACCGCAATAACGAGGATTCCGATAAATATTAAAGTAAAGCCTTCCATCATCCATTCCATGGTTATTATTTGCCTGTTATCCGGGGTAAGGTTACCGAATCCATTAACCACCGACCATGTCGGGAAAAGATGAGATATTCCCCATATCAATGTCAATAACCCTCCGATGATTACCAATAATTTCCTGAAGTTTTGAGTCATTTTTAGGTATGAATAAAATTTTTTAGCTCCTGGCAAGTAAATCAATCAGTTTATCACAGCCCCCGCTTTTTATGAATTGCGTATGATCCTCAGTTGACTGAAAACGTTGTCCTGATATTTTATGGCACAGAAATTCATAATCCACTGCGGCTAAAAATTCCTCTAAGGTTTCCTTTGCCTTTGGATTAGGATAAAGGGCTTTCCCTGGATTTTCCCTGCACCATTTGAGTGTTTTCATCCAAATAGAGGCGCTTAGGGCTCCACAGGCATTTCCGCTCAAACCCAGGCCTCCGGCAAATCCGGCAACCATAACCATTTCTTTTTCACTTCCGCCCATTTTTTTAACAACTTCGGACGCACAGCTTACCGGTTGCTGAGGCAATCCTGCTTGCTTATATGATAAAGCTTCAACCGCTGTCCGGATAGCTTCCGGTGCCCACTTATCGGCAAGTTTAATGCAGGTTAAGGCTTTTCCGAAGATCAGATATTTCGCAATGCCATATTTCTTTGTAAAATCTGCTTTCGTTATATCAAAGCAATCTGTGTTCTTAGCCCTTTTGAGGAATGAGGCCATGATGGTTTGCGTTGCTGTGATGGCTAAACCAATGCCCTGATCGCAATTGCCGCACCAGCGAAAGGACTCTGCTCCCACTGCAAGTGCAGAACCCCAAAGCATCCCGCATTGATATCCCTGTTGCATGATTCCTCCCGCAAGCGGGTCTGCAGCCCGTTCCTCTGTTTCCATTGGATTGCCGAATTCCCGGTTTAAAATATACATGAACGTGCGTGAACAGGTTCCCTGCTTTATAAATACCCATTTCGTGTCGTGAGGTACTGCTTTTGAAGCTTTCATTTTCTTATTTTTAATTTATTCTTTCAGGATGAGTGTGCAAGTAAATTAATCAATTTATCGCAGCCACCGTTTTTTACAAATTCCGTATGATCTCTTAGTGTCTTAAAACACTGCCCTGATATTTTCTGACATAAAAATTCAGAACCGGTCTCATTATTAAATGCCTTCAATATTTCTTTTGTATTCGGATTGGAATAACCTGATTTTCCGGGATGTTTTTTGCACCAGGCTAACGAATTCATCCAAATTGCAGCACCCAGCGCACCACAAGCATTTCCGCTTAAACCCATTCCTCCGGCAAATCCGGCAACCATTATCTTTTCTTCATCACTGGCTCCCATTTTTTTGGCAACTTCCGAAGCGCAACTTAAAGGTAATTCAGGTATATCAGTTTGTTCGTATGATAATCCTTCCCTTGCTGATTGAATGGCCTCCGGAGCCCACTTTTCCGCAAGATTCATACATACCATGTTTGTAAATCCACCAGGCAGGCTGTTAAGGATGAATTTCATCTCATTTACTTTGTCTGTAAAATCAAAACCGACTATATCTCTGCACTTGACGCTTTTAGTCCTTTTTGAAAATGATTCCATGAGATATTGAGTTGCTGTTATGGCTTGTGCAGTGGCCTGATTGTGGTCACTATACCTGCGAAATGATTCTGCTCCCACAGCTAAAGAAGAACCCCAAAGCATACCGCATTGATGTCCCAGCATAAGACCACCGGCCAATGGATCCAAAGCAAAGCCTTCGGCCTCTTTTGGATATCCAAATTCACGATTTAATATATAATGAAATGTCTGGGAACAGGTGCCGCATTTCCAAAAAATTTTTTTGGTGTCTGCCAGAATCATTTCTGAACCATTTACCCCGGAATTAGCCGCTGTGAAAAGCTTTCCGGAATTCATAATTATAGCTGCAGAGCCGGCTGCCACAGCACCAAGTGCCGACATCTTAATAAATTTCCGCCTGTCTATTTTCCCTTTAATAGCCATAAATCAACTTTTTTCGTTTTGCAGTATAAAATAACTTCACGAATACTACCACCTTTCGCACGATTTTCACACATCCAATTATATTTTCCGGTTTTAAATTACGATTACTTAACCTAAAATTTAGAAGTATTCTGGTTCATGTTTGAACAAACCTAAAAAGAGATAAAGCTTTTAAGCTCCGTACATCAATCATTTATATTTATTCATTATTGATATTTGTTATTTCAATCCTATACTGGATAAAAGCCCAGCATAATCCTATCACAAATGGTAAAGTCATTACTAAAAGGAAAATAAAATCATTTCCAAACCCAAAATCGAATTTAATTCTGATTTTTATATCATTAATCAGCACCATGGTAATATATCCAAAAGGCAAAAGAAACCACGTTAATATATTCCAAATCAAGTTTTTATTTAACTTTTTAAATTTATTAAGAAAAATCGTGAGGGAAAGGCCATACATTAAGAGTGAAAATAAAAATGAACACATAATTGCCATTACTATTAATGACCTGGCTGTTTGCCATTCACTTTTAAAATTATAGTTGTCAAGAATCGAATATATGATACAAAAAAACAGTGTGAAAAGGGAAGGATAGATCACTGCTTTACTATAGTAATGGAATAACTTCATATTATTATTTTAGAAAGATTTCTTTATGACGATTTTCATGTTAGGCTTGTTACAATTAAGTGTTGAATTTTATTGTTAACTTCAATAATACATATTGAAAAACCGTTAAAATACAACTATCAGTATCTGCAATAGTACGATTCTGTTTGTTTTTATTTCCGCAAATATTTTTTCCTTTCCTGTTTATTTACTTCAATCACCTAAGTTTATTAAATTCCTTATATTAGATACCATCACATGGAAATTCAATCTTTCGAAAACTTATTGCGCTTTTCTACTTAGCTTATTCACCCGTTTCGGTTTTTCAGTCATTACCCTTCAAAAATACTGAAAACTATCATTACCGGAATGCAAAAGGTTAATAATTTTTAATCCAAAATCTGTCAAGTTTTTTCAGGATGGTTCACAAACGCCGAGCATGAACGGCTGAGGAGTGCTACAG
Organism: Bacteroidales bacterium; assembly: GCA_020052415.1. Taxonomy (GTDB): domain Bacteria; phylum Bacteroidota; class Bacteroidia; order Bacteroidales; family JAADJA01; genus JAADJA01. The sequence continues at coordinate 4,624 of JAGVPB010000012.1, read as the reverse complement.
GCAAAAATGGAGGGCATGAAATACTTTTCTCAATATCTTTGTTTAATTGAAAACTATTTATGAGCGATAGTACCACTGAATTCTCATTTATATTAAAACCATCGGATCACGGTATCGGTGTCTTTGCAGTCCATGATATCCGTGCAGAAACTTACCTGAGGCTGTTTGCCGATGACAGTGATCTGGATGCGGTATCTGCAGTCCGAAATAAAGAAGATGTTCCTGAGATCTTCCTTAAATATTGCATCTACAGAGGCAATACCGTTGTAGGACCCAAAGATTTCGGGCGAATGGACATTGGATGGCACCTCAACCATTCAAAAACTCCGAATGCATATCACCGAAACTATGACTTCTATGCATTACGCCACATTAATGCGGGAGAAGAAATCACCATTGATTACAATACGCTTGAGGAACCGGAGGAGGCAATCGAAGATTATTACAGACAATAGCGGACATGGTTGAATATTAATGGGGATTTTGACAAATTTATTTCTGTGTATCCGGTTAATTCAGATTGATTTAACATAAATTTAACACTTATACGCTCATCCTGAGTTTAAATGATGTACCAGTAAGGGGGTTTAAACACGTTATAAAAATAGATTTTAATAAAAAAGGAGGACACTATGAGAACGATTAAATTAATTTTAGCACTGACAGTATTGTCAGTTTCTACGCTGAGTTTCGCACAATCGGAATATCGGGTAAATCCTTTTTCTGTTACTTTACCGCTTACAAACGCGATAAACAATGATGAACTGGTAAAGGTGATGCATGCAGAACTCAAACCGGATTTTTTATTTGATAATGAAAATAACACGGATATCTATACCGCTCAGGTTAATTACGAAGGTACTGATTATGCCATATATGGCTCCAAGGCCGAATGGCTGGTATTTTTCCATATAAAGGTCAATGGTATTGAAAAGCAACTTAAAAAGGTAGCAATTCAATCATTTATGTAATGATCTTGTTTTTAACATTAAAAAGCCCACTAAAGGAGTGGGTTTTTTTTGTTTTTGTGTTTTTAATTTCCAAACAATTTTCCAGTAACTTTCGACGGATTATTTTGTTAATTTAATTCAGTAATTAAATTTCATAAAATATGGAAACATTAGAAAAGAAATCAATCACAGTTGAAACAACAATAAAAGCTCCTGTCGAAAAGGTGTGGAGCTATTGGACAAATCCTGAACATATCACCCGTTGGTGTCAGGCCTCAGACGACTGGCATGCTCCATATTCCGAAAACGATTTAAAAGTAAATGGCAAATTCAAAACAACAATGGCTGCCAGAGACGGAAGCGCAAGTTTTGACTTTGAAGGAATATATACACAGGTTCAGCTAAACAAACTCATTGCCTATATAATCCTGGATGGAAGAAAAGTTACTATAGCTTTTTCAGAAAATGATGACCAAACGAAAATCGTTGAAACCTTTGAAACAGAAAATGAAAACTCAGCCGAAGTTCAAAGAGACGGATGGCAGGCCATTCTGGACAACTTCAGGAAATATGTGGAATCCTCGGTGGTGATGGAGAAATTACATTTCGAAATTGAAATCAATGCACCAGCCGAAAAAGTTTATCATAAGATGCTGGACAAAGATACCTATAAACAATGGACCTCAGTGTTTGCACCTGATTCGCACTTTACCGGTTCATGGGAAAAAGGCAGTAAAATAATATTCCTTGGTACAGATGAAAATGGTGAAACGGGCGGGATGGTGAGCAGGATAAAGGATAATATCCCCAACAAATTTGTTTCCATTGAACATCAGGGAATGGTGCAGGACGGTAAAGAAATAACAAGTGGAAAAGCTATTGAAGGCTGGGCAGGTGCGCATGAGAACTATACATTTATTGATTTAAAGGGCAGGACTTTGCTTTGCATTGATACGGATTCCACCCGGGAATTAAAGGATTTGTTTCTGACTACCTGGCCTTTGGCGCTGGAAAAACTGAAAGAATTGTGCGAAGAATAACATTATTATGTCTAACTAATTCATAGTCAAATGAAAAATCATATTTATCCTTGTCTTTGGTTCGACGGCCAGGCGAGGGCAGCTGCTGAATTTTACTGTAAAGTTTTCGGGAATTCCGAAATAACTGAAGACAATTCAATGGTCGTTTCTTTTAATTTGAATGGCCAAAGATTTATCGGACTTAATGGCGGCCCGATGTATAAGCCAAACCCATCTATTTCTTTTTTTGTTATTTGCGAAACTATAAAGGAAATTGATCATGCCTGGAATAAATTTACAGAAGAAGGATCGGTGCTGATGCCTTTGGACAAATACGACTGGAGCGAAAAATACGGATGGGTGCAGGATAAGTTTGGAATAAGCTGGCAGTTGTCATTCGGAAAAATGGAGGATGTCGGCCAGAAGTTTACTCCAGCCCTTATGTTTGCCAATTCACAAAAAGGCAAAGCTGAACAGGCGATTAATTTATATACCTCAATATTCGGCAACTCTGCAATTGCCGGAATTTTAAAGTACACAGCAGGTGAGTATGGTGATGAAGGCACAGTGAAGCATGCCCAGTTTAAATTGGGAGGTCATGTGTTCATGGCTATGGATAGTTCGATATCACACGCTTTTGATTTCAGCGAAGGTATATCCTTTATTGTGGAGTGCGAAAATCAGGAGGAAATTGATTACTACTGGAACAAGCTCACCGAAGGCGGAGAGGAAAGTAGGTGCGGCTGGCTAAAAGACAAGTTTGGCGTATCGTGGCAAATAATTCCGGCAATACTTCCAAAACTTTTAAGCGATCCTGAAAAAGCCGGCAGGGTAACAAACGCATTTCTGCAAATGAGGAAGTTCGATATTGAAAAACTCCTGCAAGCATAGGAAGGAGGTTCGGAGTTGAGTCCACTCCGAAAAGTATTGTTGAACGTCATTGCGATCCCGCTCCAGGCGGGAGAAGCAATCTGTTCATTATCAAATGATACGGATTGCTTCACTGCGTTCGCAATGACATATGATGACTTTTCGGAGTGGACTCAGGGTTCAAAGTTGAAAGCGTGGAGGTAAAAGTTAAAAGGATTTTAACTCTTCTACTATTTTTACTTTTTCATTTGGTGATATGCGATTTGGATTTCAAATTTCATTGCAAATATACTTCCTGCTATTGTAATTACTTACGCCGGAGTGGATGCAAATAAAGAAATTTGTTTACGTAATTTATCATCATTTGCAAACTACAATAAATTCTTTTGAATCCCTGGTCAGTTCACCTTCTGAAAAATCTCCATAAATATGATACGATTTGAACTTTGATCTGCATAACAGGTGCTCAAGCTCATAACGAAAGAAAAACCGAAGTTGTGTTTTCCATTCCTCAGTATATTCCTTGTCATTTTCCGTCCAGACAAAGGTAAAGGTCACATAGCTGAGTTGATTCACGGGATCTGCATTCATGGAAGTAAATCGCTGCAGTTTTTTTCCGGGTTCATACTCACCGTTAAAATCATTCATATTATCCACACCTTCTGCAATCATTTTTAAATTCGGAACAAAAAGGTCAAAGATGAACTTGCCACCGGGAAGCAAATGATCGTAAACACTATTCAGTGCCGACAGCTGGTCGTTAACTTCGGGAAGATGCATAAAAACCCTGAAAGGAGCTATGATCAATTCGTATTTCCGGGGCATTTTCAGAGTGCATAAATCCTGAACCTTTATACGTTTATGATGTTTCGAAGGAAGTTTTTGCTTCAAAACCAGAATCATTTCAGGGCTTATGTCAATACCGTCAATGTCGGCTCTCCGGTTCAAAGCTTCGATAAAAAATCGCCCTGTTCCAACACCCACTTCAAGGACCGGTCCTTTGGATTCCAATATCTTATTCAGGTAGTAATCGTGATCAGAACTGCTCCGAACATGATCATAGATCACATCATAGAAACGGGCAAAGAAATCGGGATATTCATTAGGTAGGCTCATCTGACAATAAACCTCTTTGATATAGTTTTATCACCGATCTGAAGTTTACATAGGTATAATCCTCCGTCTAAGTGCAGATTAAAAGTTTCGGTGTAAATACCCGCTTCAACTGATTTTACCGGATTTGAAAAGACCATTGAACCATTCATATCAAATATTTCAATTTTAATAACGGATGGCTGTTCGACAATGGTTTCGAGATTTATACGATCCTTTACAGGATTGGGTGAAATATTAAATGAGAAATCCGTTCCTGGCAAATCATGATAAACACCGGTATTGACCGGTGGATAAGCAATATCTGTAATCAGGCCTTCTATAACTGTTAATCCGTAAGGAATTTCGTCCGGTAAAAGGTACCATCCGTTATAAGGTCCACCCCAGCCGAAATTGAGATGATAAAACTCATCCGTGTTATATCCATCGGTTACAACGTTATGACCCATTGTCCATCCCGGATCAACAACCGCAAGGTGTGCAGGCCGGGCATCCATCATGTTCTGCGAAAGTGTTCCAAAAAGAGTGGTATCCGTTCCTTCGAAGAAAACTACTTCTGAGAAACCAAACCGAAGGTAAGCCTGAAGCGCCTGCTCAACTCCAAATGTCCCTGAAACCTGGGAAGTATAAACCTGGTGCGCTGCCACACCGCAGGCAAAAGTAAGGGCGGCC
>JAGVPB010000005.1 GCA_020052415.1 Bacteroidales bacterium | reverse complement strand
CTTTTGAGAAGTACGGGAAGATTGAGTTTTTAAGCCCTTCATTTCTCCGCCTGCTTCAGCTTTGCAAGCACAGTCCGCTCCATACCAACCGCACAAGCCTTCGCACTGTCCCCATAAATTCCGCTATACTGTGCTTGCAGCTTCACCAGTCGAGCCATTCCGGGCTTTCGGTCACCGGACGTGCCTTTTGCGAACCAATTCCCAAATCGCAATTCACATGATTTTTACAAACCTTTATATCCCAATAACCGATTCAACCGATTCAACCGATTCAACAAAATCCATCCCTGCCCCAATATACCGTTTCACAAAATCATTCCGGTTCATACTCACCCCGTTTTACCTGTTCATTCATTCCATTACGCTGCGGGACGCTTTCACTTCATTACGTAAATGCGTTTTTTTCTCCCTGCCCTGCAATCCCTGATAAAAAATAAGTCCCGCAGGTGCGGGACCCATTTTTTATCCCCACAAAAACCCATTCACTTCATTACGTTATCGCGATCCCTTGCTTCATTCCATTCTTTCACAGGATAAAACCGGGTTCTGTCCGTTTTTCAAGATCATTCCGTTTAGATGCAAAAGAAAGAAAGTAAAATTCCCATCCCCTGTAAACCAAAAAGACAAAATACTTTCCATCCCTATTCCACCGCTAAAAGTATTAGCCTTTTTGGTTTGCCGACCCAATTTTACTTCCTTTCCTTTGCGCCATCCCTTCCAGCCCGCTCCGTCTCCGATTAATCACCCGTTATCTCATTAATCGCAATTTTTCAAAACAAAATAAACAAAATGGAATTTTTAGTTTAACGAGTAATCTGACCCTGCTCCATCCCTTCGGTTTTGTCATGGTTTTTGTCCTGCCCTTCGGGTAACGGCTGCCACCCCGAAACAAAAATATCCGGTCAAAACCTGCCTCAAAAGCAAAGCATCAGTCCGCAATATATTTTATTTCATCAGAGGTTCATTCGCCGCCCGCCCTAAGCCTGCCGAAAGAGCCCGCCCTGAGCCTGTCGAAGGGCTCATTTCACCCCTGATTTACCTTACACTATTGTATTGCCGCCTGCTACTTTGCTTGCCATCCCTTTTTGACCAGATATTTTTGTTGCCATACCTAAGCCGTTACCCCCCGCCCCTGAACAAAAACACACGCCAAAACCCCTAATAATCCGCTTTAACTAATTCTTTCTATATTACTTAATTAACATTAATAATTCAATTATCTTTGATTGTTTTTATTAAATGTTATATCATTATGAAATCCAGTAATTTTCCTTTATTTTTGTTTGCTATTATTATTACCTTTAGCCCTCACTATTTATTATCTCAGCTATCTAATAAATTTGGTAATAGTTTACATACTGTTGTTTTATTAGAGAAAAAAATTGATACTTTCTTTATACCCCATGGTACTGGATTTATAGTTGAATCTGGTGACAAAAATTATCCCTCTGCCATAATTACTAATGAGCATTTATTAAGAAATCCAAATATTTATATTACAATTTCAGCAGATCAAAATCTAATCGACAAAATGGCAGAAATAGTAAAAACACAACATATAGTTGGTAGAAGGCCTACTATAACTATTAATGGAAATATATGGACTTTTTATGATAATAAACTTCGATATAATTTTAAATTAATACCTGATTCTACTTTTGTTTATGATAAATCCAATGATATAGCCGCTTTTAAATTAAGTATAGGTAATTACTTAATACAACCTGACTCTACAAAATTTCAAGTATCAAATATTATTTGTTTTGATAGTAGTTACTATTTATCAAGAGAATCTGTGCCAATTGGTACTGATGTTTATTTTATTGGTTTTCCATATGCAATTGGTACTGAATTGGGATATTCTCCAGGTTATGTAACAAATATGTTTTCTGAATCAATTCCATCTCCTGTAGTTCGAAAGGGTATTCTTGCATGGGCATCTTCAAATAACAACTTTTTTCTAATTGATGCATTTTCTTATAGTGGCAATAGTGGAAGTCCTGTTATTGCATTTAATAAGTCCCAAACGAAACCTTATTTAATTGGAATTGTTGTAGGTCACCTACCTTCTGATTCATCTGATAATATGGGATTAGCAAAATGTATATGGTTTGACGAAGTTTTTAAATTACTTGATAAGCTTAAAAATTTATAATTATTATTTGCAATTTATATACTTATTGTTTTTATAGAAAATAATCGTTTTTTACATAGTAAAATCTTATTCAACACCACATACCTCACGGCATCCAAACCATGATTGTAGTTGTCAATCGGTTCATTCAGACTATTGTTATCCTTATCCATTTTCCATCTGTAATTCTTTAATTCCCTGATAAGGTTGTAGCTTCTCGAAGTCACCACAATCCGGAACTGCTTAACCTTATTGATCCCAGCCCTCACGCTGTCCGGTCCCTTGATTGCCGGATGAACGTTCCACCCCGCCGCATACAATTCCTGAATTGACTTCGGTTCCGCACTATCCGCTACAATCTCATCCTTCCTATTTATCCCCGCACTGATCAAATACCTGCTAATATCCTGATTAGTAACACTTTTCTTATACAATATCTCATCTAAGTAAAGCACGTTTTCTCCGATATTAGCCCTTATTATAGCGGTTGGGTCATTCGTGAACCCCCAGTCCAATCCGTATCCCAAAAACTTCGATTCCTTCGGAATTTCGTCAGCAATTGCCCAGTTCTCATATATCAATCCTTCCAGCACCCCGCCCCAGAGTCCGAGAGTATAAATTCTGTAATAATTATCATCTATATTTTTAAAAGATTCCAGTAATTCCGCACTTTGCGGAGTAACATAACAATTGTCTTTATAGGTAGTATGTAATATTGTTGTGTCGGGCCTTATGCTTTTTACATAGTGAAAGTTACCGTCAATTTTCTCATAGCTTTCTTTTGCCGGAAAAAAGTAAGAGTTAATCCATTCAGTTTCCATTTCCGGGTTGAAAGTGGCAACTTCCTGTATTATCCCTCCTCGCAAGCTCGTCGTAGTTTTTATAAAGTCATTAAATCCGATTTCATTCATTTCCTCATACCAGACCCCTGTCGGGTCTTTAATACTTTTTGTCTTATGCTCTTTGTCCAGTCCCCTGGCAATGATCATATTTCCGTTTTTCTTAAAGATAATCCGCAATGGATTTTCAATGAAAACAAAAAAATCCATTAACCCGTAGCTGATAATAATATCCTTGATCGTTTGAAATTGGCTGTCTTTAATGTGTGCGTATGCTTTCCTTACAAGTATATACCGGGAATAAGGTTTCCGCATGGTATCGATAATTACTTTCTGAGCGGCAAAGTAACTTTTAGCCGAATCCCTGCCCCCGTATAAAAGGATATACCTGTGTTCATCATTCAGCAGGGGCAGGTAGATCGGGTTGAATATTTTCGGGTTCGAGAAGTCTATGATCATTTCCGTTAGGCAACATTATTATTATTCTTTCATCTCCAATGGTCATGCTATGGTCGGTACGGTTCAGTTTCGGAATAAAGAAGTCAAGCAGCCCGGTCATAACCCTTAATCGTTCGCCAGGTTCCAATTCCATCAGGTCGGCTTTCATTTGCGAGAGCGAATAAGAATCCACCAGTTGCTGAAATTTTTCCCTCACCTCAGCAGATGTTTTATTCCGGCTCCCTTTTGGTCTGCCGTTCGAACTGTTTCCCTGAACAAACCTCCCGTTTTTATCCCTTTCAATCATCTTCAACAATCTTTACATTAATCTATTTAAAAAACGTTCATCAACCCCCTCTCCTTTAGGAGAGAGCTTGTCCCGCCTTGGCGGGAGTCGGGGTGAGGTCCTTCTGTACACGACCTTCTCAATATTCGCTACGCTCATTCCGTACCTTTTGCTCAATTCGGCCTTAATGTCCTTGTACTTCATTCCGGTTTTGGCCATTTTATCATAATGGAACCTTATAAGACTCTTTTTCATTTCCTTTATTCCTATCAATCCTGCTTCCACAGCCGGCTTAACATCTATTCCCATGCATTCCATAATTTCCATTGCAAGCAACTCTTCCTCATTACTAATTTTTCCTTCATTAAACCTATTGTGCGCTGGCATGTCCTCCCCATCGGGGAGGTGGCACCCGCAGGTTGCCGAAGGGGTCAGCTTCCTCATTCGAACCAATTCCCTTTTCACCCCCATTACTGTCGTAATGGGCTTGCCATTCATACTTAACAGTTTTACATGTTCTGTCAGCTTATCAATCAACAGTTCGTAAACTTTCTGAACATCATTGTTCGACTGTTCTATTTCATAATTCTTCATGATTTTCTAATTTAAAATTTCATTCAACAAATTTACATAATAAATGTCTATATTGTACTGATTGTTAATATTTAATTCATAACTATTTGAAGTTTTACTTTATGTACAATTATTTTTGTTTTAAAATTAAATTGCTATGGCAAACACTAAGAAAAATGCAAAGAAATCAACCACGGTTGTAAAAAAGGTCAACCAGGGAATTTATGGTCTTAATGCTTCTAAAGCTAAAATCAGAAAGTTTAAACCCGGTTCTGAATTAGTTGGTACAGTTAAATAAATGAGATTTGATGAAAACCTACTTTCGCTCTAATCCGATCTATCACCAGTCACCTTCTTTAATTGACCGGGAAAGCGGCATCATTAAGGATGTAGTACTTTGTCAAGTTGGTGAAGCCAAAGGGCATGACTTATTCATTGACCAGGATTTTATAAACGATGTCGTAAAATTTGGCAATCAGAATCCTGCCGGTGTCAAAGCCCGGTTCGGACATCCTAATATCTGTTCTACTGCCCTGGGTTCATACCTCGGCAGGTTCCGTACTTTTCGTATGGTAGATGATAAGGCCATTGCGGACCTTCATCTCGATAAATGATCTCAAAAATCACCTAAAGGTAATCTCTATGACTACATTTTTGATTTGGCTGAGTCCAACCCTGATATGTTTGGAGCCAGCATTGCTTTTAAAATGGGCAAAGTCAATACTAAGCTCGAGTCGGTGGATGGTAAGGAAATTGAAAGAAAATATGCAACTATTCTTAACCTTTTTGCTGCTGATCTTGTGGATGACCCTGCTGCTACTGACGGACTCTTTGAATCGTTCCGTGAAGATGACTTTGCTTTCCAGGTCTCATTATTCCTTGACGAGCACCCCGAAATATTCTCTTTGCTCGATCAAAAACCCGAAATTCTTGCAGAATTTCTAACCAACTACAAACAATATAAAAACCATAAGTCTATGAATTTTAAAACAGAAATCGAAAACCTTAAAAAATGGGTATCAGATAATTTCTCTTCAAAAAAAGCTGACAACATTGATTTTACTCAGCTTCAGGCTGACTTTAATCTGAAAATTCAGGAAATCGAAGAGCAATTATCATCTATTGAAATCAATTCCACCCTGCAGCAAGGTGTTGCTGATTTTGAAGCTAAAGTTAAAACCTTTGCTTCCGCTCATAACCTGGAATTGGACAATTCTGATAAAACCTTTGAGCTTTCTTCTGTATCTGTTTTGTTTGGCAAAATAGATTCCTTAATCCAATTTAAAGACGGTGAAATCAACCGCCTTACTTCTGAACTCAGCAAGAGTAAAGCATTTCCGACTGTCCCGGATAAGAACGCCGATCCTAAACTAAACATTCACAAAAAGGAACCCGATGACAATTCCGGTAAAGTCCTGTTGGAAAACAT
>JAGVPB010000086.1 GCA_020052415.1 Bacteroidales bacterium | reverse complement strand
GTAGTTATTTAATGTATTATTCGGGTGGAGATAATCTGACATCAAATACCAATTGGTTCATTGGGATGGCAACTTCTAATGATGGAATCGTATGGAAAATGTATAACAATCCCGAAACAAAACAACATCCCTTTGCTGACAGCGATCCGGTGATCATTACGGGCAAACCCGGAGAATGGGACAGTGATGTGGTACTTGCCGGATTTATATTCCGGCTTCATGGGGATTTTGAAATGTATTTCTATGGCAGCCTTACACCTAAAATAATGGATGATAGCTGGGAAGCAGGCTCCATAGGACATGCCATCAGTGAGGATGGCATCCATTGGGAGAAGTATATAAAGAATCCTGTTTATTCGGTGGAGGATGATCCGTATTATTTTAAAATGTCAAAAAAAGAAGCTATCATTCATAATCCAAAGATTCTGAAAAAGGATTCTTTGTATTTATTGTATTACGATTATGGAGCCTGTGTGAATAGTGCAATCAGTGTGGCGATTGCGGTTATATCCCAGTTGAACTAAACCGCCCCCTAACGGAGGCGGTAATTTTTTGTTAATTTTATGGTGTCGAATCATAAAATTTAACAAAAGATGAAAGATTTAAATTCTTTGCTCATCGAGCGGATGGTCCGCGAGATGCAGCTTCGCAACTACAGCGAACAATCAATCAAAAGCTATTCAGCTTGCCTGTCAAAGGTACAAAATTTTTTCAATTTACCGCTTGACAAAATCTCCACTCAACAATTCAAGGATTTTCTTTATCACCGTATCACAGTGGATAAGATTTCCGTGTCTATGGTTAACCAGGGCATCAGTGCTTTTAAGATCATGCAGGTTGATATTCTGGGCAGGGAGTGGGAACCTGTCAGGATAAAACGGCCAAGGCGTGAGAAAAAACTGCCTTCAGTACTTACCATTGAAGAGGTAGAACGCATGATTTCCCTGACTCGTAACATCAAACACAAGGCTCTGCTTGCTCTGACTTACTCATCGGGACTGAGACGCGATGAAGTCCGAACCCTTAAACCCGATGCAATTGATTCAAAAGCAATGCGTGTCAAGGTTACAGCAGGCAAAGGGAAGAAAGACCGCTACACCATTCTGTCGCACAAAGCCCTCGAACTGCTCAGGATGTATTACAAACTCGAGCGTCCGGTAAATTATTTGTTTGAAGTATCGGGTAAAAAGGGCAAATGCCTTTCCGGGAGTACCATTAATCAAATTGCCAAGCTGGCTGCCAGCAGAGCAGGGATTAAAAAGAAGATATCGTTTCATACTCTGCGCCATTGCTTTGCCACCCATTTGCTGGAGAAAGGAGTTAACCTCCGGCTGATCCAGCAGTTTCTAGGACATAGTTCCCTGAAGACCACATCCATTTATCTTCATATCGCCAATATTAATCCCGGCAGTATTACATCACCGCTGGATGAAATGAACATTTAAAACCGGGCAATATGGAAAACAAGAAGCAAAGCACCGAGCTTGCCGATATTTTCGGCGGGCATCAGGAGGATTTTCTCAAAAAGCACCGGCTATGTCCCGAACAAGCCAAAGCTTACGAGGCTATTGTCAACTGCCGGACCTCAGCGTTGGGAGGACATACAGATCGTTGCGACCACTGCGGGCATATACGGCAGTCCTACAACTCGTGCCGTAATCGTCATTGTCCCAAATGCCAGTACATCAAGCAGGTGCAATGGGTGGATAAGCTGAAAGCCAACCTGATCCCGGTCAGGTACTTCCATATTGTGTTTACCATTCCCGATTGTTTGCACAAAACCTTCTACATTAACCAGCATACTGCTTACGGCTTAATGTTTAAAGCAGCAGGTGAAGCGCTGAGGATTTGTGCTTCGAACCCAAAATTCCTTGGAGCACAAACGGGAGGGGTTGCGGTTTTACACACCTGGGGACAAACCCTTACCTATCATCCGCACATCCATATTATCGTTCCGGCGGGAGGGCTTTCGGAAGATGGCATGGAGTGGATATCATCAGGGAAAAAGTTTTTTCTTCCGGTGAAGGTATTGAGCGGTTTGTTCAGGGGAATGCTGTGCAGGCTGATCGGAGAGTCCGTTTCAAAAAACAAGGTCAGGTTGCCGGATGATGTAAACAACTTTGATCAGCTTAAAAGCCTGATGTATGCCAAGCCATGGGTGGTTTATGCAAAGAATTCCTTTGCTGGTCCCGAAAGGGTGATCGAATATCTGGGCAATTATACCCACCGGGTAGCCATCTCTAATCACAGGATCATTGACGAGCAGGACGGGAAAGTAACCTTTCGCTACAAAGATTACCGAACTGGTCAACTAAACAAACAGATAACACTGGATGCCGATGAGTTCATCATGCGATTTTTACGACATGTTTTGCCGTGCGGGTTTTATAAGATCCGGTATTTTGGATTGCTGGCGCAATGCAACGCCAAATCAAAGATAGAAACATGCTTTACCCTGATCGGAACAGAAACATTTTTACCTCAACTTGAAGGATTGCCTGCCAGGGATGTATGGCAGCTCATTACAGGCAAAAATCCATCCGTTTGCCCGGTGTGTGGCAAAGGAAAGATGATACCGGTAACCCTTTCAGGTTAAGTTTTAAAGACGATTGAACCGTTCTTTGGCATAGTCTTTTTCAAATGGCTGACAAAACCATCATGGAAGAGCTATGCCCGGTGCTGACTAAATTTACTGATGATGAACAGATGTTTTACAATAATGCAACTCAAATTGAACAAACCTTGCACGATTACAAACCACAAACATAAGAGTACAGCAAAAGGATGCCCATAGCGCCGCGGTAAAGTCCAACAATGTTTTATCCTCCATCCCCCCCTTCATTATTTTTAATCACAATATCCTCAATTCAAACTTCTTTCCCTATCTTTGAACCTCTGGTTTGAGGGGGACGGCGGATAAAACACTAAGAAGTTAGAATCCGGCACTGATAATTTACCCTGATTGGAAGTCATCCCGTGGGTTTCTTTTTGAAGTTTCCTTTGATAGAAGTCACCCCGTGAATTACTTTTAAAGCTACCTCAAAGCCTGAACCATCAGCCCTCTTCATTGAATACTCACGGGGTGACTGTGTGAGAAAATCACAAAGCAAACAGGGAATTGATGTTTTGCACAGCATGAAATGCCCGGCAGCTTAACGAATAACCCGGATAAGCAACCAGAAAGTTACTGTATTTCGAAGGTTTAAAGCTCTCCTCATCAAATTTTATTTCTATAGCCTCTCCCGAATAAGAGTTTCTGTTGATAATAAAATCAATCTCCTGACCATTTTATGTTCGCCAGTAGCGAAGGATGTCGTTATCGTAAAGTTCCCTTAAACGGATATAGGCATAATTTTCAATAACCATTCCTTTATCAAGTCGCTGAACAATTGGATTGAACTGGTTTAGCAAAGCATTCCTGAGCCCGAGGTCATGAAAATACACCTTGGGCATCTTGATCCGTTCTTTTCGCACATTACTATAAAAGGGCCGAAGCAGGGGGATATGAAAACATTTCTAAAGAACATAAAGGTAATTTTCGACTGCTAAGATAATAATATTTTATGAAATGAAAAATATCAGATAATTTTCATTTTTCAAATGATTTTAATCCAATTCGGTAGGTGGAAGTCACCCTGTGAGTTCCTTCAGCGAGTTTCCCCAAGGTCTGAATCATCAGACCATCTTCATTGAAAACTCACGGGGTGACTGTTTGAAAGACTGCAAGACAAAAAGCAGATTGCTTCTCCCGCCGAAAAGGCGGGATCCCAATGACGACCCGATTGACTTTTCGGAACCCAAACTTCAAACTTTGAACCTCGAACTTTGAAATTCCTTTGGCGTTCGTTAGACAAATCCCGGCGTTCGTTAGACAAATCCCGACGTTCACTAATCCGGTTCATTTTCCCTTTCCGGGTGATTTACATTTGTTTCATTAAAACAATTAAATCAATAAAAACATGAAAAAGTTTACTTTAATTTCAGCAATTCTCCTCTGCACCGCTTGGATATCTTACGGTCAGTGGACCTACACCAGCTTAACTGAGCCCAAAAGCGACATGGGTTCTGTATCCTTAGGAACCAAAGCTTATT
>JAGVPB010000008.1 GCA_020052415.1 Bacteroidales bacterium | reverse complement strand
CAGTTTTCTGAATGCCATGTCAATTGCCCACCGGTCCTGTGCAAAAATAGAACCGGTAAGGGCATAGGGCGAAGTTTTATCAACTAATTCGAGGGTTTCTTCAAATTGATCTTCCTCATAAACATAAATGGTGAGTACCGGCCCGAAAATTTCTTCATGCATGGATTTATAACGTGGATTCAATGTCTGAATCACCGTCGGTTCTATAAAGTATCCTACCGATTTATCGTAATTTCCACCGGCAAGTATGGTGCAGGAAAGATCGTTTTTAGCGTGTTCGATATAGGAAGCAATCTTATCAAATGCCGCCTCATCAATCACTGCATTTATGAAATTGGTAAAATCTTCGACACCGCCCATTTTAAACGATTTTACATCGGCTACAAGCTTTTCCTTTATTTCATGCCAGAGGTTCGACGGGATATAAGCCCTTGAAGCTGCGCTGCACTTTTGTCCCTGGTATTCAAAAGCTCCGCGTACCAAAGCGGTAACAACCTGTTTTGGATTTGCAGATTTGTGAACCATTACGAAATCCTTTCCACCGGTTTCACCTACGATTTTCGGATAGGTATTATGCAGCATCACATTATCTCCGATTGCTTTCCAGATTTTTTTGAAAACCTCCGTCGAGCCGGTAAAATGAACACCGACAAAATCGGGATGCATTGACATCACCTTCCCTCCTACCTGCCCTGGAACAAAGATCATATTGATGACACCATCAGGTAAGCCTGCCGTACGGAAAATTTCCATAAGGACGTTAGCCGAGTATATCTGGTTTTCGGCAGGTTTCCACACAACCACATTGCCCATAAGTGCAGGCGCTGCCGGAAGGTTACCCGCGATAGAAGTAAAGTTGAAAGGAGTAATGGCATATACAAATCCTTCGAGAGGCCGCTGTTCAACGCGGTTCCACACGCCCTGCGACGAAATGGGTTGCTGCTGGTAGATTTCGGCCATAAACTGGACATTAAACCTGAAAAAATCCGCCATTTCGCAGGCGGCATCAATTTCTGCCTGGTAAACATTTTTCGACTGTGCCAGCATGGTAGCTGCGTTGATCTTGGCGCGGAAATGCCCGGAAACAAGGTCGGCGGCTTTCAGAAAAATCGCTGCCCGCTGGTCCCACGGCAGTTCCTGCCATTTCGAACGGGCTTTCAAAGCGGCATCAATAGCCTGGTTGACATGTTCGGCGCCTCCGTAAAAATAATGGCCAAGCAAATGGTTCTTATCATGTGGGGGATGAATATCCCTTTTATCATTGGTGCGGATTTCTTCTCCTCCGATAAACATAGGTATTTCGATCACTTCCGACCGCATTTCCGCGATCTTCTTTTTCAATTCGATCCGTTCTTTTGAGCCTGGCGCATAATCCTTTATAGGTTCGTTGTAAGCTTTGGGTACTGAAAATATTCCTCTTGACATATTAATAAATTTGATTTAAAATTTTATCAGAATTCAACTCTGCAATTTGCTTTAAATCAACAACATTTTGGACGATTGGTTCAAAAACAAATTTTAACATGTAATTATCATGAGCTTTTATTATTTCTATATTTGTATCAAATTTAACCAACATGAAAAGAACGAATTTTGTACTCATTTTAATAGCAGGGATAATAATGTTTACCCGGGCTCAGGAAGGGTGGATACCACAAAGTCCTAAACCGGTAAAGTGTGATTTCAACGATATTCATTCACCGGATAGCTGGAATGCATGGATAGCCTGCGATTCCGGTGTTGTGCTTATGACTTCCTGTTACGGAATCAGTTGGGAACCACAATATTCAGGTGTAACTGTCAACCTGAATGGTGTCTTTTGTTTAAAAGCGCTGGAAACTGCTGCGTGAGTTATTTTTGTTAATTCTCAACTTTAATTCATCAAATATGACACGAATTATAAAATGTACAACACCACTCGCACTTTTTATCCTGAACTTTATTTTTGACTTGCAAGCGGCCATTATAACCGTTAAGCAGGACGGAACCGGGGATTATACAACAATAGAAGCAGGGATGAATGAGTCAGTTTGGAACATCGGAGATACAGTATTGGTTTGGCCGGGGACATATTATGAACATATCTCTTACAATGGAAATCATATTACGGTGGCAAGCTTGTATGCCATCAATTTCGACCCGTGGTATATCAGCAACACAATTATCGACGGGAGCCAATCAGGACAGTGTGTAACCATGAACTGGGGAGAAAATGATTTGATAATAAATGGTTTTACTATCAGAAATGGTAAGGGAAATGACGGTGGTGGAATATATTTAGAAGAAGCAAGCGGAGTAGTCAGAAATTGCATTATTGAAAATAATACTGCTTCTTTAGGGGGTGGTGTTTATACTGAACATGGTCACATATATTTATCTGGAACAACAATAAGGTATAATCATGCTAGGGGCTCAGGAGGTGGAATATACTGCGGATATGAATCTTATATAAATTTCGATCCGGGTAATAAATGTAACATATACCTAAACTTCGGAGCTACAGGAACCGACTACTCTAAATTTTATTCCGTACCACCTCAGGTTATCATCGTAGATACGTTTACAGTAATTAACCCGGATCATTTTTTCATATTTTCAGGTGACGGAGAAGGTTTTCCGACAAATGATGTGGCAATCCAACAAGATCATGCATATCTTGAACCTGTCGATCACGATCTGTATGTTAATCCGGTATCGGGTGATGATGGTAATAGCGGCATCAGTATAAATGATCCTTTGAAAACTATCGCTTATGCCTATATTTTAATTAAATCCGATAGCCTGAATCCACATAAAATCTTCCTGTCGAATGGCACCTATTCGCCTTCGACGAATAATGAAAAATTGGCATTCAGCACCAGAAGTTATATTTCTTTGATCGGTGAAAGTATGAATTCAACCATTATTGATGCTGACAGCTTATCCTATTTTATCGCCGGTGTTGGGGTAATTAAAAATTATTCCATCAAAGATATTACATTTCAACATGGGAAGGGCGGAATTCATATTCGGCATAATAACCATGTAACTATCAGTGACGTCACCTTAAAAAGTGGTACTGCCAGTAGCATGGGTTTTGAAATATATGATACAGATTCATTGATTGTTAAAAATACCATTGTAAAAAATAATAAAGGGGGTTTTGCATTTTCGATTTGTAACTGGGAGCATGGTACAAAATCATTTAGTCTTGAAAATTGCATCATCACCTATAATGTACCGGGTACTAATCTTTATGCTATGCAAGGTGGCGGAATAGAGATTTATGGGAATCCGGATATTGTATTTTCAGGATTCGGTAAAATATCCAACCTTCAAATTACAGATAATATTCGTCAACCTGATCCGGAATTCGGGATGGGAATGACCGTAGGATTATTCATATACGGCCATTATAAAATAGATTTGATTAATGCAACTATTGCAAACAACATTTTATATGGCAACTATGGCTTTGGGTCTTCGTCCGGTCCTGGTGTAGAATTAAATATTTATAATTCCATTTTATTCGGCGATTCACTAAGGGAATTATCCCTTGGCTATCCCAATAGTTATAGCTATCCTTCAACCTGTCAGGTTTATAATTCAGATATCGAGGGGGGACAATCGCAAGTAATGAACTGGAGCAATATAAACACTTTGGTTTGGAGTCAGGGGAACCTCGACAATGACCCTCTCTGGTACGCCATTCCGTATGCCTTGCCCTGGAACTCGCCCTGCGTAAATGCAGGCACGCCGATGTATGAGCCGGGAATGCTACCGCCTTATATCATTGAGGAGGAAACGGTTTACAAACTGATCACTTTCGACTTTGATACCATCGTCCTGCCACAAACCGACCTTGCAGGGAACCAGAGGATATTTGACGGGAGGATAGATATGGGAGCCTATGAGTGCCAGGATACGACGACAGGTACACATGAGTTCGAAGTTCGAAGTTCGAGGTTCGAAGTTACTGTTTATCCAAATCCGTTTTATGCCAATACGTTTATCTCCTTTGATTTGAAGGAACAGGCAGAGGTTCAGGTATTGATTTATGATATGAATGGAAACGAGGTTAAAAAACTGATGGATGCTTCTCTGTCGGCCGGGCAATACAATATGACCTGGGGAGGAGATGATGACAGTGGACAAAAGGTAGGGAAAGGAACTTATTTGGTAACCCTGTTTTTAAACGGGAAGAATTTGGCAGCGGAAAAGATAGTGAAGAACGTAAAAGAATAATTCGGGATGAATAGGAAATCTGATAATAAATCAAACAACAACAATTATAAAAATACCAAAGTGGTAATCTTGATAATAGTTCTTACAACAATTATTGTTGTCGGCTTTTTCTTCACACCCAAACATATTCTCCGCTTCTTCTACTGGAACTACGCCGACCTGAACGACTATAAAAAATTTCCATCGGTCGAAATGAAAAAAGGTGAAAGCACCTTCCATTTTTCTGAACCGGAAAGGAAATTTGCATTTCAGGTTCCTCAAAAATTCAATCCTGAAAACAAGTGGCCAAACTTTGAAGAATTTCTCGAACAGCACAAAACGGTAGCTTTTCTTGTCGTTCGGGACAATATCATGTTTTACGAAAACTATTTTGACGAATACAGCGATTCTTCAATTATTCCTTCCTTTTCGGTAGCCAAATCCTTTGTCTCCGCCCTGGTTGGTATCGCCATTGACGAAGGATATATTAAAGGCACAGATATGCCGATAACTGCTTTCCTGCCTGAACTTAAAAATCCGGGAATGGATAAGATCACCATCGAAGACC
The DNA here is from genome assembly GCA_020052415.1 of Bacteroidales bacterium. Classification (GTDB taxonomy): domain Bacteria; phylum Bacteroidota; class Bacteroidia; order Bacteroidales; family JAADJA01; genus JAADJA01. Next base: position 102,551 of record JAGVPB010000008.1, on the reverse strand, counting down.
TGCTGAATATGCGGTCGGGAATTAATTTCAACGAAGGCTACAACAGTCCCTTTGCCGATATGGCGAAATATTATTACGGAACCGACCTTGAAAAATATATCGGTAAATTGAAAGTGAAAGAGCCGCCGGACAGGTCTTACGATTACATCAGTGTGAATACCCTGCTCCTGAGCCTGATCCTCGAGCGGGCAACCCACACAAAAATCAACGCATATCTCGAACAAAAGATCTGGCAGCCCATCGGGATGGAATCGGATGGTTCGTGGAGCGTTGACAGCAAAAAGAATCAAACCGTCAAATCCTTTTGCTGCATCAATACTGTTGCAAGAGATTATGCACGGTTCGGAAGGCTTTACCTGAAAAAAGGTAACTGGGAAGGTAAACAGGTCATCTCAGAAAAATGGATCAAACGGTCAACATCAGTTATAAACAATTCAAGGGATTCACAAGGCTACCCATACCTTTATCAGTGGCGCGTATTGGATAACGGGGCATTTTTTGCCAAAGGAATCATGGGTCAGTATATTTTGGTCTATCCCGAAAAAAACCTTGTCTTCGTGCGGCTGGGTAAAGATTATGGCGATGTGAACTGGGCGGAGTTTTGTCTGGAGCTATCAAAAGGGATTTAAACAGTTCCGAGTTCGAAGTTCGAAGTTCGAAGTTCGGAGTTCTGAGTTAATTTTTAGTCTATTTAGCCGATCTTCTAATCCCTTTCCAATTTCAATTAATTTTGCAGAAATAATCGCTCAAGCAATGCAATATAATGATGCTGCTACATTCCTTCGCTTTACCATGGACCATCCTGTCTTCGATGTCAGGTCGCCATCGGAATTCCGGCAGGGTCATATTCCGGGAGCCATCAGCCTTCCTTTGTTTGATGATGAAGAAAGGCGAAAGGTAGGGATCTTATATAAAAATTCAGGCAGGGATGCATCGGTTTTGATCGGCCTGGATTTAGTCGGACCGAAGATGTCAGGATTTATTAAACAGGTTCGAAAAGTGGTTCACGGAAGTGAAATTCTGATGCATTGCTGGCGCGGGGGAATGCGAAGCAGCGGAATGGGATGGTTAATGGAGATGGCCGGCTATGATGTCAGGATTTTAAAAGGCGGGTACAAAACTTACCGTTCTTATATCAGGCAAAACATCGGAGAAGGATTTCAATTTGTTGTTATTGGAGGCAAGACCGGTTCAGGAAAAACTGAAATTCTGCATTTACTCGAAAAACAAGGCGAACAGGTTCTCGGTCTTGAAAAAATCGCGCATCATAAAGGCTCGGCTTTCGGGCATATCGGGCAGGAAGTGCAACCGACCAATGAACAGTTTGAAAACGATTTGTTTGCAAACCTTCATCAATTGAATCCCGATAAGCCGGTATGGATGGAAGATGAAAGCCGCAGTATCGGAACCGTCAGCCTATCCGATCCATTCATTCGGCAAATGAAGACAAGTCCACTGATATTTATTGATGTTGATAAAGCGCAGAGAATAGAAAGACTGGTGAAGGAATATTCAAACTTTAATGCGGAAATGCTTAATAGTGCGGTTCACAGGATTGCTCAGCGACTGGGAGGACTAAACGCAGGGCATATAATTGACGCAATCGGAAATAACGATTTGAAAAGGGCATGCGATATGCTTTTGGTTTATTATGACAGGCAATATCTTGCAGGACTGAAAAGCAGGCCGCCGGAACAGATCTATACTATAGTGTTGGATTCAAATGACCCTGAATATAATGCCGGAGTAGTTCTTCAGTTATACAAACAAAATTTCGATACCCTAATGAATCATTATCAATTTGACAACTTAACCGATTTAACCAATTCAACCAATTTAACTATTAAGAAATGACCCCCATCTATCTCGATTATAACGCAACAACGCCAATAGACAAGGAAGTAGCCGATGCCATGAGGCCTTATATCGGTGAACTTTTTGGTAATCCTTCGAGTACCCATGAATACGGTTTGGCAGCTAAAAAAGCTGTGATGACTGCCCGTAAACAGGTTGCAGACTTAATCGGTTGCTACCCGGAAGAAATAATATTTACAAGTGGCGGTACTGAATCGAATAATTTTGCCATCAAGGGAACTGCTTATGCCAACCGCCATAAGGGAAATCATATCATCACTTCCTCCGTTGAACACCCTGCCGTAGTTGAAGTTTGCAAATATCTTGCTGAAAATGGTTTTAAAATTACATGGCTTCCTGTGGATGAATACGGAATGGTGAATCCTGACGACGTTCTAAAAGCAATCACGCCTGAAACCATTCTCATCACAATAATGCATGCGAATAATGAAGTCGGGACGATACAACCCGTTGAACAAATCGGTGAAATCGCAAAGCATCACAAAATCCTGTTTCATTCCGATGTAGCCCAGTCGTTGGGCAAAATACCTGTCAGCGTTGATAAAATGGGTGTGAACCTGTTGTCGGTTGCCGGTCATAAACTATATGCACCAAAGGGTATTGGCGCACTTTATATCACGAAAGGGACTAACATTCAGAAACTTATTCATGGCGCCGATCATGAAATGAATATGCGTGCCGGAACAGAAAATGTGATCCAGATCGCCGGCCTCGGAAAAGCCTGTGAAATTGCCGGCCGTGACCTCCAAAAGAACAGGAATCACATGAAAAACATGAGGGATGCTTTATCTGCAGGCCTTATAAAATCTTTTCCGTCCGCCAAGCTGAACGGACATCCTGAAGAACGGCTTCCCAATACGCTCAGCATCAGTTTTCACGGGATAGAAGCCAATACTTTGCTTTCGGAACTCACTGAGGTGGCCGCTTCGGCCGGTGCAGCCTGCCATACCGACAGCATTGAAATATCTTCGGTACTTAAAGCCATGCAGGTTCCGGAAGAATTTGCCATGGGAACCATCCGGTTTTCCACAGGGAAATATACTTCCACTGAAGAAATTGAGAAGGCTGTGTTGCATATCACTGCTGCATTATTGAAACTCACCGGTTCTTCAACTCATGCGTTATCTGCAACTTCCGGTTTAAAAGATATCAAGCTTACCCGTTTCACTCACGGATTAGGATGCGCATGTAAAATTCGTCCGCAATATCTCGAAAAAGTACTCATGGATTTCCCGGTACCTGTTGATCCGAATGTGCTCGTATCACTCAGTACATCTGATGATGCTGCTGTTTACCGTATCAATGAAAATTTAGCTATCGTCCAAACCATTGACTTCTTTACCCCAATCGTGGATGATCCTTATACTTTTGGTGCAATTGCTGCTGCTAATGCATTGAGCGATATTTATGCAATGGGAGGAAAACCTTTGTTTGCCTTGAATATCGTTGGTTTTCCCGACAAACGGCTTCCGATCGAAGTTTTGAGAGCCATTTTAAAAGGCGCCAGTGACAAGGCCGCTGAGGCCGGGATCAGCATTCTGGGAGGTCATACTGTGGAAGATACGGAGCCTAAATTCGGGATGGCTGTAACCGGGACTGTTGACCCAAATAAAATTCTTACAAATTCAAATGCACGACCAGGGGATGTTCTGATCCTTACAAAACCAATAGGTACCGGCATTATCGCCACAGGAATAAAAAGTGGTATCACGCCTCCCGAAACTGAAAAGGAAGCCATTAACGTAATGAGTGAACTGAATGATAGAGCGGCTGAGGTAATGAGGGAATTCCCGGTGAATGCCTGTACGGATGTGACCGGGTTTGGTCTTTTGGGACATCTTAAAGAAATGACGATTGCCAGCGGTGTTGATGCAGAATTAATTTCCGATATCATCCCGGTTATAAATGGAACAAAGGAATTGGCTGCAAATAATGTAATCCCGGGAGGTACGAAGAACAACCTTGATTTCGTTTCGGATGTAGTTGTTTGGGGAGAAAATATATCACAGCAGGATAAAATTATTTTCTGCGACGCCCAAACATCAGGAGGACTTTTGATTTCTGTTCCATTGAAATTTGAAGATGAATTACTGAAATCCCTGCACAGCAAGGGAATCAGGAGGGCTGAAAAAATTGGCAGGGTAATTAATAAAGGATCCGGAAAAATTTTTGTAATTAGCAATTAATATAATTATTATCTTTATTGGCTTTTTAAATTTAACCACTATGAATAGTTTTTCTGGAATAACTTTAGGATTAACATTGATCGGCTTTGTTTTGCTGGTTGTAGGTTTAGTGGCAATATTTTACAAACCGGCCAAACGCCTGAAAGTAGATTGTAACTTTAAACCGGGCACTGATAATAAAATGAACTCAACCCTTGTCATTGACCTCGAAAATGTTGGCAAACGGCAATTAAAATTGCAGGCGCCTTATATTCGCTTCAGTCATGCCACTCATTCTAAAATATACAGTGTGAAACCGGAATTCGTTCATTGCAGATTTCCGCATATTTTGAAAATAGGTGAAAAGCTGAATTTCGAACTGGATCTCAGCCACTTTACTTCCCAGCTCCAAAAACATGAATTCACCCCTACTCATGTTAAAATCCAAATCAATGAATCTGCAGGTTTGGATTTTGAATCGCATAGTCTGGATATAAAGGTTTAGAGTTCTGAGTTCTTACCGACTGCTCTCGCCTTTCGCGAGACCGACTGGTTACTTGTTGCTTGCTACTGGTTACTGGTTACTGGTTACTGGTTCTGAGTCCTGAATTTGACTGCCACTGTCACTGCCACTACCAGTGCCACTCCTCCTCCTCAACTATATTTCTCCATCTCCCCATCTCCCCATCTCCCCATCTCCCAATCTCCCTATCTCCTCCTCTCCACAATCTCCCTAATCCCAATTTACCCTGTGTGAATAACTTTTTCAAACCTTCATTGCTTTTAAAGAAGCTTCAGGTCATTTATAATTAATTTTACCGGCAAATTCAAGCTTAAGTGAGCGACATTTTAGATCAGTTAAACAGTAAACAAAGAGAAGCGGTAGAAGCCCTTACGGGCCCTGTGATGGTGATTGCCGGCGCGGGATCGGGAAAAACACGGGTGCTTACCTATCGTGTAGCTCATTTATTGAATCAGGGAGTTGACCCTTTCAATATTCTGGCCCTGACTTTTACCAATAAGGCATCAAGGGAAATGAAGGACAGGATCATCAAGCTGGTCGGAAATGCCGATGCAAAAAATGTATGGATGGGGACATTTCATTCAGTCTTTGCACGGGTGCTTCGCAGCGAGGCATTCAGGATGGGCTATCCTTCTCACTTTTCAATTTATGATACCGATGATTCGAAACGACTGATCAAAACGATCATCAAAGATCAAAATCTGGACGATAAAATTTATTCCCCGGGTTTTGTTGCCCACCGCATCTCCGGTGCAAAATCGAATCTCATCACTGCTGAAGCATACAACAGTGACGACGAGATTCTTTCGCATGATAAAATGTCGGGCAAACCGTTCCTGGGTGAAATTTACAAACAATATAAAGCCCGCTGCTTCAGAGCTTCGGCAATGGATTTCGATGATCTCCTTTTGAATACCTTTCTGTTGCTTGAAAACTTTCCGGATGTTCTGATCAGATATCAGAAAAAATTCAACTTCATCCTGGTGGATGAATACCAGGATACCAATCACGCACAGTACATGATCCTTAAAAAACTGGCTGCCAACGATGAAAATATTTGTGTTGTCGGCGACGATGCCCAGAGTATCTATGGTTTCAGAGGAGCAAATATTCAAAACATTTTAAACTTTAAAAGGGATTACCCCGATGCTCTCGAATTCAAACTCGAACAAAACTATCGCTCTACACAAACAATAGTAAAGGCAGCCAACACAGTTATTGTTAAAAATAAAGATCAGATTTTTAAGGAAATATGGACAGAAAATGAGGATGGTAACCTGATCGAATTGCTGAAGGCACAGTCGGATAATGAAGAAGGAACACTGGTGGCCAATTCGATATTCGAAACCAAGATGAACAGTCACGTCCCTGACAGCGCCTTTGCCGTGTTGTACCGCACAAATGCACAATCCCGGTCAATTGAAGAGGCACTTCGCCGGTTGAATATACCTTACAGGATCTACGGAGGTTTGTCGTTTTACAACAGAAAAGAGATCAAGGATCTTTTGGCCTATTTCAGGCTTAGCATTAATAATAAAGACGAAGAGGCCTTGAAACGGGTAATCAATTATCCCGCGAGAGGTATAGGCAAAACAACACAGGAAAATATTATCGTTATTGCCGATAAAGCTGACAAATCACTTTGGGAAGTCATAGAAGAACCTCATCAGAATGGATTGGATTTGAACAGCGGGACCCAAGGTAAAATTTCCGCTTTTGTCACCATGATAAAAAGCTTTTCGGCCCAGGTCAAAACGAAAAGCGCCTTTGACCTTGCTAAGTTAATTGCCCATTCTTCAGCGATCATGAAAGACCTCAACGAAGACAAAACGCCCGAAGGAATCAGTCGCTACCAGAACATCGAAGAGTTGTTGAATGCCATTAAAGAATTTACAGACAAGCCCAAAGAGCCGCTTCCTGGCGAAGAGGCTAAAGATACAACTGAAGGTAATTCAATTCCGACCCTTGATGAATTTATGCAGGACGTGGCATTACTTACTGATGCGGATGTCCAGGATAAGGATGGCGGAGATAAGGTATCGCTGATGACCATTCATGCCGCAAAAGGTCTCGAATTCCCTTATGTTTTTATCGTCGGACTCGAAGAGAACCTGTTTCCCTCTATCCAGTCTTTAGGCTCACGTGCTGATCTCGAGGAAGAAAGGCGGCTTTTTTACGTGGCACTCACCAGGGCTGAGAAAAGAGTTACCATTTCATTTGCTGAGAACCGTTACCGGTGGGGAAATTTGACTTTGTGCGAACCAAGCAGGTTCATTGATGAAATTGACAATAAATATATTGCATTTCCAAAACGGGCGTCATTTCAAAAGACCGCTCAAACAGGATCATTCAGCCTACCCTCTCCGGTTATGACCCGAAAAAACCTTAAAAAGCTTGGCAGTCTTCATAAAAATGTTTCCGGCGACAACGGATCAAATGACAGCCAATCCATTGATAAAATCATACCCGGTATTGAGGTCGAGCATGCCCGCTTCGGCAAAGGCAAGGTGATCAGTGTTGAAGGTGCCGGTGCAAGCAAAAAAGCTTCGGTTTTTTTCAAAAATGTCGGACAAAAACAATTGCTCCTTCAGTACGCGAGGCTGAGAATTGTTGAGTAGGAATAGAGTTCGAAGTTCGAAGTTCGAAGTTCGATGTTCGAAGTTCGAAGTTTGTAGTTCCGTTTTTTTGTGACGGACTCATCTAATATCTAATTTCTCATTTCTAATTTCTAATTTCTAATATCTAATATCTAATTTCTAATATCTAATATCTAATTTCTCATTTCTCAGGTCTCATCTCTAAATTCCCGGTTCCAACATTCCATCATTCCATTATTCCACCATTCCATCTTTCCACCATTCCATTTTTCCAATATTCCAATATTCCACCCTCTGTTCATTTCGTGTTAATGAAAAAAAAATCAAAGATATTGTTTCAATAAAAAGTGCTAAATTTGAGCAAAATATAAAAACACAAATCATGAAAAAGTTTTTACTCTTACTATCATTCTCAACACTTTCAGCAATTACTTTTGGACAAGCCATACGATATGGCGCTGAAAGAATGCCGGTTAAAACACCTGACCCGGTAAACGGTTACACGGGTGAAGTCATTATCGGCCAAAAAATCACTGAATCCAATATTGGTGAAACATATTACGATCTGCAAACTTACGGCAGCATGTCACAACGAATTTACGCCTATCCTGATGGAACTGTCGGTGCTGTCTGGATGCTGGGGTTCGAAACTGCAGCCTGGAGCGACCGTGGTTCAGGATATAATTACTATGACGGTTCTCAATGGGGTGAAATACCCACCGAGAAGCTTGAATCTATCCGGACAGGATGGGGATGCTATGCACCTCTTGGTGCCAATGGTGAGATTGTCGTTGCCCATGCCCAGCCTTCATCTGATTGGATCCTGCTTTTCAACAAAAGGGAAAACAAGGGTGAAGGAGCATGGGAAGAGTTTACCCTCGCAGGCCCTGTTGCAGGAACCGGTATTGTTTGGCCTGCTATGATCACCAGTGGTACTGACCACAATACGATACACATACTGGCCAGATCATATACAACGCCCTATATGGGTCAGGACGGAGCTTTGCTTTATTCCAGGTCGTCCGACGGCGGAGCAACCTGGGATATCCAGAACTATTTTTTTACTGAACTCGGCCCCGATTATTTTGTAGCCATTGATGCCGACGGCTATGACTGGGCGCAACCCGCGGGCAATACAATTGCATTTTCTGTAGGTTTCGACAGCGGCCATGCCTGCATTATGAAATCAACCGACAATGGCGACACATGGGAGTTCATTCAGGTTTACCAATGCCCGTTTTATCCTGCTCCGGGCGGAGTTACTCCCAGTTTTGGTGGCGGCGACGGTACTCAATCAATAGCGATTGATAATGCCGGAAATGTTCATATTGTTTTCGGAAGAATGGTTTATGTTTATGATGATGCGGGAGCGCAGTTTTATTATCCTTCAACAGATGGGCTCATTTACTGGAATGAAACCATGCCCGAATTAGACAGCACACTTATCAGTTCATATACCACTGAATTTCTGTTAAATAATGGTAACCTGGCCGGATGGGTTGTGGATCCGGGTGTTTCCGGATTGATCGGGTTCCCGTCATATTATTCTTCTCTCACCTCACACCCTCAAATGCTGATTGATGAATTCAACAGAATTTTCGTACTCTGGATGGGAGCGGCGCCTTCATTCAGCAATGGTACCTGGAATTACAGGCATATATATGGGAATTCTTCCAACGACGGAGGTATCACATGGAACGGCATCAAGGATTTCAATACGGAACTTGTTTATATTTTTTCCGAATGCATTTATCCGGCGATGTCGCCTGTTTTATACGACAACAAATTCCATTTCTGGTTCCAGAATGATGTGGAGCCCGGTATTTTTGTGTGGGCAGCACAACAACCTGCCGCGGGTCAGAACTTCATCACCTATATGCCGGTCGAAACGGGTTTCCTGACCGGTGAAAATGAAAATTCAACAATTTCTTCCGATCCGGTTATTGTTTCCCAAAATTTTCCAAATCCTTTTGAAGCAGTCACTTTTATTGACGTGAGACTTAATAAGCCATCCGAAATAAATTTCAAGGTCAGTGACCTGGCAGGAAGAATGATTTATTCTGAATCCTTTGGAAAAGTCAACTCAGAAAAACTCAGGATCAGGTTTGAAAACAATAATCTCTCAAAAGGTATTTACTACTACACTATTTTATCGGATTCAGGATCGGTTACCGGGAAAATGGTTATTAATTAATCTTTTATAACTTTAAAAATTTAAACCGGCAGATCAAAAGTTTGCCGGTTTTTTTATCAGTATTACAGTTTACTGTAATAATAAATAGTCAGTTATTTTTCACAAAGACGCATTCTCAATTAAAATCTAAAACAACTTACCCAATCAATCTCTCTTATCCCTTCCAATAAATTTCAACCTATTTCAATCAATTTCTATTTATTTCAATTTCTTTCCCCATTTAACCAGCATCAGCATGGCCAGGCCAAACACCAGCATCCCAATTCCAGACCATATATTGACATTGATACCAAACGACCGGGCATACATTGCAGTATCCGACAAAGTCACCAAACCATAAACCGTTAGGATCACGCCAAATATCGAAAACATTAATCCAATCGGAATCTTTATATCAATCATGATTTTATACTTTTAAATTTTTTACCAGAAAATTACAGTTAATATTAATGCCATAACAATTACGATACCGGCAAGTGCAACCGGATGCTTATACCATGGTATCCCTTCCAGTTTGTCTTTTGGTGTTAACTGGTAAACCAGTCCAACCATTTCTTTATCACTTTTCTTTTGCCTGGTGAGAAGGGATAAGATCACAGTCACTGATGTACTGGTACTGCAGGCGAAAATAGCCGTCCAGAAATTCTGTGCCATTTCAACGGGATAGGTATGAACCATACCAAGCCATCCTCCTTTGAAAACCGTATCCGCTCCTGCCGGTATTGTTAACCCATGATGAATAAGTGCGATCAGAAATCCCGCAAGCAAACCGGAGAATGCCGCATGCCCGGTAGTCCGTTTCCAGAACATACCGAGGAAAATAACCGCAAACAAAGGGGCATTGATCATTGAAAATATGGTTTGCAGAAAATCCATGATATTACCGAACAGGCTGGCAATATAAGCTGCTGCTATACTTACAAGAACGCCGAATACAGTTGCGACTTTCCCGACCTTAAGATAATGTTTCTCGTCAGCCTCCTTGTTGGTTGTTGCAGGCCGGATATAGCTCTGATAAATGTCGTATGTCCAAACCGTATTAAAAGCAGATACATTTCCCGCCATCCCTGACATAAATGAGGCAAGCAGGGCTGTTACTCCAAGGCCCAGAACTCCGGCAGGCAGGTAATATTTAAGAAGCATTATTATCGTGTAATCATAAATAGGCTGGCCCTGTGGATTCAGCGGCAGCATAAAGTCTTTTCCGGGTGTATTCAATAAAGCAAGCGCTGCAATCCCGGGGACAATGATGAGGAAAGGAATCAGCATTTTAGGAATAGCGCCAATGAGAGGCGTATTCCGGGCTGCAAGCTTGGATTCTGCTGCCATAGCCCTTTGTACGATCAAAAAATTAGTACACCAGTAACCAAATGACAGCACAAAACCAAGTCCGGCAAAGATACCATACCACTCAACACCCATTGGATTGGAAGTGGCTTTACCGGTGTATTTCCAGGTGGTAAGCCATGTATCGGGTGCAAATCCTTTTTCAGTCACTATGGGTGAAAGCGATTCTTTTAAACCGGACCAACCGCCGAATTCATGCATACTGAGAAATACGATGGGAAGAAGGCCAATGACTATGATGAAAAATTGCAATACTTCGTTGTAAATAGCAGACGATAAACCCCCGAGGTAAGTATATCCCAAAACAATGGCTGCCGATAACACCAGGCTGAGGTGGAAATTCCATCCCAAAACGGTTTCCATAAGAATGGCCAGCGCATACATGGAAATACCCGATGCAAGAATAGTCATTACAGCAAATAGGATTGCATTGAGTCCCCGTGTTTTTTCATCATACCGGAGTTTCAGGTATTCCGGCACCGAGCGGGCCTTTGAGCCATAATAAAAGGGCATCATAAAAAGGGCAAGGAAAACCATTGCAGGAATTGCACCAACCCAGTAAAAATGAGTTGTAAGCATTCCGTATTTTAATCCAGAGCCGGTCATACCCATCACTTCAAGCGCGCCCAGATTCGTGGAAATAAAAGCCAGGCCGGTAACCCATGCAGGCAATGATCGCCCTGCCTCGAGAAATGCTGATGCCGATTTCATGTAACGTTTTAATGCCCATCCAATGCCGAGTACAAAAATAAAATAGATGATCATGATCACATAATCAATCCATGCCAGGCTAAATTCCATACTCAAATAATTTTAAGGTTGGTATAATTTTACCAAACAAAAGTAAAGATTTAAGGTTTCTATACAAGAATTTAACAAAAAAAACAGACCAATTGTGGAAAGAAAGTGGTGATTTTCGGAAATGAACTAATATATGTACTAAAAAAGCAGTCGGCAGTGGCAGTGGCACTCGGTCTCGCCAAAGGCGAGAGCAGTTGGCAAACCCCGAACCCCGTGCAATTGCTTACACAAAATCCATTCTCCCTGCTCAATGCCCCGTGCTAAATGATCTAAATGGAATTAGTTTAAAATTGATAAATCTTTGCGAACATGGAGCTAAATGGAAATAATTTAAAAAATCAGTTAATTTTACGTTTGTTTTCAGAATCGAATCATAGTCATCTTATAAAATTATGAATTACAAATAAAACGGCTATGGCATTATTGCTTCAGGACAATAGCAAAACACGATTCTATTTCAAAGATGGAATGATGCGGGAAAGAACCATTGACGACGGTGACAATCTTTGGAGAACATCACTTGCCTATATTGCCTACGGACATCCTGCATTAAAAGAAGGAATGCTTCGTTGTCTTTATTGGTATAACCCTGACCATGTTCAATTTTACCGCTCTGTTGAACATACCGACAGAGATGTCAGCCGCGACCAGATCACTATGTTTCTCGCAGCCCTTGCGGTGAAAGGCGAGTCATTGGATAAATACGTGAAGGCAATAAAATGGAAAATCAGCAGCAAGTATAGCCTTACTATGGACATGTGGCTTTGGATGAAAGCTCTTACCGGAGGCAATGCAGCGAAAAAACGCTTCTTCCGGCTGGAGATTCCTGTTGTATCAGCTTACCTGTTATGGAATGCCAGTAATATTTCAAAACAGAAATTCCCATCCTATGCTGTTCATCTCCTCGCATGGCAAATTTTTTCATTGAACGATAATTCAGATTGGAAGAAGAAATTGAGTTCCCTGGTTCTCAAACTTGCCGATGAAGATAATTATCTTGTTAGGTTATTGCTGGGATTTGAAGTGGATAAACAACAGGTTGACTTTGTAAAGCCTATGACCGATTTTATCTGGCAGCGGTATCGAAATGATTCTAATCTAAGGCTGCTTACTCCTGAAGAAGCAGAATTCAATACACTTGATAAAGATGTTTTAACAGAGGTTTACAATATTAATCAGGCAAGGTAATTTTCTATCTATTTAACGAGGTGTACATTTATATAATACAACTTTTATTTTATGATAACATCAAGTGACTTTGAAATGGTTGACATCCGTGTTGGAAGAATAATTGAAGCAAAAAAATTTCCGGAAGCAAAGAAACTCTCCTATAAACTGAAAGTTGACCTGGGCAAAGAAATCGGTATAAAAAAATCTTGTGCACAATTACCACCAAATTATAAAATTGAGGATCTGATCGGTAAACAGGTTTTATGTGTAGTAAATTTCCCTCCCCGGCAGATCGGTCCTGCTGTTTCCGAAGTATTAACACTTGGAGTACCCGATGAAAGGCATGAGTGTATTCTAATAGTACCTGATAAAGAAGTACCGGAAGGCGGAAGACTTTATTAAATTTTGTAATTCTATTGCTTAGAATCATTTAGCATCCATATTACAATTTTTTTCTAACCCGGTTTACCCAGGATATTTTTGCATTTAACACACAGCACCCACAAGTCATGCCAGCGGCAGATAAATCTTCTTGTCTGGCTTTGAGCGTGGTCGCGATTTATTCAAAGTTTTCATTAATTTAATTACCCGGAAGATTGCATGTTTGGTGTTGGATTCCTCTCAATGCTAAAGACTAAGTACAATAAACTTTATTACTTTTCTTCTCGACTTCTTTTTTTTAAGAAAAATTTCAAATCATTACAGCCTTTTAAAAAAAAATTTGTCCTTACTAATAAATTATAAAAACGTGGAGTTATGAATAGTCAAATAAAATCAATGGCTGTGCTTGCCGGAATTATCATTTCAGGAATGCTCTGCGGTCAGCAAAGCATACAAAAAAGATTTCCAGCCCAACTGACCTTTGTTTATCCTGTCGGCATTTTCGGTTATGGAAGTGTTAATTACTGCTATAACGTTTCCATCAATGCGCTTACCGGTCACACAGGCAGTATCAATGGAATTGAAGCCGGCGGTCTGCTGAACATGAACAAGGGTAGTGTATCAGGATTTCAAGCGGGAGGTATCGGTAATATTACAAATGGAGATATAACCGGCGTACAGGCAGGAGGCATATTCAGCATTTCGGCCAACACCAAAGGGATGCAAATCGGCGGCATCTTCTGCAAAGCTGCCGCAGTAAAAGGAATTCAGATCTCAGGCATTGCTAGCCATTCCGATTCGTCAAATGTCATGATCAGCGGTATATCAAACATCAACAGCGGCAGCCTGAAAGGCGTCCAGATAGGAGGTATTTTTAACTATACACAAAAACTGATCGGGCTTCAGATAGGGCTGATCAATATCTCCGATACGATCGAAAAAGGAATCCCTGTCGGGTTGATCAGTATTACCAGAAAAGGATTCTATGATGAATGGTCGGTTTCCGTGTCTGATTACATGAATATGGGGATCAGCTACAAGGCGGGATCAAAATTTCTTTACAATATTTACAGCATCGGAGTTAATTTTATAAATGAGGACTTATGGGTTACCGGATTCGGGTTCGGGCATATCGAAAACATAAACGTCAGCTACCAGTTCCGTCCCGAGCTGGTCTGTTACGCCTATTTCCCGCGCGATTTCAAACATATCAGGGAAACTTATACCGCGCATTTAAAATTCGGTTTTGTAAGCCAACTCAGCGATGTCGTTTCCGTATCGCTATCACCAAGTCTTTACTGGGCACTTAAAACAAATGAAGGAAAGTATAAAAGCTATGGATACGAACAGAGTCCTTTTTATCCTGTCTTTGAAACCCGCCCCCGGCACAGCAATAGTCTCCTCGAAAGCGGTTTCGGATGCAGCCTTGAACTGAATTTCAGGTAAAAATCACAGCATCAGGAACCATTTTACCGGAAAGTCTTCTTGCCCGGCCTCTTGAGAAAGCGAGACTTGTTGTTTGTTTTTCTTTACCATTATATTAATGATCATTTAATTGCACCAATAGTTTATACCTGCCCTGCCATAAGTCTTCACTTGTCAGGCAAGCTTAATCCTGCGAATAATACCAAATCTTCAGGAGTTCCTTAAGTTGAACATAAAATTTTAACCATTATATTATAAACACCTAAATATTTAGATGTAACCTGTTAGTGTTTTTTAACAAATATATAACTATCAACATCAGAACAAATTCCTAAAAATTGATGTTTATTTTTTCATTTACATAACATTGTAAAATGAATAAACTTGTTTATCCTCCTATATAAATATTGAATCTTAAGTAAATTAATAAACTAAATTTAAACAACCATGAAAAATAAATACTTTTTATTCTTTGGGCTGAGGGTATTGGCTCTTTTTTGTGCTTTAACCGCAACGGTTTCTGCCTCATCTCAAATTTACTCTACACCTGCTGGAGGAATTTGGACTTCAAGTGCAACCTGGGTTGGTGGAATCATTCCGGATGCAGCCGACGATGTGGTTATAACATCCGCCGTAGGTGTTATTAATAATGCGTGCAATAACATTTATATTGAAGTTGGAGGAATCCTTCGCAATCACCCAACCAATTCTTATTCTTTAACTGTAAATGGATATCTTACGAACGATGGAATTATTGCCAATGATACTTATAATTTATCGCTCATTGTTAAAGGCAACGTTACAAACAATGCTGTAATGTCGAACTTTACACTGACGCTCAATGGAAGCGGAAATCAGTTGGTAGCATCAACCCAGCCTTTGACAATTACCAATTTTACAAAAGTTGCAACCACCGGCAGAGCGATTGCTACAACAGGACTCAATTTTGTTGGAACCACTATAAATCTTGGGTCTGATACCCTTGAGTTTACTACCGGGAATTCAATTTCAATGGACGGAGGGTACATGAGCTCAGGCGTTTTGTACAAATCATCTTTACCCGCCTTACAAATAACATCGGGAAATGAAAACTATTTTTTATCAATAACGATTGATGCACCACAAACCGAACTTTATGGAACAGTACTGATATATGGTGGTACCAATAACTTCAAAAGCAATGTTACCAATTTTGGAACATTGAATAACCAACCTTCAAATACTTATCTCTTAACTGTTGGTGGTAATTTTACTAATAATGGAACAGTTCAAAGCATAATTTACCAATTTAATTTAAGCATCTCAGGAAATCTGGCTAATAACGGTATTTGGACAAATCAGACAACTACACTTAACGGAAACGGGAATCAGGAATTATCCATGTCCCAACCTTTTGGTGGTGTTAACCTGAACAGGCTTGCATCAGCCGGACGGGTTCTGGCCACTACCGGTCTTAGTTTTGAGGGTACAGTAATTAACTTCAACTCTGATACCCTTGAGTTTACAACAGGCAATACGATTTCTGTTGACGCAGGTATCATAAATTCATGCGTATTGTACAAATCATCATTACCCGCCCTTGAAATAACCTCAGAAAATGGGACCTATTCTTCAGGAGTGACGATTGATGCTCCACAGACAGAGCTTTATGGAACATTAAGTATTTATTTAAATGGCAATATCTTTAAAAGCAGTGTAACCAATTTTGGTACATTACAGAACTATCAGGGCAATTCTTACACATTAAATGTTGCCGGAAATTTTACCAATAACGGCACCGTCCAGAATATCATCTATCAATTTACTATGAATATCTCAGGCAATGTTGCCAATAACGGGATATGGGTGAATCAGACAACCACGCTGAACGGCAATGGGAATCAGGAAATATCCATGACCCAGCCTTTTGGAGGTGTCAACATGAACAGACTTGCTTCGGCTGGAAGAGTCCTGGCCACTACCGGTCTTAGTTTTGAGGGAACCATCATCGATTTCAACACTGATACCCTTGAGTTTACTTCAGGAAATAGCTTTACGATGAGTGGAGGGTATCTAACTTCTGTGGTAATATATAAATCATCTCTGCCTGCGCTTGAATTCACAACCAACAATGGGACCTACTTAACAGCAGTGATAATAAATTCGCTTCAGACAGAATTGAATGGAATTGTATGGATTTTCGGAAATAACAATATCTTCAGAAACAATGTGATCAACTTTGGGACACTGGAAAACAGACCCGCAAATTCGTACACCCTGACTGTTACTGGCAACTTTACCAATAACGGGATTGTGAAAAACAATATTTATAATTTTAATATGACAATATCGGGTAACCTGACAAATAATGGTATCTGGACGAACTTGACAAACACACTCAATGGAACTACTAATCAGGAATTGTCGATGTCACAACCTTTTGGTGGTGAAAATCTGGTAAGATTAGTCCTGGCTGGTCGGGTCCGTGCAACAACTGACATTAGTTTTGTTGGTACAGGAATCAACTTTAACACTGATACACTCGAATTTACAACCGGAAATGCAATGACTATGAGCGGAGGTTACCTGAGCTCCTGTGTTTTGTACAAAACCTCATTGCCTGCACTTCAATTAACTTCCGGCAATGGAAACTATCTGTCTGATCTAACGATTGATTCTCCCCAGACAGAGCTTTATGGAACGGTTCTGATTTTCAGCAACAATATTTTTAAAAACAATGTTATCAACTATGGTGCATTGCAAAACAGACCAACTAATTCATACACCTTATCTGTGATTGGTAATTTTACCAATAGCGGAACTGTCAGGAACAATATTTACAATTTCAGCTTAACTATTTCAGGAGATATTACAAATAATGGAACCTGGATTAACTATGCAACAACCCTTACAGGAACAAATACACATGCTCTTGCATTTTCGAACAGATTTGAAGGTGAATTATTTACCAATGACAATGCTGCTGGTAGTATGACAGCAACAACTGATTTAATTTTTGATGGCACCACATTGGATCTGAACGATTGTTCGTTTACTTTAGCCAATGGAGGACTGTTATCAATCCGGAACGGCAGCCTTACAGATGCAGCAATTTCCGGGACTAATATTAATTATCACAGTCTTGCTGCCTATTGCCTTGGTGTGGTTTTTAATTCGGATGTTACTTTGCATGGGATATTCCAGGCTGGTACCGGTGTAAGTTTTAATGGAAGTATCATTAACAATGGAGTAATGAGAAACCGTGGCACCAGTAATTATGGAATTCTGGTTCAGGGTGGGATAGAAAACAATGGTTCGATCACGGACAATATTTATAACTTTACCATAACTGTACTTGGCGACATTCATAACAACGGCACCTGGTTTAACGATCTCACAATTCTGGACGGAACGACCGATCAGAATATTAACCTGATCAACGGCAATTCGATTCAGGGTCAGATCAGGTTAGATGCCAATTTTACAGGTTCTTCATTTGCATGGTGGGGACCACTTGGAAGCTTGATCGGAAATCCTGATTTTTCAGGTGCGAATTCCCAGTTATTGAACTTTCTTGATCCGGTAACGGATGCCGCAGCCGGCGAATACTATTGTGTCAATAACCTTGCTGAACATTCCCGAAGTATATTTATCAATTCGATGACCATTCCTGACTTTTCGCTGGATATTACTGTGCTGCTCGAAGGTCCCTTTAATGGGTCGGATTTGAATACTCAGCTTAACAGCAATAACTTTTTACCGCTGAATCAACCTTATTTCGATTATCCCTGGGTCTATCCGGGAAATGAATCCGTTGTTTCCATTCCGTCAGCCGGTATTGCTGATTGGGTTTTAATTGAACTCAGAGATGCTACAGATCCGAATTCTGCAACTTCTTCAACCAAAGTGGCTGAATACGCGGGGTTTCTGCTTGATAATGGCAAGGTTGCAGGATTAGACGGTATTTCCAATATAGTGTTCCATGAAGTAATTGTGAATAATCTTTATGTGATCGTTCGCCACCGCAATCACCTCGATGTAATGTCATCAGCCGCATTGGTTGAAAGTGGAGGTACATATAGCTACAATTTTACGACCGGAGCAAATCAGGCGTACGGAACCGATGCTCAAAATGAAATCAACACGGGTATATGGGGAATGAAAACCGGGGATGGCAACGGAGATGGAACGATCAATTTATCCGATAAGGTCGCATGGAGCCGTGATGCAGCCAAAAGCGGCTATTATGCTGCCGATTACATGCTGAAGGGCTATGTAAATAATCAGGATAAAAATGATATATGGCTGAACAAATTGGGTGAGCAATCTCAAATTCCATGATAGTTCCAAATTTTTTTTTAACCCTGATTGAATGACTTTCAAGCGCATGCTTAATAAATAGTATCTAAGTATTTTAATTTATGTAACTATATGGCTCACAAAAAATATAAAAACCTGACCGGTTATAATTTCATTTGCATTACTATCTTTGTGTAGATTATTTTACAATTTACTGTTAAGCATAATCAGGATTAAATGTGTATATACAAATGATAAATTTAATTATATCGTAAAATGAAAAAACTTATTTGCTTAGTGATTCCCATCATTTGGACGATTACCCAATTCGAAGCCCGGACACAGGGCGTCGCAATCAACAACGACAACTCCACCCCCGACCCCAGCGCAATGCTGGATGTAAAAAGCACTACAAAGGGCCTGCTGGCACCCAGAATGACACAGGCCCAGCGCAATGCCATTGCAAACCCTGCAACAGGTCTGACGATCTTTCAGACAGATGTGGGGCCTGGTTTATATTATAATGCAGGTACCCCGGCAATTCCTGCCTGGTCAATGGTAGGTAGCAATACCAGCCAATGGCAGACCAATGGATCTAACATTTACTATAATCTGGGTTATGTTGGAATTGGAACTTCAACTTTGGATGCACCTTTAACCTTAGCAAACACCAGTTTAGTAGGAATTGCTACAACGGGTTCTTTCCAGATCGGCCAGTCCAATACCTATAACCTGGTATGCGATAATAATGAAGTACAAGCACGATACAATGGTACAGGTAATACTTTGTATTTACAATATTGGGGAGGTGATATTAGCGCTTGTGCGTCAGGGGGTACGACATCCCTTTATGGCCCGGTTAGCATGTATTCTAATCTTAATGCATCAGGCAGAATTGGCATTAAAACAACCCCATCCTATGATTTGCATATAAACTCAACAGATTATTCGGCTGAATATATTTATAGTCCTTACAACGGAGGCACAGTTACCAATATTGTTGCTGCTGGAACTTCTGCTGGTACATGGGGCCTTTATGCTTATGCAACTACAGCGGGCTATGCAGCTTATTTTTCAGGTAATGTTTATTGCACGGGAAGTTACCTGCCATCAGATGAAAAACTAAAGGAAAACATACAGCCTATGCAAAATGCGTTGGATAAGGTAATGAAACTCGATGTCAGTAACTATAACTATAAAGCAACCGATTTCCCGGAAATGAACCTGCCAACCGACACCCAAAATGGATTTATTGCTGAGAACATTGAAAATGTTTTCCCGGAATTGGTAAAGCTTAATCCTGCAAAAAAGGAACAACCTGCAGAGTTTAAAGCTGTCAATTACATCGGTATGATCCCGGTTCTGACTAAAGCCATTCAGGAACAGCAGGCACTGCTGACAGCCAAAGATGAAAGAATTAATGATCTTCAAAAAAAGCAGGATGATCTGCAAAACAAATTCAATGAATTAAAGGCGTTGGTATCAGCCATTGAACAAAACCGTTAAGTATAAGTCTTTAGAGAACCTATTGCACTGCTTATATAATCAATACAGGACTCAGTTTTCCGGAATAAAAAAATGAAAAGTGGTGGCCTAACCTCAGCAAGGTTTCGCTCGTTCCGTAGATTGTTTGTAAAGAATGGCCAGAAATATTACAAATGACCTGACAGGTTGTAAAAACCTGTCAGGTCATTTGCTTTCAAACCAATTGGAATAGTTTATTATTACAATGTGATTAGCTTATTAACATATTGATTTGTTCCGGTGAACAATATTCACAGTACCTTGTTTTATTCACGGCCAAAGCGGCTCTCCTTGGAACAGTATAAACTAATATCGTAACCTCTTCATGAAATCAAATCTGCTAAATCTGCTTGTCAGCCTCATGCTGATTACATTCTTCTCATTTGAAACCAGTGCACAAACTACATTAAATTTGAAAGTATTCCTCGAAGGTCCATTTAATGGCACCGGGATGAATACCGGTTTAAACTCCGATGGACTGATCCCCTTGTCTCAGCCTTACAATAGTGGCTCATGGAATTATTTAGGTTCAGAAAATGTCCCTTCTATTCCCAATGCTGATATTGTGGATTGGGTGCTGATTGAGCTGAGAGAAACCACCGGCGATGCTTCGACAGCCTCCGCAGATAAACAAATCCAGCGGCAAGCTGCATTCCTTCATTCAAATGGAAGCATTGTGGGTTTAGATGGCAGTAGTCTGATCACTTACACAGGAACAATAACAAATAACCTTTTTGTTATTATCTGGCATCGAAACCATCTTGCCGTCATGTCATCAGGAGCGCTTTTGGAGGCAGGTGGAGAATACGCCTGGGATTTTACCACCCAGTTAAGCAATGCTTACCTTAATGGACAAAAGCAATTGGTGACCGGTATTTATGGAATGATTGGCGGTGACAGTGATGCATCAGGTATTGTATTGGGTTTAGATTTAAATCCGGGATGGTCAGTCTTTGCAGGAGAGACGGGTTACCTATCAGGCGATCTCAATTTAGACGGACAAGCAAGCAATCCTGATAAAAATGATATTTGGTATTTTAATAATGGTTTAGCTGCAAAGTTACCCTGGCACTGCAGTGAACATCTAATTGATTTCCGCGACTTTCAATCATACAACACAGTTCAGATTGGGACCCAATGTTGGATGGCAGAAAACCTTAATATTGGAGCAATGATACCGGGCACCACGGAAATGGCAAACAACAGCATTATTGAAAAGTATTGCTATGAAAACAATACTGCTAACTGCGACACTTACGGCGGACTTTATCAGTGGAATGAAATCATGGAGTACACCAACACTTCCGAAGCGCAAGGCATTTGCCCGGCAAACTGGCATATACCCGCAGACGCTGAATGGACTACACTTACTGATTTTTTAGGTGGTGTGACAATTGCCGGAGGTAAAATGAAAACAATAGGTACAATTGAATCTGGTACAGGTTTGTGGTATGCACCAAATACAGGCTCCACAAACGAAAGTGTTTTTTCTGCTCTTCCAGGCGCCCTCCGCCTTTTAGATGGTGGTTTCTCCAGTCTGGGTTACTCCACCTACTTTTGGTCTGCGACTGAGCAAGGTACAAGTAACGCGCGTGACCGGTATTTGAATTACAATAGCACCAATGTAAGCACTTACGACGACGGTAAGTTCTTCGGGTTTAGTGTCCGTTGCATAAAGGATACCCCACCTCCTGTATGGAGTTGCGGTGATACAATGACCGATGTGCGGGATAATCAAACCTACGCAACCGTTCCTATCGGAGACCAATGCTGGATGGCAGAAGACCTGAATATAGGAACAATGGTGGAAGGCACAACCGAAATGACAAACAACAGCATAATAGAAAAATACTGTTATAGCAACAATACAGCGAACTGCGATGTTTACGGAGGGCTTTATCAGTGGGATGAAATGATGCAATATTTCATTACTCCGGGAGTTCAGGGCTTATGCCCGGCTAACTGGCACTTACCGAGCGATTCAGAATGGACAGGACTAACGGATTTTTTAGGAGGCGAAAGTATTGCCGGTGGCAGCATGAAAACAACAGGCACAATTGAAGCCGGTACGGGTTTATGGTTTGCCCCGAACACCGGCGCTACAAACTCAAGCGGTTTTACTGCCCTGCCAGGTGGCGCCCGCTACTACAATAGTGAATTCAGCTATCAGGGCATTCTCGCACACTATTGGTCTTCTACTGATGCCGGTGGCTTTACCGCCTGGTTTCGGGAAATGATCTATAACAGCGCAACTACAGCCCGTTACGACTACAGCAAGGTCTATGGTTTTAGTGTCAGGTGTGTAAAAGATTAAAATCCATTAAATTAAATAAGTACTCGTAAGACGGTTCTGAACTGTTAACAAGTAAAATAGCAATAGATAATTACTGATTTTACTTGGCCATAAGCCAGTATTATGCCTTAACTTGCTTTTAGAAAAATGTACCTCTGACTCATTAGTTCATGACTTTCCGGACGGGCATGTGTGCAATGTCATTAAGTTAAGCAATCTGTTAAAGTTCAATGAGTAGATTCATTTTTAGATAGATAATTACATAAATCGCATCGGTATTAAAGCCTGAAAGGCTGATATTATTATAGGATATCAAATAATGTTAAGGAAAATAACCCTGAAAGGGTGGCATTAGTTTACAAATTCTTCTTAACTTAATGACATTGGTCTAGCGTGTGGCATAATTTGAAGCAATCCTAAAACCCGCAAATAAATATGCTCTCCCGTATGTGCCAATGTAGTGTATTTCATTTAACAACCCTATGTCAGAAAATAGTTTACCTTTGCCGCCACAGTTAAGTTTGGAATCAAAGCCGTAACGCTTTCGTTTTTGCACTTAAATAATAATCCCGCATCAGGTTCGGGAAATGCTCTCCTCAATCGGCAGCTAATTAAAGCGTCAGCCTTCTGCAAGGTTAATATTGAACGGGATTTAACCTGATAAAAAAATCATATTTATTTATCACTTAATAACATTAAAATGCCATTCAAATCATTAAACATAATTGAACCTATATTAAAAGCGCTTCACGAAGAAGGCTATACAACCCCGACTCCTATTCAAATGCAAGCCATTCCAATTGTTTTACAAGGAAAGGATTTACTCGGCTGTGCACAAACTGGCACCGGGAAAACGGCTGCGTTTGCCGTTCCAATTCTCCAACTGTTGCTCGCAACTAAAACGAACGACAAAAAACGGAAAGTAAGGAGCCTGATTATTACACCTACACGTGAGCTTGCCATTCAAATCGGGGAAAGCTTTAAAGCCTATGGACGGCATACAGGTTTAAAATGTACAGTAATTTTTGGCGGCGTAAACCAAAATCCTCAAACTTCGGCATTGCACACCGGCGTAGATATTTTGATCGCCACACCGGGCAGGCTCCTGGACCTCATGAACCAGGGCCACCTGACATTACAGGATGTGGAGATATTTGTCCTCGATGAAGCCGACCGCATGCTCGATATGGGTTTTATTCATGATGTTAAAAGAATAATCAATGCGCTTCCCAAAAAAAGGCAATCACTTTTCTTTTCTGCAACCATGCAGCCTGAAATTATTAAGCTTGCCGGCACAATCGTACACAATCCGGCAAAGGTTTCGGTAACGCCAAATTCATTGACTGTTGATATCATTAAACAATCGGTTTACTTCGTTGATAAGGGAAATAAAAATGCCTTGCTTCTGGAACTTTTAAGGGATGAAGTCATTAAAACAGCCCTGGTGTTTACCCGAACCAAACATGGAGCAGATAAGGTAGTGAGAATCCTGTTGAAGAACCATGTGAAAGCTGAAGCTATCCATGGTAATAAAGCGCAAAATGCCAGGCAAAAGGCTTTATCAAATTTCAAAGCGCAAACCACCCGGGTACTTGTGGCTACGGATATTGCAGCACGGGGAATTGATGTGGACGATATGGAATTTGTGATCAATTTTGAAATCCCAAACATTCCCGAAACTTATGTTCATCGTATCGGAAGAACAGGCAGAGCAGGCGCAAAAGGAACGGCATTTTCGTTTTGCGATGCAGAAGAAAAAGAATACCTGCAGGATATTGAAAAACTGATTGCCAAAAAAATTCCGGTAGTTGATAATCATCCGTTTCCATTGATAGATCATAATCCGGTGAAAGCTCCCAGACAACAACAGGGCAGAAGGAATTCAGGCCTGACACGATCGAAACTTTCTGAAAACAATAAGAAGAAAAGATGGATCAGTAACCAGAAAACTTCCTGGTAGAAATGTTTTTATTGCCGGGATTAATTATTTACCACAAACACTACAGTTTTTTTGATAAAAATTGTCTGTCATTGATGTGCTAAATTTAATTCGTTATTGATTAAACCTTAAGGTAATCCTGTGTGTCTTTAAACGTTGATTCCACACCGAAAAGAGTGGTGTAACGTCATTGCGAAGGCGGAGCCTGAAGCAATCTATTGTACTACAAGGCATACGGATTGCTTCACTACGTTCGCAATGACGAAGAATGGCTTTTCGGAGTGGACTCAACGATTAGATCATAATGATGCCTTGAAATTATCATGCGGAACAAGCAAATTACTTTTTAACTTTCTTATTTCAGAAGAGGAATATTTTATCTGGTTTGATTGTCTAATGTTCATTCAAACTATTCTATGGAGGAAATGTTAAGTCAGAATTATATTATTACGAAAAAAATGAAAAGAGGATTATTGCTGGGTTTGGTACTGATGATAGCCGGTATGATCAGGGCACAGCGGCCGGGAGGCGGCGGAGGAGAAATGCAAAATATGCCGCCCGAAGGGATGGTGAGTGGCCAGATCATAGACCGCCAGTTGAATGAAGTGATGGAATATGCCAATATCGTTCTTTATAGCATGCGAGATTCTTCCATTGTGTCGGGAACCGTAACGGATGCAAGCGGTAATTTTAAGATGGTAAAGGTTCCCTATGGCAGGTATTATGCTATTGCTAATTTCATCGGATATAATAAAACCACCATAAACGACCTGAGGATCACTCCCAAACAAAAGGAAATTGATCTTGGGAAAATATATCTTGACCAGGCCACTACAAGTCTCGAAGGAGTTGAGATAGTTGCAGAGAAGGCGCCTGTAGAATTTAAAATTGATAAAAAAATTGTAAACGTAAGCCAGGATCTGGTTGGCTCCACGGGTTCAGCGGTAACCGTCCTGGAAAATGTTCCATCTGTGCAGGTGGACATCGAAGGCAATGTAAGCCTCAGAGGTTCGGGAAACTTCAATGTTTTGATTGATGGTAAACCAAGTGTTTTGAAGGGTTCGGATGCCCTTGAACAGATTCCGGCAAGCACCATAGATCATATCGAGATCATCACCAATCCCTCTGCAAAGTATGACCCTGACGGCGTGGGCGGGATCATCAATGTGGTTTTAAAACAACAGAAGCAGCCCGGCATCAACGGAGTTATCAATGCTTCTGTTGCAACCGGAAATAAATATGAAACCGACTTTACCCTGAATTACCGGACAAAAAGCATCAATTTTTTTGGCGGCGCCGATATCAACTACCGTGAACATACTATGGAAGGCAAATCCGATTACATCACTTATTACGATTCCGTTACCAATCACAGGGAGTCGGAAATGCGCGGGGAAATGAACCGTGAAGGATATGCCGCAAGAGCCGGTTTTGATTACTTTCTGACCGATAAATCCACCCTGACTCTATTTGGGAAATATGGCTTTTCATCATTTGGCAGAGATGCAAAATCAAGCCGCTATATCTATGATGAAGATGTGAGCCCGGGCGAATATTCTCAATCCAACACAAAATCAGAAAGAGGTGGAAATTACTATGAACTCAACATGAATTATCAGTATAATTTTGATAAAAAGGGCCATAAACTTGAAGCCCTGGCTTATTATTCGAGTCGTATTAACGACGACTGGGAGGAACAAAAGGATTACGTTACTTACCCGGACTGGCAAATAATTGACAGTATTTCACCCGTGATAATTAAATCATCGGAAAATGAAAACGAATACGACTTCAGATTCAAAGCCGATTATACAAGGCCTTTCGGTAAGGAAGGGAAAATTGAAGCAGGCTATCAAAGCAGAATTCAAAAAGAAAAGGAGGATTTTTTACAACAGGATTTTGATAATATCAGCGGAGACTGGATTGACAATGAAGTTTACAGCAGCAAAATAGATTTTAAGGATAACATTCATTCGGTTTATGGGATATTTTCAAATGTATGGGGTTCATTTGGATTTCAGGCGGGATTGAGAGGAGAATATACCGACCGTATAATAAAGCATATTGGTTCAGATGAATCGTGGGTTATAAATAAGTTCGATTACTTTCCAACCATACACCTTTCGAAGGAGTTTGGTGGAGGTAATCAGGTACTTCTCTCCTATAGCCGGCGCATTGACAGGCCTGACGGCAGGGAATTGGATCCGACTCCCGGCTACATGGATCCTTACAATATCAGAGTTGGGAATCCCGCCCTCGAACCCGAATATATTGATTCCTACGAGCTTGGTTATCAAAAAAGATTTGATAAATCCTTCCTTTCAGTTGAAGGGTACTATCGCATCAATAAAAATAAAATTACTGGATTAAAATCGCTGGTGGATACGATTTTTGTACATTCATACTTAAATATGAATAAGGATTTTTCTCTTGGTGTTGAAGTCATGGTTAACTCGGACATTACAAAATGGCTGTCGTTTAATGGAAGCATCAATCTCTATGATTACCGGCTGGAAGGCAATATAGAGGATGAAGATATTAGCCGTCATTCCACCAACTGGGATGGAAGAGGAAACCTGACACTTAAACTTAAATATGATATCAGGATTCAGATCACTGAAATGTATCGCGGCCCTTCGGTATCAGCACAAGGTGAAAGCGAAGGATTTTTTATGACCAATGCGGCTGTTCGCAAAGATTTATTTAATAAAAAACTATCAGTAACATTTTCGGTGCGTGACTTATTTAAAGGAGGAAAACGGGAAATGACATCTTCGGGTGAAGATTTTTATTCGTATGAGAAATTTCAGCGCGAAGCGCCGGTTTTCACTCTTAACCTTAGCTATCTCATAAATAACTATAAAAAACAAAAAAATAACGAAAACAGGCAGGAAGAAGGCATGGGTGAAGGAGAAATGGAGTTCTAAAAATTTTTCCGGAAATTCATGGTGAAATATTAAATTGTCCGATTCTGCGGCCGGCATAATCTGCAGCAAGGTACTCTGACCATTACTTCTTAGTCAATTCATTAATCAGGTTGAATCCGGCATAAATCTGGAAAACAGTATTTTGGTAAGTGGGGTCATAGTCATTAGAATCTGATTCATCCATTTGAAATTTAAATGGCAAACCATAGCAATACCTTATACCAGCATTGATTTTTTTAGTGATGTTAAACTTTAAGCCAAGGTCAATTCCGAGGTCAAAACTATTCACGATATCTTCCCCGGTGATCAAATAGCCAAACTCAGATCCGATCTCGAATTCCACTGTCCGTGTGGGTTGATAAAGGAGAAGAAGCGGCCAGTTCAAATAATTCAGACTGACATTGAATGTTTGGTCATTAACCCTGTGGGAATAGCCCTTGTTTGAAAATAAAACTTCCAGTTGCCATGATAATTGATCGGTAATAGAATTGGACATATAGCTTCCCAGGTGGAAAGACACTCTGGTTCCAAATGATTCATCCGTAAACAAATCTCCTGTATTTGAAACAATAATGTCACTGAAATTGACACCTCCTTTCAATCCTACCCGAAACTGTCCGAATGAACTGAACAGAAAAACCAAACAAGATGTTGCCAGAAATATGAAACGCTTCATGCCAGTTGCTTTAATTCACAAAAGTAAATTAACCTGATTAAAATACCACCTGTGAAATTAATTTGTTGCCATTTTCCAACATTCATCGCGTCGGACCAATTTAGTTTGCTGACTCAAAAAAAATCCACCTTCTTCAGGTGGATCCTTTTGTTTTAATGTTCAGTTCACGCTTATTTTTCAGCTTTTTCTTTGCAGGAAATATAAGCCACAAGTCCAAAAATACCAAAATAAATAAAAGTATTCGCAGCCCAAAAGAACCAGCTGAAATTCCTGACACCAGCGAACTCACCGATAAAATAGCTGACAATGCCACCAAGAATAAACAGAGCGCCAATTCCGCCTGAAACGAATCCGGCATACTTGCAAATCTGATCTAATTTCATAATGTTATGATTTGATTGAGCACCAAATTTACTACATATTTTTTATTTGCCACAAAACCTGATAATATTTTCTTTTCAAAATTCGTTATCTGCCCTATTTCAAATTCTGTAAACAGACAAAACTGTGAACTTTTTGTTAAGTAACCAGTCAGATGCAATTATAAAAATTACTTTTGCACAAAAATTTATTTATAACTATGAAGAAGCTAAAAAATATATTATTTTCAATGGAGCTGACCGGCATATTGCTTATGCTTTTCGCTATTTCCATTGGTTATGCAACGTTTTTAGAAAATGATTTTGGTACCGTAGTGTCAAAATCAAAAATATATAATGCCACCTGGTTTGAAGGTTTGTTGCTGCTGCTTGCCATTAATATTACCGGGAGCATTTTTACACATAAAATGTACGCAAGAAAAAAGTGGACGATACTTTTGTTCCATGCAGCATTTCTGGTAATCTTTTTTGGCTCGGCTATTACCCGCTATATAAGTTACGAGGGAATGATGCACATACGCGAAGGACAATCATCCAATACACTTATATCCGACAAGACTTTTATCTCTCTTTCTGCCGATGATGGCACTGTCCCTTACTTTTTCGAAAAACAGGTATATGCTACACCCCAATCTGCAGGAAATTTCAGTCATAAATTTAATGTTGGAAATAAACCTGTTAAATTTGAAGTACTTGAATATTATACCAATGCAACAGAATCTGTGATAGAAGGCGAAGGCGATCCTTTATTGTGGCTGGTAATTTCCGACAGGCAAAGTGGCAGGCAGGATCTCTATTTCAGAAATGGAGAAATCAAAGCTGTAGGTTTATATAAAATTGCCTTCAACGCTGACGTTACGGGAAGAACTTTCAGTATTATTTCTACTGATAACGGAATGGAATTCACAGCCCCCGATTCCGTCAGTTTTATGAATATGGCCGCCAATACTACTCAAATGTTGTCACCCGGATCCAAACACCCGTTCCAGCCTATGGCTTTGTATGGTGTTGCAGATATCAGCATTGTAATAAAAAAGTACTATGATAAAGCATCAATAGGGTTCAAAACCGGTGAAGAAAAGGAAGGTATGAACAGCTCGGATGCATTTACAGCGCTTGTAACAGCAGGCGGCGAATCAGGCAAAGTTACCGTACAGGGTGGCCAGGGTTTTATAAGTAAATCTTCCAACATCACTGTGAATGGAACAAATTTTAAAATAAACTTCGGAGCAAAAGCCATGCAGCTTCCATTTGCCATTTACCTTAATGATTTCCAGCTCGAACGGTACCCCGGATCGAATAGTCCTTCTTCTTACGCCAGCGAGGTTACCATACTCGATCAATCTAAAAACCTGGAGATGCCTTTCAGAATTTACATGAACCATGTATTGAACTACCGTGGTTTCAGGTTTTTTCAGTCATCTTATGAAAGGGATGAAGGCGGTACCATACTTTCCGTAAATCATGATGCTTTCGGAACCATTATAACTTATCTCGGATATTTGCTGATGGCATTGGGAATGATCCTTACTATTCTGAACCGAAGCAGCAGGTTCAGGACACTCGTTAGCCTGTCAACAAGCCTTCGGGAATCCAGAAAATCAATGGCCACAACTGGAATAATCGCTGTTATATTATTTTTATCAGCTATACCTGATATATCCATGGCTTCGCCTCAGGGATCAGGCATTTTACCTGTTATTAATGAAAAGCATGCAGCGAAATTCGGCAAGCTGCTCGTACAGGACAAGGACGGCAGGATGAAACCGATAAATACACTGAGTTCTGAAGTATTAAGAAAAATTGCCAGGAAAAATGCTTACCTTGGTATGAATCCTGACCAGGTTTTTTTGGGAATTCTTGCTTATCCTGACCTCTGGCAGGCGACCCCTATTATTAAAGTTGCAAATCCAGAATTAAAGAACTATCTGCAACTTCCTGGCAACTATGCAACCTTCAGCCAGATTGTTGATGTTCATGCAGCCGGGGGTTATAAAATTGGCGATTATGTTGAAAAGGCTTATGCCAAAAAACCATCCATGCAGAACAAATTCGATAAAGAAGTGATGAAGGTGGATGAAAGAGTGAATGTATTTTACATGATTTATTCCGGTTCTTTTTTAAATATATTCCCTGTTCCCGGTGATCCTAACCATAAATGGGTAATGACAAAGGACGCGGAACAATATTTTGAAAATGATGAGGCTTTATTTGTGAGTGGTATTCTCAGCATGTACCTTGATGAAGTGAGAAAAGCAGTTGAAACGGGTGACTGGTCGAAAGCCGATGAAAACTTAAATTTTATTCTCCAGTTCCAGTCAAAATATGGCGCAAATATTCATCCGCCGGATTCTGTTGTAAATCTTGAAATTTTTTACAATAAGATCAATATTTTTCAAAAGCTTTCAGGGTATTATGGACTTGTTGGATTTATTTTGCTGATACTGCACTTTATAAATATTTTACGGCCCAAATTCAATTTACATAAGATCATTCGCATTGCATCTTACCTGATTATTTTGATTTTCGCTGTAAATACGGCCGGCCTGGCAGTACGCTGGTATATTTCGGGACATGCTCCCTGGAGCAATGCCTATGAATCGCTGATCTACATTGGCTGGGCAACCAGTTTAGCAGGGCTGATCTTTGTACGCCGCTCCGAAATAACCTTAACCGTTACCGCTCTGATGACTTCATTAATTCTTTCGGTAGCCTCAATGAGCTGGATGGATCCGGAAATAACAAACCTTGTCCCCGTTTTGAAATCTTACTGGCTTGTGATCCATGTCGCAATTATTACAGCAAGCTATGGATTTCTGGGACTTGGAGCACTTTTAGGATTCTTTAACCTGATTCTGATGAACCTCAAGTCAAGAAAAAATTCAGAACGTCTCGATCTGACCATTGGTGAGCTTTCCTGCGTTATCGAGATGACACTGATTATCGGATTGTTTATGATGACCATCGGTACATTTCTCGGAGGCGTTTGGGCCAATGAATCCTGGGGCCGCTATTGGGGCTGGGATCCAAAAGAAACCTGGGCATTAGTTACTGTACTTGTCTATTCTTTCATAGCACACATGAGGTTCATACCAGGATTTAAAGGCAATTTTGCCATCAGCTTCGCTGCTTTAATCGGATATAGTTCGGTGCTTATGACATATTTTGGTGTTAATTATTACCTTTCCGGTTTACATTCCTATGCAAAGGGCGATCCTGTACCGGTTCCGACTTTTGTTTATTATACTGTTGCGGTCATAGCAGTTGTAAGTGTGATGGCTTACATCACCAACAGGCGATTGGCTGTTGCAACTGTTAGAGACTGATGAAGAATACCAGCACATAGAAATTAAAGTTCATATTGTTAACATTCACGGGGTAACTTATATTCCGGCCCTTATAGTCACCCCGTGAATTAAGTAAAATTTATTGCACGATAAGTTTACCATAAACATCTGATTGCCCATCAACCCGGACTTGATAAAAATATATACCGGGATCATATTGTTGACAGAGTGGGGTCTATTTTTAGCAAACTTATAGTGGATTAAGGAGAGAATTTATTATTTATTATTTATTATTTATTTTTCAATCGTATAATTTCAAAGCTACCGAAATTTGGATCATCAATGAAACTTTGCAAATTGGATAGGTGGTCCATAAGTATTTCAAATATCGCTTTGGTGCTAAGATTTCCTGCTCTTACCCAGATAATTTTAGGCGGAAATCCATATAAAGAATTCAGATCATTGAAATCAGAATCCTGTGTAACAATTATAAAATCCCGCTGCTTTGCAAAATCCCAAATCTGACGGTCAGGCAAATTAATCAGGCCTTCGGTTTTTACATGACTCGATCCGTCAAACTCTTCAGGAAGAAACTGAAGTATCCTATGCGAAATGTTCTGATCGAACAGAAGTTTCATACAGCAATCTGGTAGGTTTTATTTTCTCTGTCGGCAGCATAACTCAGGGCAGCATAAATATCGTTCTCCTCAAGTTCTTCAAAATCATTCAGAATTTCCTGCACTGTCATTCCCGAAGCCAGCCATCCGAGGATATCACTAACCGTAATGCGCATCCCCCTGATACACGGCTTTCCCCCCCTTTTACCAGGTTCAATTGTGATTCTTTGCTTATAATCAACCATATTTTAAGATTTAAAAACAAAAGTATGAAAATTATGCAAATTATTTTGTGAAATTCACGGGGTGACTTTTATGCCGGACCAAATAGTCACCCCGTGAATAAAGTAAAATTTATTGCACGATAAGCTTACCACCAGCATCTGTTTGTCCGGCAACCCGGACTTGATAAAAATATATACCGGGAACATACTGTTCAATGGATAATTGCATCAAAGGCTTTTTCCCGGCTATGTAATGATGAACCAGATTCCCGTACGAATCATAAATCAGAATCTCAGAATCTAAATTGCCGGAAAATTCACCGGTAAAATATATCCGGTCTTTCGCAGGATTCGGAAAAACATGCACACTTAAATTACCGGTTTGTTCCGAAATCAGAACAGGCAAGTCAGGATTATATTCTTCATGCCGTAAAATCCACAGATCGGGATCAAACTCAACATCTGATACCTGATCGGTTAACTGGAAAGCATATTCCTGAAATTGGGTATTGTTCCAAACGGTAATTGTTGTATCGCCACCACCGGTATAATTTAAGCGGAGCCGGACCGGCATTTCAAAAACTGGCCGGTAACCCAGCGATTCCTGCACCTGGCTGATCACAAAATAAAAGCTGTTGTTATTGCCCTGCAGATAATTGTATTCATAATACGGGTAATAGGAGTCGTACACCCACTGGTCGAAGAACGTGGTAAGATCGAGACCGGAAGCTGACTGCATCACATCCCGGAAATCCTCAGTGGTTGCATTTTGATATACAAATTCAGGATTGCCTGCGTATTCAGTTAATCCGGCGAAAAAGTCTTCATCCCCGGCAACACCGCGCAGCATGTGAAGTACAAACGCCCCCTTCATGTAAATGATTGATTGGAAAATATTGAAAGTATCCTGAGCATTCTGAAGGTAAAGAGTTCCTCCCTGCCAATACTGGTTTGTCGCCATATTGGTTTTATATCCTGAAAATCCGTTCAGATGTTCCGCCCACAAAGCTTCGGCATAAGTGGCAAAGCCTTCATTCAGCCAGGCATGATGCCAGTCGGCGCAGGTGATCATATCTCCGAACCATTGATGTGCAAGTTCATGCACCGAAACATCGAACCATGAAGGATACATATTGTTGGTGATGGTATTGGTTTGATTTTCAATTGCACCATAAAATCCTAACTGTGTCATCCCGTATCTTTCATTGCTGAACGGATAAATTCCAAAAACATCCGAAAAGTATTGAATCACTTCAGGCATATCCTCAACACCTTGCTGTGAAGGGACCAGATCATCATTAAAAACGTAATAATCAAGCGGAAAAGCTTCACCTGAAGTACCGTTAAAATAATCCTGGAAGTGAACATAATTTGAAATGGCCGCCATCACATAATAAGTCACAACAGGATAACGATGACGCCATTGAAAAGTCTTTGTTCCATTACTGGTCAGGATATTTTCAAGCATCCCGTTTGAAATTGCGGTAAGTTCGATTCCATTGATGATGGTATCGGGAATGGTGATATCCATATAGACTGAATCGGCTTTATCTTCAGGACCGTCTTTACATGGATACCAGTAATGTGCAAGGTAAGGCGTGGATAAAGTAGCTATTATTGGTTCGTTTTCGTCGTGATGTTCATAACGCAATCCCTTGTACCCGCCTGCCAGAACAGGAATGCCATGATACCAGACAACAATATCAACCAGATCACCCGGATTAAAACTGTTTTCGAGAATTATCACAATATCGCTGTTTGCCTGGTAAAACGATTCACAGGGTTGGCTGATGCTGTCCACGGTAAGAGAACTGTTTAAATTCAGCCGCAGTGAATTTAATCCGGAAACCAAAGGTTCAAACCTGCACACGACACTGCCGCCAACAAAAGGTGACGCAATTCCTATTTCAATATCTATTTGATAAAACTTCACATCAATATTGGTATCGCCCTTAAAGGTGGCATTTTGAATCACAAATTCCTTGAAGCTCTGGAATTCAAGTTTATAAT
This sequence comes from Bacteroidales bacterium, assembly GCA_020052415.1. Classification (GTDB taxonomy): domain Bacteria; phylum Bacteroidota; class Bacteroidia; order Bacteroidales; family JAADJA01; genus JAADJA01. The sequence goes on along the minus strand of JAGVPB010000008.1, from coordinate 67,918 downwards.
GATTTAGAAGCGCTTCTGACTTCTGAGAATAAACGATTTGAAATATAATAAGAACCAAAAAAGAAGCAAGGATTAATTTATTGTATCGTTTCATTTTCTATGAATTTAAATTCCTATTAACAGAAGTTTGATATTTTTCCACTAGCTTAATTGCCTCCATAGCCTCCTTTACATCATGAACCCTTAATATATCAGCGCCATTCAGAAGAGCTATCACATTCAGGGCAGTGGTTCCATTCAGAGCATCCTGTGGTTTTATTTCCAAAACTTTATTGATCATTGATTTCCTTGAAAGTCCAGCCATGACCGGGTATCCCAATTCTTTTATGGATCTGAGACTGCGGAGGAGCTGATAATTGTGTTCAACAGTTTTCCCAAATCCAAAACCCGGATCAAGAATAATATTTTCCGTCATACCAAAGCTTGAAAATATATTAAGCTGCCCGATAAAGAATGCTTTTACTTCTTCAACAACATTTTCATACCTGGGGTTCAATTGCATGTTCTGCGGCGTACCCTGAATATGCATCATCACAAAAGGAATTTTTAGTTGGGAAATGGTTGCTGGCATTCGCTTATCAAATGTGCCGCCTGAAATATCATTGATTAAATGAGCCCCTTCATGCACAGCTTTTTCAGCCACACTGCTCCGGTAGGTATCAACAGAGATTATTGTATCCGGGAATTGGGTTACGATCATTTTAAGGGTTGGTTCCAATCTTTGCCACTCTTCTTTTTCAGTAATCTCAGGAGCGCCCGGACGGGTAGATACGGCTCCAATATCAATGATTGAGGCACCTTCAACAAGAATCTTTTCCACCTGTGCTAAAATTTCTTTTTTATTACGGTATTTGCCGCCATCATAAAATGAATCCGTCGTAATGTTTAGAATGCCCATCACCAAAGGCACATCAGACCCGAGATTTTTTTCACCAACTGTGAGTTGCAACCGCTGGCCTCCATCACTGTTTTGTTCTCTGTACATTACTTTTTGATTGTTCAACGAAATTAGTATATTTCGGACAGATGAGAGAGCCCTTTAATATCTATATCTTCAAATGGATGGTTGGAACAATGGAACAATAGAACAATGGAATGTTGGAATGATGGAACAATGAAACAATGGAACATTGGAATGATGGAATGATGGAATTGTGGAATGATGATGCTATGACATTTACTTCATTTCCAGGATTAATGTATTTCTTAGTTTTTAGAGATAAGTTAAATTTGCCATGGTTACCAATATTTATCAGCAGTGTTAATAAAATAGGTTTATTTTTGAATCGGATTTGTATTTATTACTTTCGAATATGGTTAACACTTCCGAACAATTTGAAACGGTCATTGGCAAGTGCAGGGATGTGTTTATGAAAAAAATGAAAGATTACGGGAATGCCTGGCGCATTCTCAGGACGACCTCACTCACCGACCAGATTTATATTAAAGCAAACCGCATCAGGAGCATCGAAGAAAAAGGAATTCATAAGGTGAAAGAAGGCATTATCCCCGAATTTATTGGAATTGTCAATTACTCCGTTATGGCACTGATTCAGATTGAAAAGGGCTCTGGTGAGGATTTCGACATGAAAACAGAAGAATCATTCGCTCTGTACGAAAAATATATTTATGCCGCCAAATCATTGATGGAGGATAAAAACCACGATTATGGTGAAGCATGGCGAAATATGCGGATCAGTTCATTAACAGATATTATTTTAATGAAACTTCTGAGAATAAAGCAGATTGAAGATAATAAAGGTAAAACCTTTGTTTCGGAAGGTGTTGACGCCAATTATTACGACATCATCAATTATTCTGTTTTTGCATTGATAAAAATTTTAATGGAAAAAAATTAATCAATTTATAAATTCATGGTTCTCCAAAGCAAGATCAGTAATCTAATTCCGGGCTGGATAATTTTATTTTCCGTGGTTTTCACCGGGTATTTGATTTACTGGTTGCCGGATTTTAACCTTGCCTTTCTTACTTTATTGGTGGCAGAATTAATTGTAGTAATTTATTTTTCCCTCCGGTTCAGTCTGTTGCAAATTTCATTGAGCAGGATCATTTTAGGATTACTCTTTATTTTTTCCGGTTTTGTTAAAGGGATTGACCCTGTAGGAACCGAATACCGCATTGTTGACTATTTTATCGCATTTGGAACGGACTGGGCTTTCCCTTATGCATTGCACTTATCTGTAATCCTTAATGCAACGGAATTTGTACTTGGAATACTGCTGCTGTTTAATGTCTGCAGTAGAATCACTTCCTGGTTGGTGGTGCTTATGATGATTTTTTTCACTGTGATCACAATCAACGATGCGCTCAATAATCCGGTTCCTGATTGCGGTTGTTTCGGCGATGTCGTCAAAATGTCCAACTGGCAAACATTTTATAAAAACCTCGTTATTGATTCACTATTGCTGATCGTTTTCCTGTCCCGTAAAAGAGTCAGGGGATGGTTTAATCCGTTTGCTGAATGGGCCATCCTCGTTCTGGCAATATCATGTTTTGTCTGGTTCGAAATTTATAATATCCGCCATCTTCCGGTTATTGATTTCAGCGATTGGAGTACTGGTAAAAATATGATCAACCCGAATCCCAAGCCGGTTAAATATTACCTGCTATACCGGAATAAAACAAGCGGTGAAGAAAAGGAATATCTTTCGCCCGATTATCCTTATAGCGATTCCGCATGGCTTGCCAATTGGGAATTCGTGAGTCAGCGGATTGATGATCCGAATCCCCGGCTTCATGACCTGAAGATAGAGGATGAAAATGGCAATGATTTTACTTCTCAAATCGTTGAAAATCCCAGCTACCAGTTTATCCTGGTTTCGTATGATCTTTCAAGAGCTAATCTGAAAAGTATAAATAAAATTGAGGATTTGATCAAAGATTGCAATGGTAATAATATTGGAATAGCAGTATTGACAGCCAGTTTACCTGAAGAAACAGCATCCTTTAAGACAACTCACAACCTGCAAACCGATTTCTATTTTGCAGATGATATTATTTTAAAGTCAGTGATCCGTTCCAATCCAGGCTTGATACTTATGAAAAATGGTGTAATTCTGGGCAAATGGCATTTTAATGATTTCCCATCATTTGGGGAACTTGAGGAGAAATATAACTTTCAGGAATTATAGCGACAACCTATTTGTACTTCTGATTAAACCTGATTCAGCAAATCACTTCCACTCATTTTTATCAAAATCCACCCAGTAAATATTTCCTGATCCATTCTCAATACCATCGGCCAGTTCTAAAAGTGTGACCAGCTTGCGGTGCTGATTACTTCTAAAATTATTACTCTCACGCTGACTCGTAAAAAAGAGGTACTTACCGTCAGCGGTCACAAACGGGCAATAGTCAAGCCGGTTTGAATTGATGCCCGCTCCCAGGTTTTTTGGTTTGGACCAGGTTCCGTCGTATCTACGATACGAAATATAAAGGTCTCCCCCACCTTTGTCATCCGGCCTTCCGAATGAAGAAAACAATAAATAGCTCTCATCCGGTGAAATGAAAGCATTGAAATCAAATCCGCCGGAATTTACCGAATCGCCAAGATTGACCGGTTGTTGGTACTTGCCGTTAATATATTTTGAACAATAAATATCATCCGCCCCAAAAGAATCATCATAATTGGCTGTAAAATATAAAGTCCCAGATGAAGTCACGGAAGGAAAATATTCATCTTTATCTGTGTTGACCGGCGCACCGATATTAACCGGGTTCGTCCATCCTTTTTCAGGCTCCAGGAACCAGATATCCCAGTCTTTTTTTTCTTTACTACCGGTCAATGGCCGTTTGGAAATGAAAAAGAATTTTTTACCATCCGGTGAATAAGATGGTTCCAGGTCATTATAAACGCCTGAAAAGGCAGCAACTTCAGGTTCAGACCAAAAAAAACCGTCGAAATGCAGAAACAATATCACATTAAGATTATTCGCCGGCATTACCAGGCTATAAAACATAACATTGCCTGCCGGAGACATGGTCATATCTCTCTCGTTTCTCCTTGTTGATATGATTTCAGGCGAAAATACCTGGGGAATAAGGCCTGGTGAAGTGAGGCCAAAATATTGCCAGTTGGTAATTCCTTCGTGGGGAGGAGGAACTTTGTTATCCGTTTTACCACATGCCGACAGGATTATTGTCAGACCAATAAAAAGCTCGTAAGTGAACAACCCTGCCCGGTTCATAATCAGTTATTTAATTAAACAAAGATATAAAAGTTATAATCAATGGTGAATAAATTGTACAAAGAATTAAATTAATAATTTATCAGCCTTTACTCTCATGCTCTCAATTTCTACAATCATTTCGAAAGCGTATTTTCATAAGGCAAACGATTCAGAATAGATCTGCCGAGTGTGATCTCATCCGTATATTCCAGTTCATCGCCAATGGCAATTCCCCGGGCAATAGTAGTTATTTCAAGGCCGGAATTTTTAAGCTTTTTATAAATATAGAAATTGGTGGTGTCGCCTTCGATCGTTGTTGGGAGCGCCATTACGACTTCATGAATTATCCCGCTCCCGGCCCTGCTGATCAAAGATTCAATATTCAGATCGTTTGGACCTATCCCGTCCATTGGAGAAATGATTCCACCTAAAACGTGATATACCCCGTTGTACTGGCCGGTGTTCTCTATTGCCATCATATCCCTGATATCTTCAACCACACAGATTATGGATTTAATTCTTTTTTCATCCGAACAAATCACACACAATTTCCCGTCCGAAATGGTATGACATTCCGTGCAAAACTGAATTTCGCTTCTCATTTTTATTATTGCATTTCCAAGGGCATCTGCAACCGGAGGATCCTTCTTTATGAGATACAATACCAACCGCAAAGCCGTCTTCTTTCCGATCCCGGGAAGCCGCGAAAATTCATTGACGGCATTCTCAACTAATTTTGAAGAATAAATATTCATCGGTATAAATCATTTTAAGCAATTAAGGAATGCTTCCATACCACCTTTAGTAACTTACAAAACTAATTCAAATTAACCTTTGTAATAAATAAAATGTTTAGTTTTACGCTCTGTTGGTTTCGAAAAACTTCATAAGATTTATGCCCCTAAAACTTATAGTTACTTTAATATTTTTGGTTTCCGCCGGAAGTATTATTTCCCAAATCACTCCCGACACTGTTAACCGCACCGATAATAACGGATTGAAACAAGGCTATTGGAAAAAGTACGACGAGGATGGCTTGCTTAAGTATATAGGTTACTTTAAGGATGATAAACCTTACGGAAACTTTGTCTATTATTATCCTGACGAGATAGTAAAGGCCCGTTCCATTTTTTATAACGATGGCACAAAATCCATAACCACTACCTATCATCATTCCGGCAAGGTAATGACAGAAGGGTTTTATACGGATAAGGAAAAAGACAGTCTCTGGAAGTATTTCAACAGTGAAGGGCTTCTTCTAAAGGAAGAGTTTTATCGGAATAAAATGAAAGAAGGTACGTGGAAAACTTATTATGAAAGTGGCCAGGTAAGCGATGAAATCACATGGAGACAGGATAAAAAGGAAGGACCCTGGAAGCAATACTTTCCTGACGGGAAACTCAAACTTGAGGGACAATATGCCAATGATGAAAAACAGGGTGAATTCAGGTATTATTACCAGTCGGGTAAAATTGATATCATTGGTTTTTACGAAGCCTCTATTCGTACCGGAGAATGGCTCTACATGGATGAAAAAGCAAGAGTCACGAGGAAAGAGGTTTATGAAAACGGGAAATTGGTTAAAGAACAAAATTTCGATAATAAATAGCATTCATAAAAATTGCCAAAAAATAAACAGAATAACGATTTAAATTCAATACCTCATGAAAAAATATTCCATCATCCTGGTTGTGCTGCTACTGGTAAGTTGTCAGCGTAAGATAAATGAAATTGTTATACCTCTGAATTCAGGCTGGAAATTTATTACCGGTGATAATCCTGAATACTCCAATCCTGTTTTTAACGATACTGAGTGGAAACTCATTGAAGTTGATAAAATCTGGGAAGAACAAGGTTACGATCCTTATGATGGTTTTGCATGGTTCAGGCTCAAAGTCACAATCCCTTCAAAACTATATAAAGAAGCTTTTCTGCAGGATAGCCTCAGGTTGTTTTTGGGCAAGATCAATAACTTTGATCAAACCTTCCTGAATGGTAAGATATTAGGAATAAATGGTAAAACTGTGGTAGAGAACGCCATCCTTGATTCTTCTTTTTTAAAAGCGCCAATCAATCTTTGGGATTATGAACGCAGGTATGCTATTTCGGTGAGTGATCCGAGAATTCTATGGGATGAAGAAAATGTGATCGCAGTCCGGGTTTTTGATCAGGGTGGACAGGGTGGACTTTATACCGGCAATCAAATGCTGAGTATGGTAAATATTAAAGAATATATAGCATTTAATAACGGGTCAAATCCTTTCATATTTAGCAATGGCAAAATAAGCAAATCCTTTAGCGTTAACAACATATCTAAAATCCTTAATCTGGAAGGCAGACTGAAAATAAGAGCGGTAAATAAAGTTACGGGAGAGGAAATTTATAAACTGGAAAATGATGTAACACTTTTGCCTCTTGCATCTCAGGAATTCAAACTTGAGTTTCCGCAAATTGACCAGTCAGCATTAATTAAATATAATTATTCATTCAAAGGAACAAATGAAATATACGAATACAAAGAGGAAACTCCGTACATCCTGACCCCTTCAGAACCTGCTGGGCCGCGGATTAATGGAGCACGGATTACCGGAGCCCGGCCAGGCAATCCATTCCTGTTCACGATTCCGGCAACCGGTGAAAGACCGTTGACATATAAAGCTGAAAATCTGCCGCAGGGGCTTACTCTGGATCAAAGTACAGGAATTATTACAGGAAAAGTCATAAAGAAGGGTGAATATAAGGTAAATTTAACAGCCACGAATAATCAGGGCACCGATAGTAAAAGCTTGCTCATAATTATCGGTGATCAACTTGCTCTTACCCCGCCGATGGGTTGGAATAGCTGGAATTGTTGGGGACTTGCAGTAGATGAAGAAAAAGTAATGATGAGCGCCAGGGCATATATTGATAAAGGTTTGATTAATCATGGATGGACTTACATCAATATTGATGATGGATGGGAAATACCAAAGGACAAGGATCCGAAACGAGACGGAAAAGGAAATATCCTCACAAACGAAAAGTTTCCTGATATGAAAAGGCTTGGTGACAGCCTTCATGCCATGGGACTCAAATTCGGAATTTATAGTTCACCGGGGCCACTTACCTGCGGAGGATACACTGCAAGCTATCAATATGAAGTGAATGATGCAAAATCATTTGCGAAATGGGGAGTTGACTATCTCAAATACGATTGGTGCTCCTATGATGGAATTGCAAAAGATACAAGCCTTTCCGAGAGGAAGAAACCATATTTCATCATGCGGGATGCCCTTGCCGGTGTTGACCGTGACATTGTTTACAGTCTTTGTCAGTACGGGATGAGCAGAGTGTGGGAGTGGGGAGCCGAGGTGGGTGGTAATCTGTGGCGAACCACAGGAGATATCACCGATACATGGGAAAGTTTGAGTGAAATAGGGTTTAACCAAACTGAAATTGGTTCCTTTGCCGGGCCAGGACATTGGAACGATCCGGATATGCTTGTAACCGGGTGGGTCGGATGGGGTCCGAACCTCCATCCTACCAGGCTTACACCGGATGAACAATATACCCATATCAGCTTATGGTGTTTGTTGTCATCGCCACTACTAATTGGTTGCGATCTTCAACGATTGGATCCATTTACAATAAACCTTCTTACAAATGATGAAGTTTTAGCTATTGACCAGGATCCACTGGGCAGCCAGGCTGATCAAGTGATTGTTGAAGGTGATTTGCAGGTATGGCTAAAACAACTTGCTGATGGAGGACAAGCGGTCGGTATTTTTAACCTTGCCGATTCAACGATCAATTATCCTTTAAGCCTTAAAACAGCAGGACTTCCTGAAACTCTAAAAATACGTGATCTTTGGCGACAAAAAGACCTCGGAACATTCACCGGTACTTTTGAAACCGGCATTCCTTCACACGGGGTTGTTCTAATTAAAGTTACTCAGTAATTTTTTGCCAATATAGGTCTATAATAAATATCCCGATCCTCTGGAATATATGAATTCGGAGGCAATCGGGTAATTAAGAAATACTGTTATTTTGATACGACGAGGGAATCTGCTAATTGCTCAAGGATCAGGGCACCAGATTCATCCCATTCCTTCATCATTCCATGTTTTTTTCCGTTGATCCAATGAGTCTCTTTCTTTTTAGTTCCGGATTCATAGTAATTGGCAACAATCCCATGAGGCTGACCATTTTTCCAGTTCTCTTCTGATTCAATTTTACCTGATTCATAGTACCATTTCCACGATCCGGTTTGTTTTCCCTGATCAAAATTTCCTTCACTCCGTTTATTACCATCAGGATAATATTTTACTTCCTTTCCATGCTGAATCCCGTTCAGCCATTCAATTTCCGAGTGAAGTTTTCCATCTTTATACCAGCTCAGCCAAAGCCCTTCCTGAACATCGTCGGTCCATAAACCTTTGTATTCAGTTTGACCGTTTTCATACCAGTAAATCCATAAGCCGTCTTTTTTGCTGTTTTTAAATGATCCTTCAAGATATTTTTCACCCGTTTCGTAATACCTTATCCACACCCCTTCCCTTTCTCCTGAATTATATTTCCCCTCTGATTCGGTTTTACCATTATTAAAGTATGAACAATAATTACCGTGTAATTTTCCATCTTCGAAGTGCATCCTGGTTTTTATACTACCGTCAGCATAATGATCAATGCTTTTACCAGTATAAATGGAATTATTGCTGAACATTACACCTTCGTTATCTTCCAGATTTTTATAATCTACGGAACTGCTGCAGGAACATAAGACCACTATAATGGTCAAAAGCGAAATAGTAAGTAATTTTTTCTGCATTATAATTAATTTTAATCAATAAATATTTTAATAATATGAATGGGAATCATCTCTTCAGATGATTTTCACTTTAGTAAACTAAAAATTCCGGAAATCAAACATTTCAATATTTCTTAATCTATCTCTTCCGCAAATTTCCTTAATATAATTCATTCTGAACGTATTTGAAATATTTAATCTAAGTCCCAAATAAAAATCGAATGCGGCAAAATCATTAATGCCTATAAAAGTACTGAGTTTATCTGTTCCAAAAAAGAAGTTGCCATATCTTATTGCCAATCCAATTTGCGGGTAAGTAAAATTCCACTCATAAATTGATACAGGCATACATACTTCAATCCTTGCAGTTTCAAAACGTGGAGCTACCGACAGAAGCGAGGGTCTTTTAATATATGATTTTCCGATATTAAATCCCCAGATCATTGTCATGTTTATAAAGAAATAGTCCTTTATCGGATAATCAATCTGAAGACTTGCACAAGGCGGGGGATTCATGTTAAAGCTTTGCTTTGATTCAAAATCCTTAGCGCTATCCTTAAAATAGGACTCAATCTTGGCATTTAATTCATCTACTGATCCGGTAGGTAAGGTATCATATGGTTTATACCATTCAGTTGATGCTTCTGAATAAGAATTTAACTGGGCATTTTTTGAAAACCTGATATATCCAAAATCTAATAATGAAACTGCGATTTTGTAATTGTATTTTTCATACCGTTGTTCGCATAACCTTGAATATATTTTGGAAGTATGTCCTTTGGTCGTTTTTGCGTAAGTGATTCCAATATCTGCTCCAAATCCAAAACCACGAATGAAAGGTTCATGAGGAAAGTTATTGTCGGAGTAGCCAATGGGCAGTGAATAAGCATAGTCAAATGATGCAGAATAAACTGAGGCAACTGTATCATTGTGAACCAAATAACTTACATTATACAAATTTGTGTATGTACCGAAATACCCCAGTAAAGGTTTTATTGTAATACCTGCGGTCCATGAGTCCCACTTATACCTGTGAAAATTATATGCATAGCTCAGGTTAATCTCAAACCATGAAAGTGCTCCAATTTGTATTTTTTCATCATGACTGTAATTCAGTCTATGTTGTACATCGTAATCAATGGCCTCATATAAAAAGTTGGATATATCCTGAGGTAAATTGTGAAAAGAAAAGTTTGTCCTGTAGGATGTTGTGATTCCATAGGCATGATCGCCATCAACAATCATAGCACCCGGGCCCATTACCCTTGTAGTATAAAATCCGTATTTATCTTTGCTGTTTCTTGAAACGTTGAAATTTCTTTCTTCATTTTCACTTGTATAATAAACAGGTGTAACTCCATTAAATAACCAATCTGCATAATCACTCCTCTCGATGTAAATATAATTATTGACAAACGAGGAATTTAAAGACAGTAAATTATAATCCATGTACAATCTTGAACCAACCATACTTGATGGATTAAGACTGATCCCATAAATACCGCTGAAATTGCTACTGACTATACCGAGCATTTCCTGTCCGACAAGAACGAAATGAGAAAAGAGCAACAAACATATTGAGGAAAATACCTTCATCAACCTGGTTAAACCTGAAAACAAATTGAAAATCCGGTTAATAAATCCGGAACATTTACAATCACCTAAACGTTAGAAGAAAACCAAAATTACAAAAATAAACCTAACCTGAAAATTTCCATAAAAAAAAAGACCGGAAAACTACGTATTATGCAAGTTTTCCGGCCTAATTAACCAACCAAAACCAAATTTTACAAATAAAAATTAACCACCATGAAAAATTATCAGATTACATTAACCAATTGATGCTGTTATTTTTTGAATCAAAGAACTGCAATCATATATTCAATGAATGTGCCAAAAGCTATAACATGTTCATTCCTAAAAAATTAACAAAATTGAATTTTTAACCATCTAATCACTGCGTGTTGAAAATAAGTCATATTACTTTCAATATCAATGTGTTAATAAAAAACAATGACTTCTGAATATGGAATAAAATTATCCATTATCGTAGAATCTTCCGACATCGGATAATTGTAGAATAATTTAGTTTAAAATTTATTACGTGGCAATTTCGCCAAACAAATCGAAATGCTCTGCTTTTATTATTTTAACTGGATAAAAATTACCGATCCGTAATTCACTATTCGGTTGGGCAATAATTACTTCATTATCTACTTCCGGAGAATCCGATTCAGTACGACCGATATAAAATTCACTTTCTTTTCTGTCAATAATTGTTTGAAATGTTTTGCCTACTCTGGCATTATTCAATTCAAGTGAAATTGACTGCTGGATTTCCATTAAGTGTTCCATCCTCTCTATTTTGACTTTAGCCGGAATATTATCCTTAAGGCGATATGCTGTGGTACCTTCTTCCGGAGAATAAGGGAAACCACCAAGCCTGTCAAATTTAAACTCCTTAATAAAATCAATTAATTCATCAAATTCCTGTCTGGTTTCGCCCGGAAATCCAACAATAACAGTAGATCTTAAAGTTATACCCGGGACTTCTCTCTTGATTCTTTCAAGCAACTGAATGGTATCATTTCTTGAATGGCCTCGCTGCATCAGGGATAATATTCTGTTATTAATATGCTGAATAGGGATATCCAGATAATTACAGATTTTTCCATTTTCCTTTATTATTGGCAATATCTCTTCCGGGAAACCTGCAGGGTACGCATAATGCAGTCTGATCCACCGAAGGTTCTCAATTTTTGACAATTCACCAAGAAGATAAGGCAACTGTTTTTTTCGATAAATATCAATTCCATAATAGGTCAAATCCTGGGCAATAAGCATTATTTCTTTTACGCCTTTCGCCACCAATCCTATTGCTTCAGCCAGGATTTCTTCAACAGGCTTTGATAAATGTTTCCCTCTGATTGATGGTATCGCACAAAAAGTACACTTTCGATTACATCCCTCTGAAATTTTCAGATATGCATAATGTGAAGGTGTAGTTAACATTCTTTCTCCGAGGAGTTCGTTTTTGTATTGCCCGCCAATTTCCTTTATAATTTCCTGAAGGTTATTAACACCGAAATATTGATCAACATTTGGGATTTGATTAATTAAGTCACTTCGGTATCTTTCTGAAAGACATCCCATTACATATAATTTATCCACTTGACCCTTTTCCTTGGCGTTTACATATTGCAGAATGGTATCAACAGATTCCTGCTTGGCATCCTTAATAAAGCCGCAGGTGTTTATGACAACTATTTCGGAAGCTTTATTTCCCTCATGAACCACATCGAAATCATTAGCTCTTAGTTGTGCCATGAGAACCTCAGAATCTACAAGGTTTTTAGAACATCCCAATGAGATGATATTTATTTTTCGCCTTCCTGGCTTAGTTCTCAATTTTTGAAAGTTTCAGATTTGTTTACATTGAATTATGACTTAAACAGGCTATCCACAAATTCGGTCCGGTTAAATACCTGTAAGTCTTCCACCTTTTCTCCTATTCCAATATACTTTACGGGTAGTTTAAACTGATCGGAAATACCAATCACTACACCACCTTTTGCCGTACCGTCAAGTTTTGTAAGAGCAAGTGCATTAACTTCTGTTGCCGCGGTAAATTGTTTTGCCTGTTCAATTGCATTTTGTCCTGTTGAAGCATCAAGAATTAATAGAATTTCATGAGGTGCATCAGCCATCAGTTTTTGCATTACTCTTTTTATTTTAGTCAGTTCATTCATCAGGTTAATTTTATTATGTAATCTTCCTGCGGTGTCAATAATTACCACATCCGTTCCCGATGTAATGGCCGATTTTAAAGTTTCAAACGCTACGGAAGCCGGATCAGCGTTCATGCCCTGATTGATTATAGGAACATCAACCCTTTTTGCCCAAATAACCAACTGATCAACTGCCGCTGCCCTAAAGGTATCTGCAGCACCTAATAATACAGTCTTTCCGGCCTGCTTAAACTGAAATGCCAGCTTTCCTATTGTAGTCGTCTTCCCTACACCATTCACTCCTACTACTAAAATAACATAAGGTTTTTTCCCTTCGGGTATAATAAATTCTGTTTGATCGGCGGAGTTGTTTTCCTGCAGCAGTGAAGCAATTTCTTCTTTCAAAATTGAATTTAATTCATTTGTCCCGAGATATTTATCGCGCGAAACCCGAACCTGAATTCTTCCTATTATTTTTAACGTAGTATCAACACCAACGTCGGAAGTCACCAAAATTTCTTCAAGATTGTCAAGCACCTCATCGTCAACACTTGATTTTCCAGCAACTGCCCGTGTCAGCTTACTAAAAACACTTTCTTTTGTTTTAGTAAGCCCTATATCGAGTTTTTCCTTTTTTTCCTTTGAAAAGAAATTCAGCAAGCCCATAAAAAATTTATTTAAATAAAAAAAAAGCTTCTTCCCAACCAGGAAAAAGCCAGTCAAGCAATTTTTAAATTGCCGTTATTTTTTTGCTAAATACTCTTTAACCTGTTCTACGTGAAGAATGTTTTCTTTAAAAGTATAAGCACCGGTTTTAGGTGATTTTACCATCCGGATAACTTTAGCATAGTTCTTTCCAGCGGTCTGTAATGTTGCAATAACTTTCTTGGCCATTTCTAATATTATTTAATTTCTTTATGTAATGTTATTTTTTTCAAAATCGGATTAAACTTTTTCAATTCCAGCCTGTCCGGTGTATTTTTTTTGTTCTTTGTAGTTATGTACCTTGATGTTCCGGGCATGCCGCTGTTCTTATGCTCAGTGCACTCCAAAATTACCTGAACCCTTGCATCCTTACTCTTTTTTGCCATTTCTTTATATATCTTTTAAATTCGGGGGGCAAAAGTAAATCTTAAAATAAAATAAACCTAATTTTTTGACAAGTATTTCAGGTTATAAAGTATTTTTGATCCTGTTATGATCTGGCAAAATTATATTAAAGGATTTGAAAGTTATTTAAAACTTGAAAAATCATTATCCGTAAATTCGATCGAAGCATATTTACATGATATATTGAAGTTTGTTCAATATTGCGAAGTATTTCAAATAGAACTGGTTCCTGAAAAAGTAACATTAAAACATCTGAACGAATTTATTTATTGGATCAATTCATTTGGAATATCTGCCACATCACAGGCGCGGATTATTTCGGGAATCAAGGCATTTTTTAAATATCTTGTTTTGGAGGATGTGATCAAATCGAGCCCGGCAGAATTAATGGAAAGCCCGAAAATAGGCCGAAAACTGCCGGATACTTTAAGCACTGTGGAAATTAACACCCTTATATCTGCAATTGATTTGAGTAATTCAAATGGTCATAGAAATAAGGCAATACTTGAAACTTTGTACGGTTGTGGCTTAAGAGTTACTGAATTGATTACCCTGAAGATTTCAAATTTATTTTTTCAGGATGGATTTATCAAAATAACCGGAAAAGGGAATAAAGAAAGGTTGGTTCCAATTGGTAACACAGCAATAAAAAGTATAAATATTTATCTCGAAAATGTTCGAAACCAGTTGACTATTGAAAAAAATAGTTCTGATACATTATTTATTAATAACAGGGGAAGTCATCTTACAAGGGTTATGATATTCATGATTATCAAGGATCTTGTAAAAAAAATAGGGCTGAAGAAAACAATTAGCCCGCATACATTCCGCCATTCATTTGCAACCCATTTGATCGAGGGTGGTGCAGATTTACGGGCAGTTCAGGAAATGCTCGGGCACGAATCCATAACAACCACCGAAATTTATACTCACCTTGACCGTGAATACCTCAGAAATTCCATCCTTCAGTTTCACCCACGATCTGAATTGCATTTGAGAAAAAATTAACCGACTTAATATGATTGTTATTGCAGGATCTATAGTTTTCACTAACCTGGAAATGCAAAGCATTTTTTAATATTATTTAAACGGTGAATTGGTTTCCTTTGCCATGTGGTTATAAACCAATCTATCAACAAGGCTGGGAAATATTTTATTCAGCAATACGGTAAGTTTTCCCTGGGTTGTCAGTATAATTCTGTGTTTTCTTTTCAAAATACCATTTATTATTACGGCTGCAACCTTATCCGCAGACATCATTCTGTTTTCATCCCGTGGTGATTCACCCTGCTGTGATCCATCCGCTGCTAAAGCACTATTTCTGATTCCTGAGGCAGTGAAACCCGGGCAGGCAATTAAAACATGAAGTCCTTTTCTCATATTTTCAATTCTGAGTACCTCCAGGAATCCCTGAATGGCAAATTTTGAAGCTGAATAGCCAGCTCGTCCTGGTAATCCTTTGTAACCTGCAATAGATGACACACCTACTACAGAACCCTTTGATTCAAGCAGGTATGGTAATGCAAATTTTGTACAAAAAACAGTTCCCCAGAAATTTATATCCATCACCCTTTTAATGACTGAAAGCTCCGTTTCTTCAATAGTTGCCCTCATAGATATTCCTGCATTATTTATCAAAATATCAATCCTTCCAAATTTCTCCACAGTATGAAAAATCAATGCTCTGCAATCTGATTCTATTGATACATCAGTTTTTATAAGGAGTATATCTTTACCTTCAGATCGGTGATTTTGTTTAATTTCCTCAAGTTTTTCAAGATTTCTGGCGGCCAGCACAACTTTAGCTTTTAGCATTATTAAATTTTCAGCAATTGCTTTTCCTATTCCGGAAGACGCGCCGGTTATAATCACTACTTTGTCTTTCATTATTTTAAATTTAGGATAGATTGTAGATTTTCAAAATTAAATATTTCCTTCAATTCATTGCAATATATTAAATATCTTTGAGAAAAATAGCATTCATAACCTTATGATAAGTAATAAAGAAATATTTTTCAGAAATCTGGGATTGCCCTCTTCAAATCCTGTTGGTCTCGAAATTGAAAAAGCTAAGGGTATATATTTATATGACGAAAAAGGTAAGGAATACATAGACCTGATATCAGGTGTTTCGGTATGCAATGTTGGCCATCTTCATCCTAAAGTTGTCAAAGCTGTCAAAAACCAGCTCGACAAATATATGCACCTTATGGTTTACGGTGAATACATTCAGAGTCCACAGGTTCAATTGGCTAAAGCAATTACTGATGCATTACCAAAAAATCTTGACTCTGTTTACCTGGTCAATTCAGGCAGCGAAGCCAACGAAGGGGCCATAAAACTTGCAAAACGTTTTACAGGCAGAACTGAAATAATTGCGTTTAAAAACGCATATCATGGCGGAACACATGGCGCTCTGAGCATATCAGGCAGTGAATCTCTAAAATTTGCGTACCGGCCTTTACTTCCTGATATTAAATTTATTCATTTTAACCGATTTGAAGATTTAAAGGAAATTACTGAAAAAACAGCTTGTGTCATTGCAGAATCTGTACAGGCTGAAGCAGGTGTTATTTTACCTGCAACAGGATTTTTATCTGAACTGAGAAAAAGATGTGATAAAACCGGTTCGCTGCTTGTACTCGATGATATCCAGATGGGATTTGGGCGAACGGGTAAGTTATTTAGTTTTGAAAACTTTGACTTTGTCCCCGACATACTAACATTAGCAAAGGGAATGGGTGGAGGAATGCCCCTTGGTGCATTTGTTTCATCAAGACAAATTATGAACACACTTACTTTTGAACCGGAATTTGGACATATTACAACCTTTGGTGGTCATCCGGTTAGCTGTGCTGCCGCATTAGCCAATATTCAAGTGATCAAAGATGAAAACCTGATTGAAGAAATAAACATTAAGGGTTTAAGATTCAGAGACGCATTAATTGAATTGGAACAAGTTGCTGACATCAGGCATATTGGTCTTATTCTGGGTATTGACCTGAAAAGTATTGAACAATCAAATAAAATAGTTGAAAAATTCAAAATAAATGGACTATTAACCGATCGCTTTTTGTTCCGTCCTTTTGCAATCAGAATCGGACCGCCTCTGAATATTACTTTTCAGGAAATCGAAAAAGCCATCTCTCTTATCAAAAAAAGCCTGCTGGAATTATAAATCCGGCCATATTGACATTAATATTTTATAATTTATTATTTAATTCGGCCATTATGGCTTGTTATTGCTTAAAAAAATTACTGCTTACCAAAAAATTTGCTCTGGAATAATTTTTGACTGTCCCGAATCATAATTCTAAAATATAAAAAATTAAATTAAAATAGGAGAAATAAGTTATGTTACCAGTATTAAAAAAGAGAATGTATTTCCCTCAATTCAGGGATGATTATTTTGGAAGTGAATTTTTGAATTCACTTTTCAGTGACGGAGCAGACTATAGGGTTCCGGCAGTAAACATTAAGGAAAATGAAAACCAGTTTGAAATTGAACTTGCTGCCCCGGGTATCAACAAGGAAGATTTAAAAATCAACCTCGAAAAAAACATTCTGACTATATCTTCAGAAAAGGAATCAAAAAAAGAAAGTGATGATAAAACTTTTATGAGGAGAGAATTTGGGTTCAACTCATTTTGCAGATCGTTTTCAATTCCTGAATTTGTGAATACTGAATCAATACAGGCTTCGCTCAAGAATGGAGTTCTAATTGTTGAATTACCCAAACACACTGAGGAAAAATTAAAATCCTCAAAAGCGATAAAAATCTCATAAACATAAAGGCCTGTCTGGTGAAATATCCGACAGGCTTTTTGATTTTATTTTTAGTAAGAAAAAACTGATTTTAAAAAACTGAAAATTTTAAATATTTTTTTGGATTAAGACGAATGTCCTCGAGTAAAAGATTCAAATCCTTTGATGATTTTTGCAAATCAATGTACAAAGAGTCATCATTAACCAACATACCGAAACTACCTTCTCCAGAATTAATTTTTTCGGTAATTTCAGATAATTGATTTAAAGTATTTTTAAGTTTCTGCATTGTTTCTGTGATCTGAATCCTGGTAAGAGTATCGCTGATTGCAGAAAAATTTGTTAGAATATTATTCAGGTTTTCTCCATTGTCTTTTAAATTCTGCGATATGGATTCAATATTTTTTAGAATTGTTCCAATCCTCTCCTTTTGTTCGAAAATAATTTCATCAAGATTATTAGTGGTACTTTCAATATTTTCGAAAGAATTAGTCATGTGAGCAACACTTTTTGAAATATTGTCGGTATTGGTTTTATTAAACAGGCCGTTTACCATTGTTAAAACTGTATCAAGTGACATTAAAAGTCCTTCGGCTTTATTTTTCAATGGTTGAAGCTGTCTGTTAACCTCTTCTTTTATTGATGATTCTATATCTGATTGCAGAGTATCACCCGGAACTGCAAAATCAGCAGAAGTACCAAGTTGTATTTCTACGGTTTTGGAACCCAAAAGATCAGAACTGATAATTTTAGCAACAGAATTTTTAGGTATGGGAATCGGGTCATTAATCAGCATTTCAATAACTACACTTGCGTTTCCCTTTTTATTAAAATACATATCACGCACATGACCGACATAGAGTCCATTGATAATCACAGCGTTTGCCTTATTGAGCCCGCTTACGTCATTATATACTGCAACAAAGACCCGTTCATTAGAAAAAATATCCTCGCCTTTTAAAAAATTAAACCCCCAATATAAAAGGGCAAGTGAAATAATTACAACAATACCTATTTTAAATTCTTTTGACAGCTTCAAGATAGAAAATTTAATAGCAAAATTAACATTATTTTTCCAATATTTGTAGAGCCTGTTTTACAGATATTCTTTGATTATTTTTTAAGGCAATTACAAAAGCATCTGTAAATCCTTTGTTTTTAAGATCATCACATAATTGTATCGAACCCTCAAAAGTCAGGTCCTTGCCAACATAATATTTATAGATTCCAGTGTCCTCATACATCATCACTTCCTCAATTCCCTTGAATTTCTTTGAATTCAAAGCAAGCTCTTTTTCTGATGTCAATATCTGTACAAAAAATTTAACATCAGCTTGTTTATTTTTTGGCGTATCACTTCTTGCAGCCTTCTTTACTACTGAAGTATCTGCTGGAGATTTCTGTATTGCAGTAAAAAGACTGTCAGTTTTAATGGGTTCAATAATGAAGCTTTTCACCGGTATGGTATCATTATTTTGAAAGTAATCATTTGAAGACACAAATTGAATTTTGATTTTCTGTTTAGTTATTGACTGATCCTTTTCAATCTCAAGATATGACTCATCCGGAATATTAATTTCATTATCTATTGCGAGTTTCAGGATCAGTTTATTAGTGATGGCACCAGGAGTAATTATATCAGCAACTTTACCAATTTCAAGGGTTTCGGCAAAAACGGGATTGTCCACATTAATATCAATATGTTGTTCAATAATTGCAAAATAAAAATTCTGGCGGGAAAATATTCTGAGTTTGGTACATATCAGAAACATCACAACAGCTACGATGAACACAATTAAAATAACGGTTCTATGGTTTCGAATAAAATTCAATACGTCAATTTTTATTTTCTGAAAGCTGTTGGGCTTCACCTAATGGAATTCTTTTTTCACCGATAAAAGCTACAATAAAAGTATCTGCAAATCCTTTTTTTTCAAGTTCTGACTTTAATTCTTTTGCATTTTCAATATTCAATTCATTCCCCGCTGTATATTTATATAATCCATCATGCTTGTACATTTTTATGTTCCCGATACTTCTGAATTTTTTAAAATCGAAACTTTTTTCCTTTTTAAAAGAAGCAAACTGGACACGGTAGTAAACCTGAGGTTCTGATTCTTTTTCCTTTAATATTACAGCAACTGGTTTCAGGTCGCTATTTTGATCTTCAAAATCCGATTTAAATTCTTTTAGAGCAAGGCAAATAGCCATAGCCAAGGAATCCTGTCCTGATTCAGACATAAGGAATTTTTCTTCTTTGGGATTACTTAAAAAACCAAGTTCAATTAAAATGCCAGGCATAGTGGTTTTATACAATACCCAAAATCCAGCCTGTTTAACACCTCTGTCGTTCCTTCCCACCTTCTCACTAAACTGATTCTGAACTTTGGAAGATAGACTGATACTCTGATCAATGCTTGCACTTTGAAACATTGATAATAAGATATAATCTTCATCGGTATTAGGATCAAAGCCTTCATATTGCTGTTTATAATCCTCTTCAAAATAAATCGCGGCATTTTCAGATTTAGCAACCTCCAGGTTGTCCATTGATTTATGCAATCCCATGACATAAGATTCCGATCCAAATGCCTGCTGCGATTTACTTGAATTACAATGAATGGATATAAACACATCTCCACCACTTTCATTAGCAATTTTCGCCCTTTTATGTAATTCTATAAATTCATCGGTTTTTCGCGTATAAACCAACTGGACACCTTCAATGCTATCACGAATGTATTTGCCGGTTTTTAAGGCTACTGACAAAGCTATGTCTTTTTCCCTGCTGTTTTTGCCAAGTGCACCAGGATCCTTACCTCCATGCCCTGCATCAAGGATTACTTTGGTGATCCTGTTTTCAATCTGAGCATACCCATTGGATAAGTAATGGCTATGCAAAAATAAAATACCAAAAAATATTAAAAGTCGTTTCACAGCTGTGGAATATTTTTTGTTTAGTTTTGAATCTCAATTTTTATAAATATTATTGAACAATTCTTGCAAATTTAATACATAAAACCCCAGACTTGCTAAACAAATTGTCAACCAAATTATTAACACAAATCACAGGAGGATATTATCCGATACCATTCATTTTCTGTGTTCTGCCCTTTGTGTGTTACGCACAGGTTGATACAGCTTTACAAAATCAATCTGATACATTATTTATTAATTCCGATTCATTACCTGCCCAATTAAGTTTTGAAGACAGTACGATATTTGGATTGTCGCCGAATGCCATCAGGTCCAGGGTAGATTATAAATCCACCGATTCGATCATGCTTGATGTTAAATCGCAAAAGGTTTTTATGTTCAGAGAGAACGATATCAGCTATGAAGACATTAAACTCAAAGCTAATTATGTTGAGATAGAATTCAGGAACAGCACCGTTTATGCAACCGGTACTCCTGATTCAACAGGCAAAGATGAGGGTTCACCGGTTTTTACTATGGGAAACAATAGTTTTGAATCGAAGTCTATAAAGTATAATTATGAAACTAAAAAAGGACTCGTAAATAATGTAATTACAGAAGATGCTGAAGGATATCTGCACGGCAATGTTATAAAAAAAATGCCCGACGATGTTACAAATGTATATCAGGGATCATACACAACTTGTGAAAACGAAGTTCCTCACTTTTCATTCAGTTTTAAAAAAGCAAAAGTAATTCCGGATAAAAAAATTGTTACGGGCCCGGCATATCTGGTGATTGAACAGGTTCCTACTCCCCTCGTAGTACCATTTGGAATGTTCCCGAATAAAAAAGGTCAGCGGTCAGGAATAGTGATTCCCACTTATGGTGAATCGAGCAACCGGGGATTTTATTTCGAGTCCGGGGGTTATTATTTTGCGATAAATGATTACCTCGATTTCAAGCTTGTAGGAGAAATTTATACTCTCGGAAGCTGGGCGGTTGAGCCTACTGTAAACTACCGTAAACTTTATAAGTATAATGGCTATTTCAATGCCAATTACGCCATCAATTACCTTGGTGAAGAAGGTTCTCCCAATTATTTAAAAAGCAAAGATTTTTCAATCCGATGGAAACACAGCCAGGATCCCAAAGCCCGGCCAAACGGCAGGTTCTCAGCTGATGTTAACCTGGTCAGTAAGAATTCGCCAAAATTAAATGCTCCAAACATCAATACTTATGTTACCAACACTTTCCAATCCGGAATCAATTATTCGACAAGTTTTGCCGGAAAATATTTCTTCAATGCAAACCTTAATCATTCACAAAATACCATCACAAGGGAAGTAAATCTAACCCTGCCAAGTCTATCTTTCACGGTAAACAGATTTTATCCATTCCGAAAAAAGATCGTGGCAGGTAAATTAAAATTTTACGACAATATCAGTGTGAATTACAGCATGGTTGCTGCCAACACCATCAACACTTATGACTCGCTGATATTTAATGAAGATCTGACTAAAAAGCTTGAAAATGGGATGAAACATAGTGTCAGCATTTCTGGTGGATCCATCAAGCTTTTAAAAAATATAGTCTGGTCGAACAGCTTAAATTTCACTGAAAGATGGTATTCACAGCAACATATTAAATCATGGAGAAGTGATACCCTTTTTTTAAGTGAAGGCCCTGTTCCCGGATATGTTGGAACTGATACTATTTATGGCTTCAATACCGCAAGAGATTTTGGTTTCAGTTCATCATTAAGTACCGCATTATATGGTATGTTCACCTATAAAAAGGGACCCGTGCTGGCGATAAGGCATGTGATGAAACCTTCTCTAAGTTTTAATATCCGGCCCGATTTCGGGACTCAGTTCTGGGGATATTACAAGTATTATATAAATGAAAACGGTGAAAAACAAAAGTATTCCATTTACGACAATTTTATGTATGGTACGCCCCCCGACGGGCGTTCCGGGGCATTGAGTTTCAGGTTAAGCAATAACCTGGAAATGAAAGTACGCTCTCAAAAAGATACCATTACCGGGTCCAAAAAGATCATGCTTATTGAGGATTTTTCATTGTCAACATCTTACGATTTTGCCAGGGATTCACTTAACCTGAGTAAACTTACTTTATCCGGCCATACTAAACTGTTCAAAAACCTGCAAATTAACTACAATAGTACCTTCGATCCTTATGCACTCGATTCGAACGGGCGGAGAATTAATAAATTCGAATGGGATGTCAATCACAGGTTATTCAGAACTGAGCAGCATGGCTGGAGAGTAGGACTGACTTTAAATCTTTCATCGGATAGATTGGGTAAAGAAAAAAAATCAACTGCAGGAACCGAACAGGAGGTAAAGGATGTAAATGAGAATATGGAGGATTACGTTGACTGGTCGGTTCCATGGACACTAAATCTTACATACGACTTCAGATATAACATTGTATATTCCTATGAGAATGGTTATTGGGATTATAATATATCGAAGGAAAAAACTCTAATTCAATCTATCAGGATGAATGGAAATGTCAATCTTACTCCTAAGTGGAAATTCGGGTTCAATACCGGTTATGATTTTGAGAGTAATCAAATTGTGGCCAGTTCCTTCGATATTTACCGTGATCTTCATTGCTGGGAGATGCGGTTTAGCTGGATTCCCATGGGTTATATGCAAAGCTGGAATTTTAGCATTAATATTAAATCAAGCCTGTTACAGGACCTAAAACTTGATAAAAAGAAAGATTACAGGGATTATTAGCTGGGAGCAGGGAGCAGGGAGCAGGGAGCAGGAGATAAATGTCAATGCCTAAATAGAGTCAAATATTAAGACTGAAATTTACCCTCAACACAAAAACTTTTTCCTATTTTTACGATCAAAATGATCAAAATAATTTTAACATAAAATGAAAATGATAATCAATACACCCAATGCCCCCAAAGCCATCGGTCCATACAGCCAGGCGGTTGAAATCAATGGGTTTTTATTTATTTCAGGGCAAATCCCTATAAATCCTGAAACGGGAAAGGTTGTCGAGGGAGACATTAAAGAACAAACTTTACAGGTAATGAAAAACATTGAAGCCATTTTAAACGCCTCAGGTTATACCTTCAAAGATGTAATAAAATCAACCTGCATGCTCAATGATATGAATAATTTTGCCGCTATGAATGAGGTTTATGGAAAGTTTTATCCTGAAAATCCTCCGGCAAGGGCAGCTTATGGGGTAGTCAAGCTTCCGCTGGGCGCTTTGGTTGAAATTGAAACAATTGCAGCGAGGTGAAAGATAAAATTTTTTATGAAAAAAATATTCTTTCTATTCATTATACTTTTTACAACCAGCAGTGCTTATAATCAATACCTGGCGGCTTACAGCAACTATTTAAAGCATTTTTGGGCCTTTGAAGCCGGTTCCTTTCAGAAACTCGAACATATTCCTATAAAGGAATATCAGGTTGGCGGAATTTTAATCGCTTATATTGACAATAAGGACAACCTGAAAATATATCGCAACGGAACTGTGGAAACATTGATGCAAGGCGCACCCATCAAATTCACCGCGACCGACTTTTTACTGGGATATTCATTATACCAGCAATTGAACGTGTATGACAATGGTAAAACAAAAGTGTTAAGTACAGAATGTAGTGATTACATTGTTCGCGACAGCCTGATCGGTTGGCATAACCAGTTAAAAAAAACATTGCAGGTTTACTATAATGGCAGAATCATTACACTTATTGACGGGCTACTGTATTTTCCGATTGAAGAGTTCAAAGCCGGAGACAATATAATTGCTTTTATCCATTCTTCTACCGAACAGTTTTACATATTTTATCTTGGCAAACTACAGCTTATAGATGATTTTGTCGAGGATTTGGTTTTTGAAGCAGGCCGTGATATAGTTGGCTACATGGATATTCCGGATCAATCCTTCAACGCTTTCTTCCGGGGAAATAAATATGAATTGGAAACATTCCGGCCAAAGTCATTCCAGGTCGGAGATGAAATTTTGGCTTACGTTGACAATCTTGGAAAACTTAAATACTTCGAAAATGGAAAAGTACAAACGATAAGTTCATTTGAACCGCAGTTTTATACTGTCGAAGATAAAGTATTGATTTTTGAGGAACAGGGATATTTGAAGACATTGTGTAATGGAAAGGTATATATCGTTGAGAGATACCTCCCTCAACCTTACCGGATTGATTTTAATACCATCGCTTATTTGGATCAAAGCGGATTTGTAAAGGCCTTTCAAAACTGTGAACAAGTGACAATCGGCTTTAGTAAAGTAAATGAAATAAGCTTGATCAGGGATTTGATTGTTTATGTAGAAGGGGTGAATAAAACAAAGATTTATTTTAACGGACAGGTATATGAGAATCCCTGATAAACGTAGAATTGCGATGATCAAAAAATGACATAAAGAAATATGATACTTCAACTTTTCATTTTTGCAGTTTTCTTTATCGGATTCGGCACGTTTGCGATGCTCAAAAGAAAAAAAGTGATTGGATATATGTTCCTCCTGCTGGGTATTATGTTATTTGCTATTGGTTCGCTGGTAGTATTTTTTTATCCTTCCACCCTGCCCTTCTGATCTGTTCAAGAATACAGGATTTATCGCATCACCGATGTTGCTACTTTAATACATTTTATTACTTTTGCACCCACATTTTTTAAAAAGGTTTATTCAACATGATAAATATAACTTTTCCTGACGGCAGGGTAAAGCAATATATCACTGGGATTACTGCGCTTGAGATTGCTTTAGGCATCAGCGAGGGACTTGCAAGAAATGTATTGTCGGCAAAAGTTAATGGTGAAGTTATTGACGCTACACGGCCAATAAATTCTGACGCCAGCCTTCAGCTACTGACATGGAATGATCCTGAAGGGAAATCCACTATGTGGCATTCATCGGCACATTTGATGGCCGAATCGGTCGAACATTTTTACCCCGGCGCAAAATTTGGGATTGGCCCTGATATAGAGAATGGATTTTATTACGATATAGACTTCGGCGAAAGGCTTATTTCGGAGAATGACCTTAAGAAAATTGAGGACAAAATGCTGGAATTGGCCAGAGAGAAACAAAAATATATCCGTAAGGAGGTTTCCAAACCAGATGCTGTTAAATATTTTACTGAAAAAGGTGATGAATATAAACTCGAGCTGATTGAAGAGCTTGAAGATGGACAGATTACATTTTATGAATCGGGAAAATTTACCGATCTGTGCCGCGGACCTCACCTTCCTGATACCAGCCCGATCAAAGCTGTAAAGTTATTAAATATTGCCGGTGCTTACTGGCGTGGCGATGAAAAACGCAAACAACTTACAAGGATCTATGGTATCACATTCCCAAAAAAAAGTGAGCTTGATGAATTCCTTGTTAAGCTGGAAGAAGCCAGGAAACGTGATCACCGGAAAATCGGGAAAGAACTTGAATTGTTTACCTTCTCTCAAAAAGTAGGACAAGGCCTTCCGCTCTGGCTTCCCAAAGGGGCACAACTTCGTGAAAAGCTGGAACAATTTCTAAAGAAAGTTCAGAAAGAAGCCGGTTACGATCCAGTAATTACGCCTCATATCGGAAATGTCGAGTTATATAAAACGTCGGGGCACTTTGATAAATACGGCGCTGATTCCTTTCAGCCAATTTCAACTCCAATTGAAGGAGAGCAATTTTTTCTCAAACCCATGAACTGTCCGCATCACTGTGAGATTTATAAAAGCAAACCTCATTCATACAAGGAATTGCCTATCAGGTATGCAGAATTTGGTACTGTTTACCGTTATGAACAAAGCGGTGAGCTTCATGGATTAACCAGAGTAAGAGGGTTTACACAGGATGACGCTCATATTTTCTGTACACCCGACCAGGTTAAAGAGGAATTCAAGGGAGTCATGAAAATTGTAATGATTATATTCAAAGCTCTCGAATTCAATAATTTTACCGTTCAGATTTCTTTAAGGGATCCGAATAATAAGGAAAAATATATCGGTACCGACGAAAACTGGGAAAAAGCAGAAAAGGCTATCATTGAAGTTGCTGAAGAAACCGGCCTGGAAGCGGAGATAGTTTTGGGAGAGGCCGCTTTTTATGGTCCCAAGATGGACTTTATGGTAAGGGATGCCATCGGCAGAAAGTGGCAGTTGGGCACAATCCAGGTTGATTATAATTTACCTGAGAGATTTGAACTTGAATATAAGGGAAGCGATAATGAAAAGCATCGTCCTGTTATGATCCACAGGGCTCCTTTCGGATCAATGGAAAGATTTGTCGCGGTTTTAATTGAACATACTGCCGGAAAATTCCCTTTATGGTTAACACCGGATCAGGTAATCATTTTGCCCATTAGTGAAAAATTTCAAAAATATGCTGAAAAAGTTTTTAGTTTCCTTAATAATGCCGAACTTCGCGCCCAAATTGATGACCGAAGCGAAAAGACCGGCAAGAAAATAAGGGACGCTGAATTAATGAGAATTCCTTATATGCTGATTGTAGGGGAGCAGGAAGAGACGGAGGAACTGGTTGCAGTGAGAAAGCAGGGTGAAGGAGATAAGGGGAAAATGACATTGCAGGCATTTGTACAAATGGTGAATAAAGAAATTGAAAAGTCACTTGAAATAAATTAATATATAGGAGGCAATAAAATAGCAAAACAATTTTTCAGACCTGGCAGAGGTTTCAAAAGACCCGAAGAGCCATTCAAAATTAATGAAAGGATTACCTCCCCTATGGTAAGATTGGTGGGAGAAAATGTTGAAAATGGAATATTTTCTTCGCGTGAGGCAATTAATATGGCACGGGAACAGGATTTGGATCTCGTTGAAATTTCACCAGCAGCCGATCCTCCTGTTTGTAAAGTTATAGATTACAAAAAATTCCTATTCGACAGGAAGAAAAAACAAAAAGAAATTAAAGCTAAAACCGTAAAGGTTGTAGTCAAGGAAATCCGGCTTGGACCTCATACTGATGATCACGACTTTAATTTCAAACTACGGCATGCAATAAAATTTTTGCAGGATGGAGCCAAAGTTAAAGTAGATGTATTTTTCAAGGGTCGTTCAATCGTATATAAAGACACTGGTGAGATCATTCTTCTGAGGTTTGCACAGGAAGTTGAAGAATATGGAAAAGTTGAGCAAATGCCCAGGCTTGAAGGAAAACGAATGATTATGATACTGTCACCAAAGAAATAATTTTCAATTAATATAAAAACTGAATGTAATGCCAAAAATGAAGTCTAAATCCGGTGCAAAAAAGCGATTTTCATTCACCGGAACAGGTAAATTAAAAAGGAAGCATGCTTATAAAAGCCACATTCTGACTAAAAAATCAAAAAAACGGAAACGTAATCTCGGTTACTTTTCCATTGTTGATAAGACAGATGACGCAAATATAAGAAGCTTGATTTCGAAGTAATTAAAATAATGTTTAACTTGTCTTTAGCCAAAAAAGATTTCGTATTACGACGAAACGCTAAAGCAAAAAAAATTAAATTATGCCACGATCAGTAAATGCAGTAGCATCGCGCCAAAGGAGAAAAAAAATCCTCCAAAGGGTAAAAGGACAATTTGGACGGCGCAAGAATGTTTGGACGGTGGCCAAAAATGCATACGAAAAAGGCCAGGTGTATGCATACCGCGACAGACGAACAAAAAAACGAAACTTCAGAGGTCTTTGGATTCAAAGAATCAATGCAGCAGTTCGTGAATACGGAATGTCGTATTCCGAATTTATGGGAAAACTGCATAAAAAGGATATTGAATTAAACCGCAAGGCGTTAGCCGATCTTGCGATGAATAACCCTGATGCATTTAAAGCAATATTAGATGCGATAAAGTAAAGGAATCCGCCGGTCGGCGGATTTTTTTTTACTTTTAATCCTTTAAAAATAATTGTTTAAAACTTACGTTCCTAAAATTTGTAGGTTTGTGATTTGTAAATAATAACTCAATCAATGAAATATCGGATAGTTTGTACTCTTCTTTGTTTTATTTTACTCATATTTAATACCGGGATCAACGCTCAGATTGGTGGTGATAACACAGTTGAATTTCTCAATTTACCCTCTTCTGCCAGAATTGTAGCAATGGGTGGAGATTTTTTGACAATCAATGATGATGATATTACGATTGTGACCACAAATCCATCACTTATTAGTCCGGCCATGCACAATCATCTTGGTTTGGAATATGTGGATTTTTTTGCCGGTGGTAATTTTGGTGTTGCCTCCTATGGCAGACACTTCAATAAACTGGGGAGTTTTGTCGGATCAATCAAATACTTAAATTATGGTGAATTTGATGGTTACGATGAAAATGAGGGACCCACCGGAAACTTTTATACCAGTGAAACAGCTCTGAATATCGGATGGGGAAGACAACTGGACTCATTATTTTCGCTTGGAGCAAATCTTAAATTTTTCTATTCTGCCTTCGAAAGCTATAAATCCTATGGTATGGCGGTTGATGTTGCAGGGAGCTATACAAGCCGTGATAACAGTTTCAACGCATCACTCATTGCCTGCAATATCGGAAGGCAGTTCAAACAGTATAATGATAATAGTGAACCCATTCCATTTGAAATCCAGATGGGAATTTCCCAGCGCTTAAAACACCTTCCATTCAGATATTCGGTACTGTACAATCATCTGGAAAAGTGGAATCTGAGATATGAAGATCCGGCAGTCAGTCAAACAGATCCAATTACAGGAGAAGTACTTAAGGATACCCGGATTGAGGAATTTGCAGATAATTTCATGCGACATATCGTTGTTGGAGGTGAATTCTATATTGGGAAGTTTCTTAGTTTACGGGCAGGATATAATTATCAGAGAAGACAGGAAATGAAAATTGAAACTAAGGCTTCCACTGTTGGTTTTTCGTGGGGACTTGGAATTCGTGTCTCAAAGTTTCAATTTAGTTATTCCCGTTCAGCCTGGCATTTGGTTGGATCGCCAAATTATATCACTGTAACAACTAATTTATCGGATTTTTACAGAACGAAGAATTAGAGTAACCATTCGAAAATTCCTTTTCTCTATAACCTGTTCCAAAATGAAAGTAACCCTCGATCCTTATGCCGGCTTTTGTTTCGGAGTAAAGAAAGCAATACAGAAGGCTGAAGAAGGGCTTCAGCAAAATCAAAAGCTTTTTTGCCTGGGAGAAATTGTCCACAACGACGAAGAAATCCAGCGACTTGAAAAATCCGGTTTAAGCACTCTTCATTACAAAGATTTGGAAAATATCCAGGGAGCTAAGATTATGTTCAGAGCTCATGGAGAACCGCCATCAACTTATGAAAACGCCAGGAAAAATAATTTTGAAATAATTGATGCGACCTGTCCTGTTGTTTTAAAATTTCAGGAAAAGGTAAAACAAGCATTCAAAGAAATGCAGCTAAAGAATGGACAAATAGTTATTGCAGGAAATAAGAATCATCCTGAAGTAATTGGGCTGAAAGGACAGACGGAGGGAACAGCAATTATAATTGAATCGGTAGCAGATATTAATAAAATTAATTTCCGGTTGCCGGTGAGACTATTTATACAAACGACAAAAAATAAAGAGTTCCTGGATGAAATTGTCAAAGTTGTTTTAGAAAAGTACTTGAAATTGGGAATAACAAATCCTGACTTCAAATACCATAATACTATCTGCGGACAGGTATCGGGCAGAATTCCAAGGTTGAAAGAATTCTGCAGTCAAAACGAAGTGATTATATTTGTAAGTGGTAAAAACAGTTCGAACGGAAAACAGTTATTCAATATTTGCCAATCCATGAATCCAAGAAGTTATTTCATTTCATCACCGGGTGAGTTAAAATCCGAATGGTACAACAAGGCTATTTCTGTGGGAGTCAGTGGAGCAACCTCAACGCCCGGATGGCTTATGAAAAAAATCGCAGATAATATCTCTACACATTAAATCATGTTTTTACAAAACCTAAAACTAACGAATTTTAAAAATTACCGGGAGGCTGAATTCACTTTCTCTAATAAAATAAACTGTTTCATTGGGAATAACGGAGCCGGTAAAACAAATATCCTCGATGGTATTCATTATTTATCTTTTTGTAAAAGCTATTTTAACTCCATTGATACACAAAACATCCTGCATGATGCAGCTTTTTTTTCAATTCATGGAACCTATCACAAAAATGGCAATGGTGGTGATTTGGTATCATGTATTCAGAAACGCAATCATAAAAAACAATTTAAATTAAATGATAAGGAGTACGACCGCCTGTCGGATCATATCGGATTGTTTCCTTTGGTTATGATTTCGCCAAATGACAGGGATCTCATCAATGAAGGAAGTGAAATAAGAAGAAAATATATTGATTCGGTAATTTCACAATTTGACAAAATCTACCTTGACGATTTGATCAATTATAATAAGGCATTATTACAACGGAATGTTTTACTTAAAAAATTTGCTGAATTCAATTATTTTGATATCTCTGCCCTTGAAATCTGGGATCAGCAACTCATAAAGTATGCAGAGAAAATATATGCTAAGCGGAAAGAATTCCTGATGGAATTTCAAGGATTATTTCAGTACTTTTTCGATTTTATAACCAATGGTAAAGAAAAAGTGGAAATCCAATATTTGTCGCAGTTACACGACAGATCTTTGGAAGAATTACTCTCCGTTTCCAGGGATAACGACAGACAAACCAGATTTACAAATTCAGGTATTCACAAGGATGATCTTTTATTTAATATTGATCTTTATCCTTTAAAAAGGTTCGGATCGCAGGGTCAGCAAAAATCATTTGTTGTTGCCGTTAAACTCGCTCAATTTGAATACACTAGGAAAGTCAACGGATTTAAGCCCATTGTTCTGCTGGATGATATATTTGATAAACTGGACGAAAACCGTGTAAAGCAGATCATCGAACTTGTAAGCAATAATAATTTTGGCCAGACTTTTATTACCGACACAAAAAAGGAAAGGGTTGAGAATGTTTTCCGTCAGGTAAAGATTGATAATATCATCTTCGAAATTTCTGATGGCATTTCCAAATTGCTTTCGGATTCTTTGTAATTTAGAGCCTTAAATAAAATTCAAATTGAAAGATTCCAACGAACAATCCCTGAAGGAAATCATTAATGAATTGCTGAAAGCTTACAAGCTTGAAGATGGTATTAATGAAACCCGGTTGATCAGTTCATGGGAAAGAATAGCAGGTTTAATGGTGTCGAACCACACCGAAAGGATTTATATCAGAAAAAATAAACTCTATATTAAGCTCGATTCACCTGCTTTGAAACACGAACTTTCATTCGCCAAAAGCAAACTGATAAAATCACTGAATAAGGTCGTCAATAAGAATGTTATTGACGATATTGTGTTTCTGTAACACTGCGGGCTTCAATTTTATTCAACTTCAATATTAAATGGTAACCTTGCCTGAATGCCTTCCATTTCAGAAATTTCTTTCAGATATTTGAAATATTTATAGCTATTTCCTAATTCACGCTCCAATGCCAATTTACCGGATTTTCCGGTCAGGTCCTGTACAATTTGTTCAAAAGGCTCAAGCTGAGTGGGAAGTTCAATGATCCGGTAGTCTTCAAGTTTTGCAAGTTCCGCGGCAGATTCAACAGCATCGTCAAGTCCGCCGAGTTCATCAATCAAACCAAGACGAAGAGCATCCGTACCTGACCAAACCCTTCCTTGCGCGATTTCATCAACGTCTTCCGGCGACATATCCCTTCCTATTGAAACATGCTGCAGAAATGTGGTGTAGAAATTATCTATTTCTTTTTGAATCAGGGTGTACTGATATTCGCTGAGCGGTTTTGTTACTTCCATAAAATCTGCATTATCATTGGTAAGCACCTCATCGAATGTAATCCCAAGTTTGTTATTGAAGAATTTTTGAAAATTAGGAACTATGCCAAATACACCGATTGAACCTGTTATTGTGTTGGGATTGGCAAAAATCTTATTTGCACCGCATGAAATATAATACCCGCCCGAAGCAGCATAATTTCCCATTGAGACCACTACAGGTTTTTCCGATTTTGTAAGGTTTACCTCCCGAAGGATAACATCTGAGGCAACGCCATCACCACCCGGCGAGTTCACTCTCAATACCACAGCTTTTATAGATTTGTCGAAACGTGCATTGCGAATTGTCCTGGCGATTTTATCAGAGCCGATTGACAGCTCATCCCCCTCTCCCTGAATAATTGAACCCGAAGCATAGATTATAGCGATCTTGTTTTTGCTGTGTTTCTCCTTTTTCTCTTTTGGTGTAACATTATTATAGTCATCCAAAGTAATGAAATCCTCACCGGTTACATTTTCACTCTCTATTTTTTTCGCAAGAATATTCAGAAACTGATCATAATAAATGACCGAATCAATCAAATTAAGTTTGTAGGCATCCTGGGCCGTTGATCCTTCAAGCAGGTTGGCTATTTCATTTAATTTTTGGTCTCCAATTTTTCTTGATTCTGAAATATCACCAACAACATCATTCCACATTGATTGTATAAATGCAAGGGTTTGTTCTTTATTGGCCTCGCTCATTTTATCCAGAATCAGAGGTTCGATGGCACTTTTGTATTTTCCATGCCGGATGATCTGGGGTTCAATTTCCAGTTTTTCAAGTAATCCTTTTATAAAAACAACATTTCCCCTGAAGCCCCTGAATTCAAGCATGCCAACCGGATTTACAAATATTTTATCTGCAATGGTTGCCAGGTAATAAGTTTTTTGAGTATAAATTTCTCCATACGTAAAAATAAATTTCCCTGATTCTTTAAAATCTCCCAGGGTTTTTCTGATTTCTGAAATTGTTGC
The DNA here is from genome assembly GCA_020052415.1 of Bacteroidales bacterium. GTDB lineage: Bacteria > Bacteroidota > Bacteroidia > Bacteroidales > JAADJA01 > JAADJA01. Next base: position 34,584 of record JAGVPB010000008.1, on the reverse strand, counting down.
CAAACCTGACGGGACATCCATTAAATCAAGGAAAATACCTTTAATTCTATCATCGTTTTTAGCTTTACCGATATTTTTAATTATTTCATTGAGACCCGGTTTTGACCTGAAAGATTCAAAATCCATATTAAAATTAAAAGGATTATTTGATGACCTGTCTTCAATCTCATAATCAAGTTTCAAATGAAGAATTGAATTATCTTTTACTGACACCTCATCAGGTTTTGTCAAAGAAACCAATGCCATAATAAAGGCCAGGAACAGAAAGAATAAAATAACCGATGTCAGTAAAAAGCCGAGCATCGAGGCAAACATGAATTTAAAAAAGTCTTTCATATTGATTAATTTTTAATACGCAATATTAATCAAAAAACCAATTGTATTCCGTCACTTTATAATTTGAATTTTATTTTTTCCACAATATTGAATTTTATTTTAACAATAAGAGCTTTTGTTTTCTTTAATTTGTACCTGAAATGAGTAAAGCAATAATATCTCTGGGATCAAACTTAGGAGACCGGTTGAAAAATTTGGCTAACGCCTGTGATTTGATCGGTCAAAATTCGGGTACAATATTGAAGCGTTCTTCCATTTATGAAACAGAATCCTGGGGTTACGAATGCCTGCATGATTTCTTAAACCAGGTTATCATCATCGAATCGCAATACTCCCCCGGTGAATTATTGAATAAAGTATTGGCTATCGAAAAAAAATTAGGAAGAGTTAGATCTGAGGCTGGGGATGGATCAAGAATCATTGACATTGATCTGCTTTTCTATGAGCAGTTGGTTATAAACAGCAAGGATTTATACATTCCACATCCCCGTCTGCATTTAAGAAAATTTACACTGATTCCTTTGACAGAAATCGCCGGTGATTTTATTCATCCGGTTTTAAATGTAAGCCTTTCAATTCTTTGCGACAGGTGTGGTGATGATAAAAAAGTCAACTTCTTTATGGACAATTCCATTCCTGAAATTCCTGTATCAAATGAGATATAAATATATTACTATAGAGGGAAATATAGGTTCCGGGAAAACTTCACTGGCTAAAATGATCGCTAAAGATTATAATGCCCGGCTGATACTGGAACGATTCGAGGATAATTCCTTTTTGCCCAAGTTTTACAATGATCCTGAGAAGTATGCATTTCCGCTTGAAATGTCATTTTTGGCAGACAGATTTCAGCAGCTGAAGAATGAAATTAACATGCAGGATTTATTTCAGTCATTTACAGTGGCAGACTACTTCATTGATAAATCCCTGATTTTTGCCAGAAAGACTCTTCAGAATGATGAATTTGTTTTGTACTCCAAGCTTTTTGAAATAATTATTTCTTCTCTACCAAAGCCCGACCTTATCATCTTTTTATATGCTACAACCGATCAGCTAAAACGAAATATACTCAGCAGGGGCAGGCCTTATGAAAAAAATATTGAAAATTCGTATCTGGAGAAAATACAAGCCGGATATTTTGACTATTTCAGAATAAATGTAAAATCTGCTATTTTAGTCGTTGATACCCATGAAATGGATTTTGTACTTAATAAAAACGACTATTATAAAATTACCTCTTTACTTGAAAATGTGTATAAAAAAGGAATTCACAGGATTACATTCAATTAATTTAAAGGTAGCCTACTATGTAATTAAAAGCTCTTACTCTGATATGATAGTCAGGATAAGAAATTTTCATATTAATGTAACAAGGAATACCAGAATTGAAAGGTAATCATTACATCATATCAATTAATATATTATAAAAAATACTGAATTAAAGTCGCTGAAATGGTCATTTACATTGCAAAACTGACATCAGAAATGTTTTTTATTAAGAATCCTCTGTTGATAAAATTGAAAAATATTTAATTAAATATTTGATTTTCTTGAATTTATATTAATAAATTTGAAGATTAATTATTTTTCTAACAATTTTTTAAAGAATAGTTACGTATCAAATAAGAATATTTTATACTTTTGAGAAAATTATAAATAAAGCAGAGTTGACCGTGAACAGTCTAACTACAAATTTGAATTTTATATAGTTAAAGAACTTTAACTTGAATAATTAGAAATAAATTATAAAGGTAAATTTAATCACTATGAAAAAAAATTATCAGATCGTATTATTAAAAATTTTAATAATTACACTCATTTTTATCATACCGGGTGTAGTATTCTCTCAAAATGCCAATAGAGCAGAAGGCAGTGATAAACTTATCTATCAATGGTATGTAAATATCAGTGGAGGTATAACTCAAAGTTATTGCGATATTCAGGGTGGCACATGGCACGGGGCGATGTTAACCTCGGATGACATGGGACTTGCTGGTGGATTGAGGATTGGAAAACACGTCAGTCCGGTTTTTGGTATCTACGGCCAAATTATAAAGGGACCACTCAAGGGGAAAAGCGGTGTTGATACTAAAAATATGTATTTTAAAACCACTTTGATTGATTATTACTTGGGGACTACAGTTAGCTTTAGTAACCTGATTTTCGGTTATAAACCCAGGTTAGTTAATGTTTATGGCACAGTTGGTATTGGGCTGTCAACATTCACTCCTCAAGCTTACAAAATGGACGGAACTCCTCAAATTCCAGATTCCAGTGATACCAGCATCAAATCATGGGGTCGTACAACTGAAGCAATGGTTCCGACTGGTATTGGAGTGGATTTCAGAATCAATGACCGATGGGATGCAAATTTTGAAACTACGATCAGGTGGTTCGACTCAGATAAACTTGATGGGTACAAAAGCGGTTCTAAAAACGATGCATATTACTTTACTTCTGTTGGATTGGGATATAGCTTCTGGAAACCAAAAGAAGGCGGTAAAATGCGTATCGAAACCGAACCTTCACTGTTAGCATTACACGGCGATTCCATTCCGGTAGAAATTAAAGGTACCTTCCCGGAAACCTATAATAAAAAAGCTGTTGTTGATTTCACACCCGTTTTAAAGTATGGCGACAAGAGCCTGCAATTGCAAACCATGTATTTTCAGGGTGAAGAAGTTGCAGCCGAGTACCAGAAGGAGGGTGCAACTGTAATTCCTGCAACCGGTGGATCATTTACCTATAAGACTTATATAAAATATGAACCGGGTATGGAAATCTGTGAGCTGTATGTTGATCCGATGGCTTCCGTTAAAGGAAATAAGCCTTACAGCATGACTGACCGTAAAATCGCCGATGGATTGATCATGACGTCCAAGCGAATCAATAATGTTGAGCATTTGATATTGGCTGACCATGGATATAAAAGAGATATTGAGGCAAAAGAAATGGGGATTATTTACTTCGTCGTTAACAAATATGACCTCAATTTCAACTACAAACTGAATAAGGAAGACAAAGCAAAGGAAAATCTGGCGAAATTTAATGAGTTCATTGCTAAAAAATGGGAAATTAAATCCATTGATATCAATGCATGGGCATCTCCTGAAGGTGAAGAATCTCTGAACCAGGGATTGTCACAACACAGGTCGGAATCGGGTCAGAAATATTTTGAAAGCGAATATGATAAGTTTATTAAAGCTGAGGCTAAGAAATTGAATGTTAAACCCGAAACTATTATGCAGGCTGTAAAATTCAATCTTAAAGCCAATGGAGAAGATTGGGATGGTTTCATGAAATCAATTCAGTCTTCTGATATTAAGGACAAAAATATTATTGCAAACGTAGTCAACTCACAAGCTGATCCGGCAAAACGGGAACAGGAAATCAGGAATATGACGGTTATTTATAAAGAAATAGAAGAAAATATCCTGCCACCTCTCAGAAGGGCTGAAATCAATGTTGTTTGCTATGAGCCTTCTCTCAACGATAATGAAATTGCGCAGTTTGCAACTTCAACACCGGATTCTCTGTCAATAAGTGAGCTGTTATATGCTGCAACCCTTACTTCCGACAATCAGGCAAAACTGAATATTTACAAAACCATTATTGAGAAATATCCTAATGACTGGAGGGGTTACAATAATGCAGGTTTAGTAAGTGCTGAACTCGGTGATTTTGATTCTGCTGAAACTTACTTTGGAAAAGCAAAATCATTATCCGCAAATAACGGCATGGTTCTTAACAACACCGGAGCAATGGCCTCAAAGGATAAGGATTTTGAAACAGCCAAAACCGATTACCTGGCAGCGCAAAAGCAGGGTGTAGATGTAGGATATAATATGGGTATTTTAAAAATTGCTGATGGTAATTACAATGGTGCAATCAATTCATTCGGTTCAGTAAAGTGTGATTACAACCTTGCCCTTGCCCATGTTCTTAGTGGCAATTATAATGCTGCAACTTCAACATTGAATTGTGCGGAAAAAACACCTGAAGTATATTACCTGATGGCAGTAGTTGGCGCGAGGACGAGCAATGATACTATGGTATTTGATAATTTAAAGAAAGCCATAGCTGCTGATCCGGCGTACATAACCACCGCTAAAGATGACAGAGAATTCTTTAAGTATTACAGTAACCCGGAATTCCAGAATATAATAAAATAATACTACAAGATATTTTTTTCAGTAAAAGGAGGCTGTCCCAAAAGGGCGGCCTCTTTATTTTGTTATGTGGTTAAGATACAAATGCCATAATAAAATTCCTACGCTGACGGCAACATTGAAAGAATGTTTTGTTCCAAACTGAGGTATTTCAACACAAGCATCCAGGCAGTCAACAACGTTGTCCGAAACACCGTTGATTTCATTTCCAAAAATAAGCGCCAGTTTATCATATGCAGCTGGCTTGAAATTTTCAAGTGTTATGCTGTCATCCATTTGTTCGACTGCAACTATTGTATAACCATTCTCTTTTAAAAGGTTCACTGAATCAACTACTTTCGGAAAATACACCCATTCAACAGATTCGGTGGCTCCAAGTGCAGTTTTATTTATTTCACGGTGCGGTGGGGTTGCGGTTATTCCGCAGAGATGAATTTTTTCGATCCGGAATGAATCTGCAGTCCGAAAAATCGAACCAATATTGTTAAGGCTTCGGAGGTTATCGAGCACAATAACTACAGGCAATTTTTCCAAAGTTTTAAATTCATTTACTGAAATCCTGTTTAATTCAATGTTTTTCAGCTTTCTCATTTTGATTTATTATTTCGCAAAAATAATTACAGATGAGACAAAGTGGTATCTTTTCGTTAAATTATAGACATATTAATTATATTTTTGTAGAAACGAACTTATTGATGTCAGGACAAAAAGAAATAGCAGAGACTCCTTTAATGAAGCAATTCAATTCCATCAAAGCCCGGTATCCGGATGCTTTGCTGCTATTCAGGGTCGGTGATTTTTATGAAACATTTGGAGAAGATGCTGTAAAGACTTCAAAAATTTTAGGCATTGTCCTCACAAAAAGAACCAATGGTTCAGCGTCTTATATTGATCTTGCCGGATTTCCCTATCATTCAATTGATACCTATCTTCCAAAGCTTGTGAGAGCCGGGTTCAGAGTAGCAATTTGCGATCAACTGGAGGATCCAAAGCTGACAAAAAAAATCGTAAAACGGGGCGTCACAGAATTGGTTACCCCCGGAGTAACATACAATGACAATGTACTGGAACAGCAACAAAATAATTTCCTGGCCTGCATCGAACTTGGTTCAAAAATTTCCGGCATTGCATTTCTCGATGTATCTACAGGTGAATTTTTGGTGGCTGAGGGCAATCATAATTATATTGATAAACTGATACAAAGTCTGAAACCCGCCGAAATTATTGTTCAACGGGATAAGGTCAGTGAGTTTACAAGATTGTATGGTGAGAAACATTTCCTGCAAAACTATGAGCAATGGATTTTCACAAGCGATTTTACAACTGATTTATTGCTAAAGCATTTTAAGACGGCTTCCCTCAAGGGATTTGGTATTGAGGACTTCGGCCTTGGTACGATCGCCGCAGGAGTAATTCTGCATTACCTTAATGAGACTCACCATGATAAATTGGATCATGTATCAAAGATTTCCAGGATTGAAGAGGAAAACCATGTTTGGCTCGACCGCTTTACCATCCGCAATCTCGAACTTATATCTTCGCCCAATGAACACGCAGCGACCTTATTGAATGTCCTTGACCACACAGTTTCACCGATGGGATCAAGATTACTCAGACGATGGATGGTTTTGCCATTGAAAAATATCAAACCTATTGAAGAACGGATTGAGATTGTTGAATTCTTCTGTAATAAACCTGAAAAAGCTGAAGAAATACGATTCCTGATAAAGAATATTGGCGACCTGGAAAGGTTGATTTCAAAGGTATCAGTTGGTAAAATCAGTCCCAGGGAAGTCCAGAAAATAAAGGAATCACTTCAATCGGTTCATCAAATTATCAAAAAAAACTCTGACAGCGGTAACCTTTCGGTTAACAAATTGATTGAAAAATTAAATTCGTTGCCTTTAATCACCGAACAGATTAATAAATCTTTAAAACCTGATCCACCCGCACTGCTCAATAAAGGAAATGTAATAGCAGCCGGAGTTTCCAATGAACTTGATGAACTCAGGAAGATTGCCTATTCGGGCAAGGATTATTTAATTCAGATTCAGCAGCGTGAAATTATAAACACCGGTATTCCTTCCTTAAAAATAGGCTATAACAACATTTTCGGATATTACCTCGAGGTAACCAATACGCACAAAGATAAAGTTCCAGCCGCCTGGCACCGGAAACAAACGCTTACCGGCTCGGAGCGTTACATAACTGAAGAGTTAAAAGATTATGAACAAAAGATTCTTGGGGCAGAAGAAAAAATACTGTCGCTTGAAACCAAGCTCTACAATGAATTAATTCTGAGTTTATGCGATTATATTGAACCTATACAGGTCAACGCACAGGTTATTGGAAATCTGGATGCTCTGTTATCTCTTGCCCACATCGCATCCATCAATAATTATATTCGCCCGGAAATAAACGAAACTTATATCATTGATATAAAAAAAGGTAGACATCCGGTACTGGAAACTCAAATGCCTGTGGGTGAAAGTTTTATTCCAAACGACATTTACCTGGACAACGATAATCAACAGATACTAATTATCACCGGACCTAACATGTCAGGGAAATCGGCTCTGTTGCGGCAGACAGCCCTGATCGTCCTCATGGCCCAGATCGGTAGCTTTGTACCTGCGGAATCGGCTAAAATCGGTATAGTGGATAAAATTTTTACAAGAGTCGGAGCAAGTGATAATATTTCTTCCGGAGAATCAACTTTTATGGTTGAAATGAATGAAACGTCGAGCATACTGAACAACATTTCGAACCGAAGCCTGATCCTGCTTGATGAGATCGGACGGGGAACCAGCACCTACGATGGCATTTCCATTGCCTGGGCGATTGCTGAATTTCTTCATGAACATAAGCTTTTTAGAGCGAAGGTATTGTTTGCAACTCATTACCATGAGCTCAATGAGATGGCTTTAAGTTATAACCGGATAAAAAATTATCACATTTCAATTAAAGAGATCAATAACCAGGTTATTTTCCTCAGAAAATTGGTGGCAGGAGGAAGCGAGCACAGCTTTGGAATTCATGTAGCCCGGATGGCCGGTATGCCGCAGAAAGTGGTTGAGCGGGCGAATGAACTGCTCAAAATCCTTGAAAAAACGCATAGCAGCGATGAACTGAAGAAACAGGCGCAAAAATTAAAGCCAGGAAAAGATAACTTCCAGCTTAGTTTCATCCAGCTCGATGATCCGTTGCTTCTTCAGATAAAAGATGATATTCTGAACACGGATATTGATACATTGACTCCCGTGGAAGCACTACTGAAACTTCACGAACTTAAGAAGTTGTTAGGGAAATGACAGGAGACATGAGCTTTGATTATAAAATTACATGAAAATAATTTGAACCGGTTTTGGTAATGAAAAATATTTATATTTGCAGCCTCAAATTTATGAATGCGGAAATAGCTCAGTTGGTAGAGCATAACCTTGCCAAGGTTAGGGTCGCGAGTTCGAGTCTCGTTTTCCGCTCTAGGTAAAAAATCTCTCAAGCGCGGGAGATATTTTTTTTGACATTTTGCCCGGGTGGTGGAACTGGTAGACACGAGGGACTTAAAATCCCTTGGCCATTGCGGTCGTGCGGGTTCAAGTCCCGCCCCGGGTACTAGGAAAGGAAAAAGGAGAAAGTAAAAAGTAAAAAGTAGCGCTGGATTTACTGAGATATTTGATCATTCCTTTACGAACTTCCCTACCATAACTTCATTTTCATCCTGCACCCTAACGAAATAAATTCCCTGCGGCAGGGCGCTGATGTCGATTTGGGTTTCCTTATATATTAATTGTGTTTCTATTACTTTCTTTCCGCTAAAAGTGAAAATCGAAAGGATGGTGTTTCCATTAATTACAGGCGATGAAATGGTGATGTCGTCATTTGAGGGATTGGGAGTAATGAAAATTTCTTCTTTATTGTATTTAAATTCTTCAACACCATTAGGACATGTTTCCTGCACTTCATCAACACTGTTGCACCCAGAATTGTTGTCGTTAATATGTATTTCACTATTTGGACTCGTAAGGTAATTGCAGATGCTTTCCACATCACAGGTGGATAAAGAATTGTTATCTGCAATCGAAAGGTCGCCTCCGATAGAAGCCAAATTATCAATCCCAATTAAAGTGACAAGGTTAATGTTACTCAGAATCCAAAGATCATTTCCAATAGCAGTCAATCCCTCCAGCCCTGTAAGACTGGTCAGGGAGTAACTATCACCTATGTAAAAACTACCACCGATAGTAGTTAATCCTTCCAACCCTATAAGAGTATTCATTTGCTGATTCATTGCTATAGTAAGACTACCCCCGATGGATGTCAATCCCTCCAACCCCGTAAGACTGGTCAGGTGGTAATTATAAGATACTTCAAGCCTTCCACCTATGGATGTCAATCCCTCCAGCCCTATGATACTGGTTAGTGCGTAATTTTCCTCTATTCCAAGATCACCCCCGATCGAAGTAAGATTATTAAGCCCCGTAAAACTGGTTAGAGCGTTAGTATGAATACTAAGTCCACTCCCGATGGAAGTCAACACACTTAATCCATCAAGATTGGTAATATCATTTCCACTAATTATCACATACCCCTCAATTTCTGTACACCCCGGATAATTAGTTTGGAAATTATCAATCTGTTGCTGTGTGGTAAATGTAATGCCATAAGGCAGGCAACCCTGTGCGTTTGCGCTGGTTATTGTCACGAATACAATTAATAGAAAGGCAAGTGTTTTCATAATTTTACTTTTTTAGTTTTTATTGAATATTTTACACGATTCAAATTTACAAAATTATTTCAATCAAGCCTCATCTCTCAAATCCCAATTATCGTACTCCTCCTTTCAAGCGCAACCGTATCCCGCCATCTCCCATTGTGGCAGGCAATCCGTTCACGGGAACCAAATATCCTGAACCCAAATTTTTCATGGAGTTTTATCGAAGCAACATTTTCAGGGAATATACCTGAGTACAGCGACCAAATTCCATTTTCCTCTGATGAAAGGATTAATCGTTCCATAAGTTCAGTCCCAATTCCTTTACCCAGAAAATCGGTATTAACGTAAATGCTCACCTCTGCGACTCCGCGGTAAGCTTCTCTTGACGACACAGGCGATAAGGCTGCCCAACCCAGTACTTTTCCGTTTTCTTCGAAGACTAACCTCGAATGTCTGAGGTGATTTGAATCCCACTCAGTCCAGGCAGGAATATCAGGGTCAAAAGTAGCATTACCGCTTTCTATTCCCAATCCAAAAATCCGAAGGACATCAACAGAATCCCGGTTTTCCATTTCTCTGATCATATCCGGACCTGATATAAATTTATTTTTCTTTATCGGATTCGTTTAAGTTCCCAAAACCAATTTTATAGCATAAATGTAGGTTTATCCGGGGCAGCCATCCGTCATAAACTCTGTCAATCGTTTTGTATTCAGTTTCTGTGGTACGGTAAAAATAACCGAGGTTAAAATCCATATAAAGTCTCCTCTTCGCCCCAAACTTAAATCCTGCACCACCACCACCGCCATACTCAAATTCGTCATGAACAGGATTGACTACAGAACCAACGTATCCCATTTGATTAAAAGACACACGGGGAAATAAAAACACATATAACCTTACTGACTTCTCAGCCTCCTTGGGAGAAATAAAGTATCTTATATCCTGCATCAGAGCATTTCGCTTGTTGATTTCCTCAAGTTCACTTTCCGAATCAAAGATTTCAAGATAATTATACGTCGTCTGGGTGGTAAAACTTTCTGCAACTGGCAATTCAAGGCCAAATGAATAATGTAAGGCCGAATTACCCCAGGGAAGAATAGCGACTTTAAGGCTGACTTCATGATTTTGTGCATGATTTGCATTGCAAATAAAACAAAACATGATTGCGGAAAGTAAAATTTTCTTCATTTTAATTACGAATTGTGTAGCAAATATAATCCAATTAATGATAGGTAATAAGGGGTGAAACTTATTTTGATGTGCTGTAATATTTCATCGTCTTCACTGCATTGGTTTCATTTGAGATTCCTCATTCCCCTGCGCTCCATTCGGAATGACAACAACGCCAATTGTAGAGAGGGCGGGGCTTTGCGCCACCGGCGCAAAGACCCACCTTATCAATAAAAAAGGACTTGTCATTTCGAAGGCAGTGAGAAATCTCCCCAATTAAAATCGGCTGTCATTGGTAGTCCGCCTCCGACGGACGAGGAATCTTGTTCTATTTGCAGGGTACATTAACCATTAGTTGCTTTAATAATGCTCCTGTCAATTTTCTCATTACAATAATTATATCATCACAAAGTAAATTCTTAAATAATTACTATTTTCGGGAATTCTTTCAATCAAAGAAGTTATGAAACAAAAACCCCGTTTATCGTTCTGGCAAATCTGGAACATGAGTTTCGGATTTCTCGGAATTCAATTCGGTTTTGCTTTGCAGAATGCTAATGCCTCCAGGATTTTACAAACCTTCGGTGCCGATGTACATCATTTAAGCTGGTTTTGGCTGGTAGCGCCTATTACCGGAATGATCGTTCAGCCCATCGTGGGTTATTTCAGCGACCGTACATGGAACCGGTTCGGAAGAAGGAGGCCGTATTTCCTGGTGGGGGCATTTCTTACAAGCATGGCGCTTATCCTTATGCCGAATGCTCCTCATCTGGCAACTTTTATTGCCCCTATGTTTATCGGCGGGGGTTTGCTGATGATCATGGATGCCTCCATCAACATTTCGATGGAACCCTTCAGGGCTCTGGTGGCGGATAAACTTCCGGATGAACAGCATACACTCGGTTTTTCGATGCAAACATTATTGATTGGAATTGGGGCCGTGGTGGGTTCGTGGTTGCCCTATATTTTGGGGAACTGGTTTGGCGTTTCGATGGAGGCCACCGGAAGAGGCCTGGTTCCTGCCAATGTGGTTGTTTCGTTTTATTTCGGTGCAGCCGTATTACTTTCAACAATCATCTGGACTGTGACCTCCACTAAGGAATACCCACCTGATTTTTATCGTGAGGAAGGAGAATCAGAAAAAATACAAAGCAAATTCAAAATTCCGAAAACCATGTGGCAGTTGTTGCTGGTGCAATTCTTTTCATGGTTCGCATTGTTCTCGATGTGGGTTTTTACGACCCCGGCAGTGGCAAAACATTTCTTTGGAACAACTGATCCATACTCAACCGAATACCAAAATGCCGGTAACTGGGTAGGAATTTTGTTTGGAGTTTACAATGGCGTTTCTGCCATCATTGCGTTATTGTTACCCAAAGTCGCAGCCCGTATCGGTCGAAAGAGAACCCACGCACTTGCGCTCACCATCGGCGGATTATCTTATTTATCATTTTATATCATCCCTACCCACCAGTTATTGATCATCCCGATGATCGGAATCGGAATTGCGTGGGGAAGTATTTTGGCCATGCCTTATGCCATGCTCGCTAATTCCATTCCTCCGCGGCAGATGGGCATTTTTATGGGATTATTCAATATGTCAATCACCGTTCCGCAGATTGTCAATGGGATTTTCGGTGGTTTGATTCTGCAATATGTTTTCAATGATGATCCACAACTTACACTTATCATGGCTGGTGTTTTTATGATACTGGGAGCTGTGAGTACTATCTTTGTAAAGGATATCCTGGATAGTAAAAGAGATATGTTAAAATGAAATTACCTAAATATCCGTTGTCCTCTGGTGACAAATTGATAACCTTTTATCTTTACTATATGAAAATTATACAAGAAATAAAAAAGCGGAAGATTCCTATAGTTCGGATTGAAAAATCCCTGAACAATTATGATAACATTGTTTTATTCCCTGATAAATTAGAAAAAGCTAATAAAATATTGAAAACTGCCGGGCTTCCTAAACAATGGATTACAAAATAAGAACTGTCAACCAGAGTTTTCTTTTAAAACAAATTGATCATTTACTATCAATCATTGCAGCTTCTCGTAAACCTTATAGCCAAAAGGTGGAATTGAAATTTGTTGAATTGTTGAATTGTTGAATTGCTGATTGGAAAAAACATCCAGGTATTTTGATCCGGCAATTCCTTGCTTTAGGCTCAACGAGATTTCTGCATTACTCAAATTAGTTATCACAATCACCTCATGATCATCACAAACTCTTTTATAAGCAGCAATGTTATCTGGATTCTTTGTTTCAAGGATCTCGAATCCTCCTCCCTCCTGCCCTGTCCACAGTGATTTATTCCTCTTTTTAATGTCGATAAGTTTCTGATATAACCGCGTCATTTTATCTTCTTTCCATTCAATCTCACCCTTGTCAAAAAAACTGAGTCTCCTGGAATTACCTGCTTCCTGTGCGCTGTAAATAAGAGGCATTCCGGGTAAAGTAAAAGTGAGAACGGTCAAAGGTTCCAGGAAATAGTGGAGGCGTTCTATCGCAGATCCATTCCACGAGTTTTCGTCATGGTTCTCGGTAAAATTGAGTTCGGCAACACCTGCCGGAAGGTAATCCACTCCATTTTTAGCAAAACTTAATAACTGATCTGCTTTGATCTTTCCGGCGGCAAGGTCGTTCAATCCATGTAAAAGTTTCCAGTTGTAGATTACATCGAAAGCAAATTCAAGGAGGTCGTGGTTTTCGGTTTCGGCAAGCATGAAAACCGGCTTGACTTCATCCAAATGATATCTTGCATGATTCCAGAAAAGGGTCGTAACCAGATGAGCCATGTCGCAACGAAAACCATCTATATCAGCCTCTCTAATCCAGAACTCCATTTGCCCGATCATTTCATACCACAGGGCCGGATTCCTGTAATTAAGATGGATCACATCCGTCCACTCGGGATTCGGAGGTAAAAAATCCCCGTTTTCATTCCGGTCATAAAAGTCAGGATAATCAATAGTCCAGTGATGATCCCATGCGGTATGGTTTGCTACCCAGTCAATGATAACTTTCATTCCTAAATCATGAATCTTTTGGACTAAAGCTTTAAACTCCTCCAAAGTTCCGAACTCCGGATTAACCTGTGTGTAGTTATGAATGGAATAATAACTTCCAAGAGATCCTTTCCGGTTCTTTTTACCTATGGGTTGAAGCGGCATGAACCAAAGAATACCCACTCCGAGTTCTTTCAACCTTGGCAGATGTTCCGAAAATTCCCGGAAAGTTCCGCCTTTTGTGTATTGACGGAGGTTTACTTCGTAGATGACCTGATTCCTGATCCATTCAACTGTGGTTATTTTTCTTTTATACATCATTGAAATTAATTTACAAATGTAATTACTATTGGTATAGTTGAATTTTTAATAATATATGAAATTTGTATAAAAATGATATTCGAAACTTTTATAATACGCACTTAAAGTTTATTTTTGTACGTACAAATTAATTTATAAAATGGATTCAAAATTAACATTGAAATTGAATGAGGATGTGATTAAAAAGGCTAAGGAATGACTCCAAAAGAATATTTAAGAAGTCGAAAAAAATTTGAATGATTACTTCTTTACTATTTCAACCTTATAATCTTTTGTAATTAAAATATCCGCCAGCGCCTTCAAGGATTGAACCATTTCATGTTCCTGGCCTAAAATCGCCCACCTGACCTCATCCATCACTTCCTTGCCTCGGGCATCTTTGGTGTGCTTTTCCTTTGTTTCAAGGTAGGTGAGTTCGATAAAAATCCTTAGATCGACATGATCAGTTTTAATTGAATACAAACCATCAACAACCAGCATATCCACCGTGCTGAAATCGGTGATCAGCCTGTCAACCTGTTCTGTTACAAGATCAACACAGGGCATTTCGGATAACCGGTTGTTCTTAAAATCATCAATGTTTTTGTGAATATCGTCCCAGAGATACTCATTGTATCCGACCACATTTTCAATTCCCTGCTCAACCCGCCAGGCTTTTCTTTTAAGTGGATCTGAGTTGTAATAATTATCGGTGTGTAATGGTTTCGCCATGATGCCAAACTTTCGGAGTCCTTTGGCAATTACGTGAGCCAGTTCAGACTTGCCGGAACCCGATTCGCCGGAAATGGCTACAATAAATTTATCCTTCTTCTGCTTCAAAATGCGCTGGATGATTTCTTCACCGGCAATTTTGTGCTTTTCCTGAATTAATAAAACATCGCCTAACATTTGATTTATGATTTTAGATGTGAGATTTTCGATTTATGATTTAATATTTGATCTCTGATTCTGAATTTGATTTCAATGTAGTTGAATTTCCATTAACGACTATCCGGACTTCTATTTCCTTATGATTTGATTGTTTAATCCTGATTAAAGTTTTACTTACTGTGCATATATAATGAGCCTCTTTATAATCAAAACTAAAACTGATTGACCGCCAGTGTTCCGGCAGGTGGGGATTGAATTCCACAACATCCTTTTTCAGGTTCAAACCGGCAAACGACTGCAGAGCAATCAGAACTGTCCCCGCCATAACTCCGGCGTGGATTCCTTCACCGGTAGTTCCTCCCTGAATATCCGAATAATCGCTTGTCAGTGCATCAAGGTATAATTCCCAGCTCAGCTTTTTATCATCAATCATATTGGCAAGCTGGGCATGAACAACCCTGCTGAGTGTAGATCCATGAGAAGTCCGATGGAGATAATATTCAAGATTTTTTGCCAGATAATTTGTCTGAGTCCGGTAACCAAGGTTATTCAGGATTTCAGTGACATCACTTTCATCCAGATTATAAAATGTCTGAAGTGTGTCCGCCTGCTTCGCAACCTTGAATTCGTCAGCTACCTTTCCTTCCGCTTTAAGCAGACGATCCATACGGTAAACATTTCCATACTTCTTTTTAAAGTAATCCCAGTCAAGTTCCTTCAGCTCGAAATAACCATCGTATTGAGCCAATATGTCCTGGCTGATTACAATATTAAGCTTACCGGAAATATCCTTCCACAGTGAAAGTTCCTTTTCTGAAAGATGTATTTTATTCAGAACTAAATCTTTTGCATCACCAAGTTTTTCAATAATTTCGAAAGACTTTCCAAAAACCCACGCTGCCATTAAATTCGTGTAGGTATTATCAGTTAAGCCTCCTTCTTCTGAACCATGATACTTTTCATGAAATTCATCCGGTCCCATGACATTCTTAATAGAATACCTGCCGGTATCATCATTCAATACAGCTTTGCTTGCCCAGAAGCGGCAAATTTCAAGAAACATCTCTGCACAATAATCCCTGATAAATTCATCATCTTCGGTAATATGAAAATATTGCCAGATATTATAGGCGATTGCGAGGGAAACATGGCGTTGCAGCGAACTGTAATCTTCGCCCCATTTACCAGTGAGCGGATTCAGGTGGACAACCTGAGTTTCCTCTCTACCATCACTTCCGCTTTGCCACGGATACATAGATCCCTGAAATCCGTGTTCTCTCGAATATTTCCGAGCTGCATCAAGTCGCCGGTAACGATACATCAATGCAGATTTCACCACTTCAGGAAAATGAATATTGTAAAGAGGAAGGATGAAAAGCTCGTCCCAGAAAATATGACCCCGGTAAGCTTCGCCATGAAGCCCGCGGGCGGTAACGCTTGCGTCTATCGAAGAATTGTGAGGCGACAGCGAAACCATCAAATGATAAAGATGAAGACGGAGAAGCTTCTGAGCCAGCCTGTCACCCTCGATTTTTACATCAATTTTGTTCCAGATTTCCGCCCATTTTTGAGCGCTGTTCCGGGACAAAGCAGCAAAATCTTCAGCTTGTTTTACTAAGATTATTGCTTGTTTTACCGGGTCCTCACAATTCCAGGGATGAGAAGTAAATACAGAAACGATCTTGTCAATCCGGATGGTGCTATTCTGTTGTGCTTCAATTGTGAACCGGGAATAAATTTCACCCGGAGTTTCAACATAAAAATTATGCGGTTCTATTTTGATGTTATCAAGCGAAATGTCAAGTTTAAAAGCTTCAGCTATTTTAATAGCCGATTGTGTGGTCTCAACCAGTACATGTCCAATTACCCCGGATTTACCTGTTTCGACAGGCATTAAATGTTTCTGATTCAATTGACGATATCGTGATACTCCGTCATTGATAATTGCCCCATTTATTCCGGTTTGAAAAGTAAAATGTGCGGAATAATTCAGAGGTGTTATTTCATAAGACAAGGCCGCCAGATGAGGATTATCCATGCTTGCAAATCGTTTCGAAACGATTTTCGTCCTGCGTTGCTGGTCATCTTCAATAATCATCGACCTCGTAAACAAACCCGTAAACAAATCCAGCTTTCTTTCTATTTCGAGGATTTTGACCTGATTCATATCCAGTGGGCTGTCGAAATTCAGGTTTATCTGCATTTTCAGCCAGTTGGGACAATTCACAAAATCCTCATTTTCTATATCCCTGTCGCCAACTTTTGACACGAGCCTATTGTACATTCCGGCGATATAGGTTCCGGGATAGTTTTGTTCACCTGCATCAGCTTCTTCCATGGCGCCACGTGTTCCGAAATATCCATTACCAACAGTCAAAAGGGTTTCCCTGGTTCTTTCTTTTTCAGGAACATAATCATGATAAGTAATACTCCAGTTATCCTCTTCAAGCCCATTTACAAACCATTGTTCAATCCCGGTGAAACCTGTTTCAGCAATATCTTTTACTACGATGTCGGCTCCGTTCAATTTTAACTCTCTTTCATTTTCCTCTCTTGCAATTCCGAGAACCAGACCAAAGTTGCCTTTAAAACCAGCCTGAACACCGGAAACAGCGTCCTCGACAACAACGACCTTATCATAAGGAACTCCGAGGGTATCAGCAGCCGTGGTAAAAATATCCGGCTCAGGTTTACCCTTCAAACCCATTTCAGTTGAAACCACACCATCCACACGGGTTTCAAACAGACCGAGTAAACCGGCACGCTCGAGAACAGCTTTGCAGTTTTTACTCGATGAGGCCACACCGACTTTAATTCCTTTTTCTATCAGTTCCCTAATCAAGGCAACAGTTGCTTCAAACACCTGCACACCATCCCTTTCGAGAACTTCATTAAAGGCTTCGTTTTTCCTGTTTCCCAAACCACAAATAGTTTCCTTGCCCGGCTTATCCTCAGGGTCACCGAACGGGATATTGATGCCCCTGGATTGAAGAAAAGATTCAACTCCCTTGTATCTGGGTTTGCCGTCAACATACGGCAGGTAATCGCTTTCGTGGCTGAATTCGCGGAAGGGTTCTCCATACTTTTTCTCTCTTTCCAGAAGATATTCGTCGAACATTTTCTTCCAGGCAGAGCTGTGAACCAGCGCCGTTCTGGTGATTACACCATCGAGGTCGAAGATTACTGCATCGAAATTGTTTTGGGACATAGTTAATTGTTGAATTGTTTGCCGAAGGCATCCCTTCGGGAGAATTAATAAATTAAGCGTTATCAGATTAATGAAAAATCAATTTATATCTTTATCCACAGGTATCCCAGCGGTTCCATGTTCAGGTGGCCGGGTATATGGCCAGGCTCAACTGTTTGACCCAAAACGTCCGTTATTGATCCTGGCGGAATATCTTTGCTGTGAATCCAGACTTCATGGTCAGAAAGATTATTCAGAACCAAAATCTTTTCTTTGTCATACCCACGAATATAACCAAGCACTTTGTCCTCAATTTCACCATTCTTACCGAATATATCGATCCATTCAATAGCTCCTCTTCCAAAACACTGATACCGGTTACGGGTTCTTACCATATTTCTGACTTGAGTGTAAACTTTTGATGATAATGATCCCGGATTTTTAAGTTCAATCTCCGTCTTTTTCCAGTCAATCTTTCCACGAACGAGGAACCGGGTATCGTCTTTTCCCGAAACCTTGATCATTTCTTTATAGTTGGCCTCATCATTCAGCGTGGCAAACTCATCACCATAATAAATAATCGGAGTTCCGGGCAGTGTGAGCATAATTGAATAAGCCAGTCCGATCTTTTTCGGATCGCGATCCATCAGCTCTGATAGCCTTGCTGCAACGCCCTGTCCAAGCCGAAAATCCCATAGAGGCTGATGACAATAATTATCATGAATATATTTCCTGTCCTCTTCCGAAACGTAAACCAGTTCCAGGCTTAACTCATCATGACAACGCAAAAAAGTAAACCATTGAACTGAATCCGGAATTATCGGAGTAACGGCAGTACTTAGGATGGACGAAACCGGTTTGCTGCTTTTTGCTGCCAGCGATTTAAAGATCATCGGCATCAATGGAAAATGATACCCTGCATTGCATTCATCACCATTTCCGAAGTATTTTATCACTTCATGAGGTTTCTGACAAGCTTCAGCCAGCAACAAGGTGTGCGGCCTCACATAATCAAGAACAGCCCTGAAAAATTTTACCACTGTGTGTAGTGTGGGATGATTCTCACAGGTGGTTCCGTCTTCTTTCCAGATGTAAGGAATAGCATCACCTCTGAAACCGTCAACTCCCTGGGCAAGCCAGAAAAGGAAATTTCGGGTCATATCTATGAGCACCTGCGGATTTTTAAAATTCAGGTCGGGCTGGAATTCGAAAAACCGGTGGAAGTAATACCAATCGCCGTCTTTTTGCCAGTTGCTTTCGCAAAGACCTTCGAAAATGATCCGGGCGTCCTTGTAAAGATTCGTATCCTGCGACCAGATGTAATAATTTCTGTAAGGATTGTCAACCGACTTTTTTGCCTCTTTGAACCACGGATGCTCATCGGATGTATGGTTAATGGCGATGTCAAAGATAACCTTCAGTCCCCGCTTATGTGCTTCATACAGGAAATCCCTGAATCTTTGCCTTTGTTCGTCAATGGTGGTGTCTTCATCCATTCCCAGCAATTCTGTCCGAACCTGGTCATAATTCCTGATGTCGAAACCGGCATCTTTCATCGGAGAATCAAGGATCGGCAAAAGCCAGAGACAATTCACACCCAAATCCTGCAAATAATCGAGTTTTTCTTCCAGACCTTTGAAATCCCGGTTAAACTGGTCAACATAGAGTGAATAGACTACGGCATCCTTATACCATTCGGGTTTATGTTTCTGGAAAAGAATATTCTTTTTTACTTTTTCTATCTCTGAAATAAACTTCTGTAACTGGGTATCCGGAACGCCTGGATACAAGGTATTCCAATATTCTGACAGCACATTGAACAAGTCCATACCGGCTATTATTTAGGGTGGCAAAGGTAGAAAATATCGGGAATTTGGAAGAACTTGGGGGATTGTTTCTTGTTGCTTGTTTCTGTTTACAAGTAAGTAAGTTAATAGCTTTCAATGGTTAAAACTTTCGAAAGGGATCCTTTAATATCATCAAGAATACCCTGGCTAATTCTACCTATTTTCTTAATAAATCTTTCTTCGGATAAGGTATTATCATTAACAACAATGGCGGGCCTGCTTTTTTTTATTTCAGCACCAATGGCGGGGTCGAGATTGATCAGCCAAATTTCACCTTGTTTCATAAAATGCTTCATAATCAAGCGCCATAAACGCGGTAAGGTCTTTATCTTCCTGGTATTCTTTATAAAGGACATCAACCGCTTTTGTCATTCGTTCACGGGTTTCACTCTCCCTGATTGTTTTTAAGGTATGCTCCACGATAAGCATCCTTTTGGTTACCGGAAGTTTTTTTATCGCATTAATTATTTCCTTAGTTTCCATTTCAATATGATACTATTTTACAAAGATAAAATTATTTCGAAGATTGCTTTTCCTTTGGTTTTACTTCCAGCCTAAAAATCTGCCCTTTCATCTGGCGGGAACTGGTTGCTCGTTTCTTGTTACTGGATGCTGGTTTCTTGTTGCGGGTTTATCCGGCACAAGTGCTGCTTAACTGAATGGCCGGGCTGGAACATTTATCTGCTGCAGGAATGACTTGCCATGGAGGTGTTCACTTGTTATCGTTTTTGTCTTTATTCAATTGCAAGTATTTGTCACGAATTAGCCATCCACTTTTGGTGTCCCAGTATTGCCAAATTTCTTCTTGGATTTTGTCTTTTTGTGATTTTTTAAATCTCACATGAACATAGGCAACTGCCATATCACCCTCTCCAACACTACAGTCAATGAATTCAAAGTCCGGATACCTGTTAGAAAAGTCTGACTTTACTTTCTCATAAAGTCGTTGATTGTCCCGAACTACATAATTGTAGAAAAGGATGCACAGTCCAGCGAAAAATATTGACCCAATGATAACTATTTTTCTCAATTGTCACATGTTTATCACTCAATTCAGCCTGCTGCCAACATCTTAGTCTTTTCTCCACCCTCCCCCCAAACCCCAGGTTCAAAGATAACGAATTTGGAAAATGGAAAGTAGAAAATTGAAATTGTTTTTTTCAATCTAACGTCTTAATATCCAACCTCTAATTTCTAACATCTTTTTATCCGGCACAAGTGATGCTTACCTGCATGACCGGGGTGGAATACCTGAGCATGCGGGGGATGACTTGTTGCCATACGTTACGAACATGCAGGGAGCATAGGGTCAGGCACCAGGCTTTATTGAGTTTTCTAGTTTCTTCTTTCTGAAATATGCAACGATTTCCTCCCTTGTCATCTTAGAAAGTTTTTTGCTTAATTTCTCCCGTTGTGAACGCATGAATTTAACAGCGTCAAACGTTTTCTCAGTTGTTGTCATCATAGGTCATAAAATCTCTTGGTGAACGAATTTCTAATACCCTGTAGCCATTCTTTATATTGATTGCATTGTAACCACGAATTCTCTGGACATTCACGATGTGTTTGAAATTCCAGCTAATCAAATAGTCAGCACGGTTAATGGTGGCCAGCGCAATATGCAGGCAGTCAGCAAAACTTGTTTGCCCTACAACTTTCTCAGCAATGTATTGTGTAGCTAATTCTACCGCCTCGTCATTAGTTTCAGTAAATTCAGTGTTTTCTACCTTTAAACTTTTAACAAGTTTTTTTACCTTGTTTGGAGCCAAACTCAGTTCGTCTTGTGTAACGGCCGAAAACAATAGTTTAAATTCCCCTTGCTGAAGTCTATCGAAAAGCGGTTTTGTGAATTCGGAAAATTCCTCATCGAAATAGCCGCCAAAAACTGAAGTATCAATATAAATTCTCTGTTTCATGCAATAAAATTAGTATAAATTTTTGAAATTCCGTTTGAGTTAAGACCGGGAATTTTTTGAGCCTTGGGTATCACTGCTCCTGTAAGGTGATGCTTGCCCAAATGGCAGTTTCTGATTGCTTGTTTCTTGTAATTTGTTGCTGGCTTATCAGGCACACAGGCTGCTTACCCGCATGGCCGTTGGTGCAGACTCGAACCTTAGAGAATTCTATTTTTAATTTCTTTCAAAATAGTAAAAGTTATCTTTTATCCATTCGATTTTTTCTTCAGATTCAGAAGGTGCGAGTACAATTGAGGAATATATAATACCGCGTTCTCCCCACATTGCTGAAACTTTTTTTCTATATGAAATAAATAACGGGTTAACCTCTTTTGTAATATCTGCTATTCCAAAGTGCTTCATTTTGTTGAAAATGTCCTCTACGGTTAAACTGTCAACTCCGCTGCTTTTTAATATTTCATCCAATAATCCGAACTTATTTTTTTGACCATTAGTATAGTATTGCATATAAAAACCTAACTCTGGCTCATTCCCAAAAGTACGCTTAACTTTATTGACGACTATTCCATTGATTACAAAATAAGAAGAGTTGGGCAAAAAAGCGATGTTTCGTAAGCTGTCAAGGTTCACTATTTGATTATGCAGAGATTGAAACTGATCCTTAGTAATTATTTTCTTGTCATAATATTCAATTATCTTATGTCGAATGAAAATAATTGCCATAATCAGTAAAAACAATCCAATAATACCTTTACCAATAAAGGCAAGTGACTTAAATATCCTTAACGATATTCTATGCAGTTTCATAAAATGCAAACTAACTTAATTGAGTTTAAACCTGCCCTGCCCCGAACCAGCGGTTCAAAGTTAAAGAAAGAAGTTTGAATTAAATGAAAACACTAAAAACAAAACTGCCGGCTTTCATCGGAAGGCACTTTTAAATTTTTCTCCATCTTACTTTTAAGAGTTGATAAATTTACTTTTTAATAATCCGTCAACAAATAGAAGAGAATAAAATATTTCTTATTACCCGATTAAAATTCCAAATGTAATATCGAATCAGAACCAGAAACCCAAACGTATTGCATTGTTTACATTCAACCCGAAATTGGTTTCTTTAGCCTTCGGAATACCTGGCTCAGGATCGCCATCAATGGTGACCGTAATCTCTTTGTATGTCGTTGCATTTATTCCTAAACCCAGTTCAACACCCATATAAAAATGCTTGACAATATACACATCCGCTCCAAGTACTGCCATACCGCTAATTTTTAAATAACCCCGATGGCTCATTTCTTCAAAAATATAATACCCGGTTTCCGGATCATAATAAATTACTTCATCCAACCACATATTTTCTGCTTCAGTAGTTCTGATGAGATAGGTGTACTCCATTCCATTATAAGCAGAATACAATTCCTTATAAACGGATTTTGAAGTCATATCTTCAAAGCCAATGATTGCGCCAATATAAGGAGAGACGCGCTTTGAATCGAGGAAATGATATTCAATGCCCGTGTTTACGCCAATGGTTGTATAAGATTCTTCCGTAGATTCGTAATATAACGCATCACTGGTTTCATACGGCATTTCCTCGTAATTCTTACCCATATCGAAATTAAAACCCATTCGCAATGCCAGTTTATCTGTAAGAAACAGCCTGCTATTAAATCCACTGATGTCAATCGGTGCATCAGCATTGAACGGGGTAAAATTAACCTCGAAACTAAAATTGTTTTTTGAAGGGATGAAAGAACCTGATTTATCTTCCTGGGCAATACCCACAATCCCTGAGACTACCAAAAACAGTATAACAAAAGCTTTCATAATTTTTAGAATTTGATTTATAAATTTTAAACCATTGATTTTTGTTTTGAGATGTTTAGTATTTTTACACCAAACCTAATCATTTTTTTGAATGGGTAATACAAAAAACATTTTAATTATTAACTTTTATTTAACACTTATAAAAATGAGGGGAAAATATTTATTTGTCCTGACTGGACTAAGCTTGCTACTGCTGTTTACCGGCTGCAAAAAAGATGAAATCGAAAGCTTGTATGTCAGTCCGGCAAAAATTGAATTTGATTATAATGAAGATAATGCTACAATTAGTATCAGTTGCATGGGTTCCGATGAATTTTCATGGACAGTGAGCGGGGCCTCCGATATTGTACAGTTCAGTAAATCAAACGGAACCTGTGCAAAAAATTCACCGGATGAATTCGATATTTTGTTGCAGAGACAGAATATTCATGAGGATTCAATTTCCAGTACGATAACTGTGAGTGCATCTACCGGAGAATCTTTTTCTCTGTCGTTGTTCATTCATGGATTTCCGGAAAACAAAATAAGGCTATCTTATTATCTAAAGGATGTTACCTATGACTATGTACATAACAAACTTATTAGCCTTGCAATGGGAAATAATAGTTATATCGAGTCTATTTATACTCTTACCGATGAAACGTTCACCACCTTTCCGGTAGATGGAAATTATTTAACTATATTATCAGTTCCGCCAAATGGAAATTTTTCAGTGATAAGTGATAATTCGGAAGGAAATGTCAAATATATTGATCACTTTTTGGGAAATATTGTATCGGTATTCCATACTCCGTTTTACGCTGATGATCTGATCGCCTATAATAATAAAACGGTTTATATTTTTAACAGTTATGACAATATTTGTAAAATGGACCTCAGCACCGGATCGTACGCTACTTTTGATGTCGGCTATTTCGGTTTTGAAAATGGCCAGTTGCATCCCAATGGTAAGTATATTTATATTGCTTACGGAAGTGAGCTATTAAAATTAGATATAACCGGAGAAGATCCTGAGTTGATTTATGACGAATATATTAATGGATTGGGATATAACATCTGGATTTCGAAAGATGGTTCCAGGATTTTCACTGAAATGAAGAAAATATTGACTATTAATCCTGAAATTTCGGGTTATGACGTCATAGCTGAAAACGAATTACCGATCTCACAGGAATCCATTGCAGGTGTTGAACATGACCTCGTCCACAACGAATTTTACGTAATCCCTGATTACAATGGTAATTATAGTTCTGGTTCTGAAAGTAATAAGATAATGGTTTTTGATAGTAGTTATCAGATTATAAAAACTATTACGCTCGAAGATTATTATTTGATCAGCAATTTCGAACCCGGTTATATTAAAGTTAATGCGTGGGCTGAATATGTATTTATTAGTTCTGACGGAAGTAAAATTATTATCGTATCAAAAGCTTCAGTTAATTCCTCCTATAATTGGGGTATAGAGATTATAGATGAGTAGTTTACGAAAAAATAAAAAGTTAAAGAAAGAAGTTTAAATTAAAAGAATACGTTAACAACAAAACTGCCGGCTCACACTGGTACGTACTTTTAACTTTGAGTTTTTCACTTTTTACTTTTTACTTTGATTAATTGGTATTTTTACTTTCCTTTTCAGCTATCATTTACTCCCAACGTAATTTTCAATTAGCCCCAGGAATTGACCAGCAACCAGTAACCAGTCGCAGCGAAGCGAAGATCCCGCTCTGCGGGACAACAAGCAACCAGAAACCATCATCTAATCCACTTTCATCATCCGCTTTGTACCAATCATTTTGTCATTAACCTTCAGCGAATAAAAATAGATTCCGGTCCGCGCATTTCCACCACCGGCTTGTCTTCCATCCCACTTAACTTCATGTTGTCCGGCCTGCTGACCTTTACTGGTAAAAGTTTGTATATTATGACCCATGATATTGGTGATGTTGATTTCAACATCAGCATTTTCGGACAGCGAAAAGCAAATGGTTGTTTCGGAATCAAACGGATTCGGGAAATTATTACCCAGAGTATTTATCAAATGGTTAGCACCAATATCTAAACCGGTTCCCGGATCTGTTATTGCCAAAGCTTTGATGCAAAAATTACCGGTATTCTGGAAACCGGAAGGATCATCATAATAGTAGAAATCCTGCCATCCCTTGCCGTCATTGTAAAAACTCTCGCCGGGATTGGCCGCTGAAGGTACAATTGTCCTGTAATCTGCCCCTAAAAGAACCGGAACGTCGGATGTCCTGTCGTAAGGAATGCCGCCCTGCGAAAGGCTTAGGTAAACATAAAAGTCATCGCCCTCCGGAATGCCAACAGGATTCAGCAGGCTGATCGTATGCAGGCCGCTGTATCCGATGATCCCGGATTTGCTGGTCAATTCGTTATTCAGGCCCGAACCGTCAAAATCATCAAAGATTTTAATGGTATAAATAACATTGTTACCTGCCACAAAAAAGCTGATTGCTTCTATCAATTCATCTTTAGAGGTAGTAAAAGCATTAAAAGCTTCGGTGGTTGTGGTCAGGGTGTCGCGCCATCCATGGTAGTCATAATAATATACCGTGTCGTAAGGCATAGGAACCACATTCTGAAAGGAAACAGCGCCCATTTCAGGATTCTGACAGGCATGCTTGTCGTAGTATGAAATCCAGAAAAAGCCTCCGTATCCCCAGCCTGCTCCCCAGCTGTTCTTACAAAGCCATGCACCGTTTCCCGGCGCTCCCTGAACTTCACGAAAATCGTCCCATCCGATGATGGCCACCGAATGATTCGGATCCTGGCTGGAAGTCGCTGGCTGATAATGTTCAAATTCGCTGTTTATGAAAGAACTGTTATAATACATACAGGTCGCCATTACGCCTTTTTCGATGACTTTTGTTTTAATGAGATTAATATTTTCCAGGTTTTCACCGGCGGTGAACCATTCTACATCCAAAGGGTAATAAAAATGATAGCTAGTGTCGAAAAATGCGGGAGGATTTTCGTATGACTGCCCGTCAATATCGCGGACTGCCCCGTCACCTCTCGACAAATATGCCGTTGAAACGCGGTAATCGCCACCCATGTGAACTTCGAGCCCCTGTCCGTTATTAAAAGGCGGATTCAGATCCTGGTTGTAATATTGATTGTAACCGTTCCACCAATCGAGATGGTATTCGGCTAAATTCGGCTCTCCGGTTTCACCCGCCGAAACCCAGTTTCCAGTCATAAGCAGGTTGCCTTCCATAGAAGCCATTGTACCATGTGTCCAGCAGGTCCCTCCGCTCTGGCTTTTGACCGAAGTCACATAATTATTCCCGTTATAATCCCTGAGATCGAAAGATTGAGGAGGCTGCGCCATAACAAATACAGCGAAAATGACGTATAAGAAACCGATCGTAATTTTTTTCATGCCCGATGTTTTTATAAATTTGAAAATGCATATAAATCAGACAAATATAGAAAACATTTGGTTGTTCTCAATTATTAGTAAGGTTAAGTTTTCCGGAAACCCTGAAAAATATTATAATTGCCGGTAGTTCTGATTTAATAAATAAATAATTTTGATCACGAATTTTTTAAGATGAATCATTAATGAAAATCCTGAGTCCTGTTGCGAGTTTTTTAATCAGTATATTATTTTTATCCCAGGTATCCTTTGCCCAAAAAGAAATTCCACCTGAATTTTGCATCTCAAGTGAAGAGTTTAAGCTTTACAATCTTGTAAACGAATACCGCAAATCACAAAAGCTCCCGGTAATACAATTGTCCAAATCACTCAGCTATGTGGCCAAGGTTCACATAAAAGATTTGATAATGAATAAACCGGATACGGCCAATTGCAGTTTTCACAGCTGGTCTGATAAAGGTGCATGGAAAGCATGTTGCTTCAGGAAAGAAAATAAAGATAAATATTGCGTTTTGACAAAACCAAAGGAGCTTACTAATTATCCCGGAATCGCTCACGAAATTATTTTCTGGGAAAGCAGGGAGGCCTCAGCAGAAAAAGCAATTAAACAATGGAAAGAAACTGCGGTGGCCCGTTTCATGCTCACCAATTTTAAAGAGTGGGAAAAATGTTCATGGAATGCGATGGGTGTTGGAGTGGAAGCTGGTTTTGCGGTTCTTTGGCTGGGCGAAGAGCCTGATGTGGAAAAGGAAACCAAAGTTTGCGGCGAGGAAACAGTCATTATTGCTGAACAAAGGCCGGCTCCTTCAGCCAACGAAGAGATCGTCGTCTCGTCGAACACCGGCAGGTATTACCTGATTTACGGAAGCATGAATTCACTTAAAGAAGCCAAGACTATGGTTGCAAAATATAATAAAGAAGGATTTACCAAAGTTAAGATTATTGCCAAGGACAACAAATACCGGATTTCACTTTCGGATTATCCATCAAAAGAAATGGCTGCCCAGGGAAAAAAGGAACTGCCTGCCAAATATAAAGATGCATGGATAATGCCGTTTTAATTGAAAACTTTGAGTCCACTCCGAAAAGTAAAAATTATGCCACAAAAGCTCTAAAACACAAAATTGCACCAAAACTTTAGTTTGATTTTCAAACTTTTGTGGGATTTAGAGATTTTGTGTTTTGGTGGCATTCTTCATCTTGTCATTTTTCGGAATGGACTCAATTTTAACCCAGCAACCTTTGACATTTTTTGTTTTTTGTTAAATGTTAATCATTATCTGAATACCAGGTACTTATTTTAATTTTTTTTATCGGGATAAGTATTTTCCAAGTACGTGAGCCATTGTACTTCCTATTTCTGCCGGCGATTCAACGACATGAACACCGCATTCCTTTAAAATTTCCTTTTTGGCCTGAGCTGTATCTCCTTTTCCACCGATAATGGCGCCGGCATGTCCCATAGTCCGGCCTTTTGGCGCTGTAGCTCCCGCTATAAAACTCACCACAGGCTTTGTCCCATGGTCCTTTATATAATAGGCTGCTTCGGCTTCCATATTTCCTCCGATCTCACCGATCATAACAATTCCTTCGGTATCGGGATCATTCATAAACAGCTCGACAGCATCTTTTGTGGTTGTACCGATAATAGGATCACCGCCAATTCCAATGGCAGTTGATTGTCCAAGTCCAAGTTTCGAAAGCTGGTCAACAGCTTCGTAGGTAAGGGTGCCCGAACGGGAAACGATACCGATTTTCCCCGGCTGATGAATAAATCCGGGCATAATCCCGACTTTAGCTTCACCAGGAGTGATCACACCGGGGCAGTTTGGTCCGACAAGGCGGCAATGTTTATCTTTCAGATATTCTTTCACTTTTACCATATCCTGAACCGGTATGCCTTCGGTAATGCAAATGATTACCTTAATTCCGGCATCAGCCGCTTCCATGATGGCGTCGGCAGAAAAAACCGGAGGAACAAAAATTACTGACACATCCGCTCCTGCCTTTACAACAGCGTCCTTTACGGTATTGAAAACCGGTCTTTCCAGATGTCTTTGGCCACCTTTGCCCGGTGTAACTCCTCCAATTACATTGGTACCGTATTCAATCATCTGGCTGGCATGAAAGCTACCCTCTTTGCCAGTATAACCCTGAACAACAACCTTTGAATCTTTGTTAACTAATACACTCATGAATAAGGATTTCGTTTAAAAGTCGCAAATATACAGGTTTTGGGATTTACGATAATATAAAACACTAATTTTGTTCCGTCATTGATACAATAAAAGAAAATGAATCTGTCAAACAATTTAACAGCTATTGATGATACAATTTGCGCTCTGGCTACACCTCCGGGACTAAGCGCGATTGGAATTATCAGGGTTTCAGGCAAAAATTCTTTTTCCGTTTGTGAAAAAGTTTTTAATCCAAGAAATAAACAAATCCGGTTATCAACAGCTGACTCCCATACCATCCATTTGGGTGAATTTGTTATTGGAATGGAAATATTAGATGAAGTTATGGTGAGTGTTTTCAAACAGCCGCATTCCTACACCGGAGAAGATTCTGTGGAAATTTCCTGTCATGGTTCTGCATATATTGAACAAAAAATATTGGAAGCTCTTATTGATAACGGACTTCGTATGGCCCGGCCCGGGGAATTTACCATGCGTGCCTTTCTGAACGGGAAGTTTGACTTATCTCAGGCTGAAGCCGTTGCTGATCTGATCGCCTCTCACTCCAAAACTTCTCATGATCTTGCCCTTAACCAGATGAGGGGATTGTTCTCGAACAGAATAAAAGAACTTAGAAAGCAATTGCTTGATTTTACAACGCTCATCGAACTTGAATTGGATTTCAGCGGGGAAGATGTTGAATTTGCAAACCGGGAGGACTTTAAAAGGCTTCTTACAACCATGTATTCTGAAATATCGGCACTCGCAAATTCCTTTTCTATAGGCAATGTCCTGAAAAAAGGAATTCCGGTGGCCATAGTAGGACAACCAAATGTTGGTAAATCAACCCTGTTAAATGCAATCCTGAATGAAGAACGGGCGATCGTCTCGGAGATTCCGGGTACAACACGCGATACTATTGAAGATACGATCGTCATTAATGGTATTTCTTTCCGGTTTATTGATACAGCCGGACTCAGGGATTCGGGCGACATTATTGAAAGTATGGGGATTGAAAGAACCTATGAAAAAATTGATCAGGCAAAGATCATATTGTTTGTATTTGATGTCAGCCTTACCGGATATACCGAAATTGGGCCCGCTATGGATGAAATGAAGGAGCACTTCAGCCATTTGCCGGAGGAGCTATTAAAAGGGAAAAAAATTATTCTGATCGCCAATAAAACAGACCTGTTGGTTGAAGCGCCAAGGGGTTTCAAGTCGCTGGTAGAAATGGAATGTCTGTTTGTTTCTGCTAAAAGAAAGGAAAATATAAACCTTATTGTTGACAGTCTTTCAAAATATGTTGAAACTGAAAAAGTGACGGATAATGCAATGGTTTCTTCGGCTAGGCATTATGAGGCTTTGGTAAAGACAAAAGAGTCGCTTGAAAATATCATGACAGGCTTTAACCAAAGCATTTCATCGGATTTAATTGCCATTGATATCCGTCAGGCCTTGCATCATTTAGGAGAAATTACCGGGGAGATTACAACGAATGAGGTTCTTGAAAATATATTCTCCAAGTTTTGCATCGGAAAGTGAAAGCGTCCCTGGGCCCTTTTGATGGATTTACCAAATTTTCTCAAGTTCAAATGCTTTGATTATTTTTGCCAATTCGTTTTTTCAATTTTAAAAAAATTACCAAACTATGTCGAAAGTTGCTTTAATTTCAGGGATTACAGGACAGGATGGCGCCTATCTGGCTGAATATCTTTTAAAAAAAGGGTATATCGTTCATGGATTGAAAAGGCGGGCTTCATTATTTAATACCGACCGCATTGATCACTTATACCAGGATCCGCATATTGAAAACCAGAATTTCTACCTTCATTACAGTGATCTGACCGATTCTACCAATCTGATCCGGCTTATCAGTGACACCAAGCCTGACGAAATTTATAATCTTGCGGCTATGTCGCATGTCATGGTAAGCTTCGACACACCTGAATACACTGCCAATGCTGATGGTATTGGCACACTTCGTATGCTTGAGGCCATCAGGTTTTTGGGATTATCGCAAAAGACCAGGTTTTACCAGGCTTCTACCAGCGAACTGTATGGCCTTGTACAGGAAGTTCCGCAGTCGGAGAAAACGCCTTTTTATCCGCGCAGCCCTTATGCCGTGGCTAAATTGTATGCATACTGGATCACTGTTAATTATCGTGAAGCTTATAATCTTTTTGCAAGCAATGGTATCCTGTTCAATCATGAATCTCCGGTTCGGGGTGAAACCTTTGTTACCCGAAAGATCACAATGGCTGTTTCCAAAATTGCCCTGGGTTTGCAGGACAGGTTATTCCTCGGGAATCTCTCAGCTAAACGCGACTGGGGCCATGCAAAGGATTATATTGTGGCCATGCATCTGATTCTCCAGCATGATAAACCCGATGATTTTGTAATCGCAACTGGCGTTACAACTGAAGTTCGGGAGTTTGTCAGGCTTGCTTTTAAAGAGTGTGGTATCGAGGTAGAATTCAAAGGTACCGGCGCCGAAGAAAAGGGTTATATAACCTCATGCAGTAATCCCCTTTACAGGCTTCCCAAAGGTAAGGAAGTCGTTTGTGTTGATAAACGGTACTTCCGGCCAACAGAAGTTGAATTGTTGATAGGCAATCCTGCAAAAGCAAATAAAGAACTCGGCTGGTTCCCAAAATATGATCTCAAAGGATTGGTAAGCGAAATGGTTGCTTCAGACCTGATTAAGGTGAAGCGTGACAAATACCTGCAGGACGGGGGCTACAGAATTATGAATTACTTTGAATAAGTCAGATCATTAATTATTAACTTTTGATTTATGAATAAAGACAGCAAAATATATGTTGCAGGATATGATGGCCTTGTAGGAAGCAGTATTGTTAAAATCCTGAAAAGCAAAGGCTACGGAAACTTTATCTTTAAGGGTTATCCCGAATTAAACCTGATTGATCAAAAGGACACAGAAAAATTCTTTGAAGAGGAAAAGCCTGAATACGTGTTTCTGGCTGCTGCAAAAGTTGGAGGCATTTATGCAAACAACACCTACAGAGCACAGTTTATTTATGAAAATATCATGATTCAGAGCAACATTATTCATTCCTGTTATAAACACAATGTAAAAAAACTTCTGTTCCTGGGGAGTACCTGTATTTACCCGAAACTTGCTCCTCAGCCAATGAAGGAAGATGCGATGCTGACCGATGTTCTGGAATATACTAATGAACCTTATGCCGTAGCAAAAATTTCAGGCATGAAGATGTGCGAATCATATAACCTGCAGTATGGAACAAACTTTATTTCCGTAATGCCGACCAATCTTTATGGCTTTAACGACAATTATAATCTTGAGAATTCTCATGTTTTACCAGCACTTATAAGGAAAAACCATCTTTGTAAATGTCTTGAAAACGATGATTTTGAATTGATCAGTAAAGATCTTGCTAAATATCCCTCGAAAATTGATAAGGCTGTAAATGAAAACGAAATCCTGTTGTTTCTTGAAAAACACGGGATTAAACGTATCCGGGAAAATGGCAGTTATAAAGTAGAGTTGCATGTATGGGGAACAGGCAGTCCGATGCGTGAATTCCTGTGGGCCGAAGACATGGCCGATGCCTGCGTTTTTCTGATGGAAAATATAGATTTTAAAGATCTGATTAATGTAAGCGATATACAAAACAATGAAATAAGGAATACCCATGTGAATATCGGATCGGGTAAAGAAATTTCAATAAAAGATGTTGCATTTCTTGTAAAAGACATTGTCGGATTCAAGGGTGAGATCAAATTTGACCCTTCAAAACCGGATGGAACACCACGCAAATTGACGGATCCTGGTAAACTGCACCGGCTCGGCTGGCACCACAGGATAGAACTTGAAGAGGGAATAAAAATGGTTTATGAAAATTATTGCAGATGATTTTTCAGCTATGAACAAACAAAAAATCCCGGCATATTGGTCCGGGATTTTTTATTACCACTTCATAATTTAATGAACTTTTCTATGATTTGATTACCACCATTCAATACTTCAATTAAATAGATTCCTTTTTTCAAATGTCCGAGATAAATCTTCTCGGAGAACACGGCTTCAGTTCTTTCGGTTCTTGCATGATAGAGTTTATCACCTGTAAGGTTGATAATATTGATTTCAGTCAATTCACTTTTATGGTTTGAAATATCAACGGTTAAATAATTTATTACCGGGTTCGGATGAAAACCGATTGTCATATTTTCAGCCGGAATTTCATCAACACCTGTCTCAATCATGTATTCCCAGTTCTGAATTTCAATCTGGATGAAAATCGAAGCTGATGATAAAAGTGAATTGGTTGCATTATCTTCCACTGTTACGATCACTTCATATTGATATAAAGGCATTGAATAAAGATCGTATGGATTAATTAAGGATAACTCACCGGTCTCCGGATTAATAAACCAAATATCCTTTCCGGTTACAGCATCGAGAGAATAAGTCAGCAGTTGTCCAGCATCAGGATCAGATGCTGCCACATAACCAACCTGATAAAACGGATTGTTAATTTCATTAATTATTGCTGTCCAATCCAACGACAGGTTAAAAAATTGCGTTGCTATTACCGGTGGTTCATTAACATCCAGAATGGAAACTGTAATTGTAGCCTGGCTCGAAAGATTTCCCAGTCCATTATCAGTTACCTCAATTAACAGACTGAACCCGGGTGTCATTTCAAAATTAATTGCAGAAGGTGTAAGTACAAAAAGAACACCCGTAAGCGGATTTATTTGAAATGCAAGATCAGTATTTCCTTCCAATATGGAATAGGTTATCATTTGACCGGCATCAGGATCGCTTGCTAACACAAGACCAACGAAAGATCCGACAGATGAGTTTTCATCAATCGAAAAAGATTGGTTATTTATCAAAGGATTTTCATTCATATCCGTAAGGTTCACCGTCATTGTAGCCTGAGACGAAAGACTGCCAGAACCGTTATCCTGTACTTTGACTACAAGGCTAAACAAAGGATGAACCTCAAAATCAATCGCAGCAGGTGTAGCAACTGTCAAATCTCCGGTAGAGGCATTGATCTGAAAAGCATTCCATATATTTCCACTTAGGATTGAATAGGTCAGTGTCTGGCCGGCATCGGGATCACTTGCTAAAACTGTCCCCACCGTTGTACCGGCTGCAGAATTCTCTGTAATCGAAAAAGTCTGGTTATTGATTAACGGATTTTCATTTATATCCGTGAGGTTCACTGTTATCGTCGCCTGAGATGAAAGGCTTCCAGAACCATTATCCTGTACTTTGACTACAAGACCAAATGTCGGAGTAACTTCAAAATTTATCGCTGAGGGTGTTGCAACTGTCAACGCACCTGTTGAGGCATTGATCAGAAACGCATTGTTTGTGTTTCCGCTGAGAATAGAATATGTCAGGGTCTGGCCTGCATCGGGATCGGAAGCAACAACAGTTCCAACATTGGTTCCTGCGGCTGAGTTTTCAGCTACTGAAAATGTTTGATTACCGATCACCGGATTTTCATTGACGTTGGTGAGATTTACCGTTATCGTCGCCTGCGATGAAAGGCTTCCCGTTCCGTTATCCTGAACTTTTACAACAAGGCTGAATGTCGGAGTGACTTCAAAATTTATTGCTGAGGGTGTT
>JAGVPB010000059.1 GCA_020052415.1 Bacteroidales bacterium | reverse complement strand
TCGCCACGCAATTTATGGAGCGTCGTAAGCAGGGGATCATAGAACAGCACGACTTTGAGTTCCTGCATAAGGATGGAAGCTACATTTACACCACGATAGAGGCTTCCCCCGTCCTGGATGAGGCAGGTGGGCGGCAGGCGGGCGAAGTGAAGCAATCTGATGTTGCTGTAAATCAACAGATTGATTCATCCGCCCAAGGTAGATTCGCAATGACGTTTAATATTAACTTTTGAGACAGCCTCGTTAAACTAAGCTATCCACGGTATTTCCATCTGAACTTTTGTGCCGAGAGGCTTATTCGCAGAATCCTTCACATCCTGTATGTGAAGCCTAATTTTTTGTTTCAGTTTCCTATTCAGCACCCGGATACGTTCCATCGTTATTGCTGTTGCAAGTGATTTGTGTTCTTTGTTTTGCTGGTATAAAATTTCCTTTGCTTTTTCCCGGCCAATGCCGTCATCTTCCACTTCAAAAAAAATAGAACTGTTCTTTAAAACAAACCGAATATAAATATTCCCTTTAGACTTTTTGTGCTTGATCCCATGTTCGATGGAGTTCTCGATAAACGGCTGTGCGAGCATCGGCGGAATTAGCATGTTCTCCGGATGGATCGCTTTGTCAACATCAATGGTGTAGTCAAACTTGTTTTGAAATCTGATTTTCTGCAATTCCAGGTAATTTTCAATGGTGCTGATTTCTTCCTGCAACCTGACATATTCCTCAACAGAGCTCTCCAGGATATTGCGGATCAGTTTTGAGAAACGCGAAAGGTATTTGCTTGCTCTGTCAGAATCTTCTTCAAGGATAAAATTCTGGATGCTGGTGAGCGAATTAAAGATAAAGTGGGGATTCATCTGCGAACGGAAGAGCTTTTGCTGCAAAAGCAGGTTTTGCTGTTCGTTGCGAAGTTTGTTCTGACGGATAAACACGAATGCAAGCAGGACTACCAATATTACTAT
Organism: Bacteroidales bacterium; assembly: GCA_020052415.1. GTDB lineage: Bacteria > Bacteroidota > Bacteroidia > Bacteroidales > JAADJA01 > JAADJA01. The sequence goes on along the minus strand of JAGVPB010000059.1, from coordinate 20,347 downwards.
AATACCCAAACCGACTAAAAAATACACAGATTGTTTCAATTTATAATCCCGGAAATAAATTTGCTCTCTGAAATCAAAGATATCCTCCTGATTACGCAATTTTTCCATTACATCTCCTTTGATTTTTAATTCATACTCTTCACGGTTTCGTTGCAGATGATACAAGGTGTCCCTGGCATTTGAAAAAGCGATGTAATAGTGAAGTGCTTCAGATGATCTTTGTTTCGCAGCATTGATTTTATACAATCCGTTATAGGTGGATTTACCCAATATCCAGATCAGCTCTTTCAAATGCCAGGGATGCAATGGATAGATCAGATCGGTTCCCAAAGAAATAATGTTAAGAAGTGAGTCGTGCCGGTACCATAGATTTTTACTGATCATTTCCATGGCTATAGTTTCGGATTGCTGATAGTACTTTTCCGCAACATTTAACTTATTTTTCCTGAAATAAAATAATCCTAAATCGTTCGACATATAGGTGGCCAGGAATAAATAACCATGCTGGTGGTACCAATTAAGAGCCTTTTGTTTATAAATCGCTATCGAATCAAAATCACCTTCTGAATCATAAATACAATGCAGCATTGATACTGGCAGATAGCTTTCTGCATTTAAACCTTTATTTACCTCCGGATAGGTCAGTGCTTTTCTGATGAGTATTTTTGCACTGTCTGTTTCACCGTTCAAGTCGAGGTATATTCCGTTAAAGAAATAGTGAAGCATCATGGTAAGGCTGTCAGCATATACTTTTATATCATCGAACCAAGCTCTAGTGTAAGAGCCTTCAAACCTTGTGGCAATTTGGAATGAATTATAATCGCCTGTTTTTTCACATGCTATATTAATACCTTTAAGAACACCATCTACCCAAACATCACAAAGGTCTGAATGACTTCTATATTTTATTTTAATATGATACCATTTGCTCCCTTCACAACTTTGTAATACCTGACCTTCGCAACCTATAGTACCGTTTATACTAGTATTTACACCAGCATACTGTTGACCCCAAGTTGCAACTTCGGGATTATAAAATCCTAAGAGTGTAATAAAATAATTTCTTTCTGCCATTACGAAGCCTTCACAATAAATTGTAAAAGGTATATTTGGTAAAAATACAATCGCAGCAGCAGACCAACCTGGGGCACCTTCAAGTTTAAGAGATTGTGTTCCTGAAACGGATTCATTATTAACAATGATTTGACTTGAAGAATCATTGCCATCCCATCTCATAATCCACGGATTGGATGGAAATGTACCAGCGGTATAACTTTCAAAATCATCCTGAAACAGGATTTCCTGGGAAAATACCAGGCTTGCAAATAACGGGATTTGAATTGTTGATATAAGTAAGCATTTTCTCATGGTTCTAATCAAATGCCATCAAATAATGTCTTCCTTCAGCGATGTTCTGTTTTGTAATTTTTCGGACTGATATAACCGCCGGACGAACATCTCAGTTCCCTGTTATCCTGTAAAGCATTTCAAGCAACTGGTCCTTTTTGCGCGAAGCCACCGGCAGCTTGATCTCATTCACCAGCACGATCGCCCCTCCTTCGGCTTTTTCAAACCGGTCAATATGGATCATGTTGATCAAATACGATTTATGCGCCCTGAAAAACCCGAATTCGCTCAGCATTTCATCGTATTCCTTCAGGGTATTCGAAACAAGGATTTTCTTTCCGTTCAGCAGGTAAAAATTGGTGTAATTGTCCTGGCATTCGCAATAAACGATATCCTCCAGTTTCACCAGGTGGATATTATCAAAGGTCTTCAGGATGATCTTTTTTTTCGATTTGTCCTGTGTTTGCATATTATCCGCCAGCGTGCCAAGCTGCTGATTCAGCTCATGCACCATCAGTTTTTCGGCTTTTTTCACAGCCTCAGTTAGGTCTTCGGGATCCACGGGTTTGAGCAGGTAATCCAGCGCACTGAACTTAATGGCTCTGATGGCAAACTGGTCATAAGCTGTAATGAAGATCACCTTAAAATCAACTGGCTCAAGTTGCTTCAGCAAATCAAAACCGGTACCGTCATCCATTTTAATATCCAGTAAAACCAGGTCGGGGTGGTGTCTCCTTATGGCTTTTATACCGGAATCAACGCCATCCGCTTCGGCTACCAGCCTCACTTGCGGGCAATACCTTATGAGGAGCTTTTCCAGGGTTTGGCGTACACTCTGTTCGTCATCTATGAGGATGGTGCGGAGCATCCGGCTTTTAAATTTTTTGATAAAGGTAAGCATAATTTTAAAAATTCAAAACCTGATAATTATTTTGTTTCCACCCCTGAAATTTTTCCACTACAGCACCCGGACTACTTTTCCATTTTTTTAGGTGGCACTTTTGATGTTCATACCGGCAGTCGTTTTGCCGGGATTCCGGTAGTTTTCTCAGAAGTTCATAATCGCAGAAGGGACAAAGAACGGACAGGGTTTTTTTAAAAAACGTACTGTTTGTTTATCTGTTATAAATTTTCTCTGTGTGCCCTCTGGTCCCTCTGCGGTTATTTAAAATGATTTTACAAACTCATACGGTACAACTGACTCTTTCGGATAAACTTTCTCACCGGTCGTCATTGATTTAATTTAACTACTTTCTTTGTAAACAATTTGTTTCCCAGTTGCAGCCGGCAGAAATAGACGCCAGCAGCAAATTTTTCCGAACTGAACGTCAATTGGTTTTTCCCGGCATTCAGCTCCCCGGTTTCCATATCGTAAACAACCTTTCCATGAATATCAAGAAGGGACACGTGAACTGAACCTTTCTTTTCAAGATATATTTCAAGGGTTGTCAGGTCATTTATGGGGTTCGGATAAACATTGAACGGATAAACATTATCGCTGCCAATCTCACCTGTACCGGTTTGCAGAGCTTCATAACAACCCATATCGATACCCGGTCCTGAAACACGCGGATTACCGCACAGGCAGAATGCCGGGCAAATCCAGCCCGAAGGCAGGTAAAGCGGATCAATGGTTCCTTCATCAATACATGGTGAAGAAACCAGATCCAATGCATACGGATATTCACCTGTTCCCATAAATTCAGGATCAACTTCAAGATTAAATAAATATTCTCCCTGGAATCCCGGTTGAATTCCGTTTAATCCTTCTTCAACGTTACTATAATAAATATTCAGATAAGAAATGTCCGGATCAAAAATACTGATCTGGCTGGCGCCGATATCTGCTGTATTTCCCCAAAATATACAATTGGTAAAGGTGGTCATACCTCCTAATTCCAGTTCGTATGCCCCGCCGTCATCTGCTGCTTGATTATCAGCGAAGGTGCAGTTTACAAAATGAGGACTGCTGTTTTCCCACGATAATCCAGCGCCGCCACCTCCTCCCACATAGGTTGATACATTGTCATAGAAGAGGCAATTATCAATAACAGGTTCTGAATTTGATCCTATGATGATTGCACCTCCCCAGCTTCCTGCATTATCATGGAATATGCAATGCGAAATGTGAATTGAGCTTTCAAATATAGCAAGCGCGCCTCCGGCGGGATTATTAGTGGTGAATAAATCAGCGCTGTTGTGTCTGAAAACACAATGTGAGATATCAATATTATCAACCAAATTGATCCGTATCGCTCCGCCACAGTTATATCCGGTTTCCAAACCATAAGCATAGCTGTACTCAATAATGCAATGTTTCAAAACCGATGCCGGATTCGTGACCGGTGTTTGATCCCATACCATTCCGCCCCAGCTTACATCAGGGTCAACTGCGGTAAACAATATGGGCAGCGCTTCTGTTCCTTCGGCAACGAGGCATCCCTGTATGTCGAAGCGCTCAGTGGAATTGAATTTGACCACTACGCCTGGCTCGATGGTGAGTGTTTCCCCATCCGGTATTTTGAGGTAACCCATTACAATATAAGGTGATCCAGCGAAATCCCAAGTACCACTGACCTCAGTACCCCAGATATGTGTGCCTTCAGGTTGTTTACCTATAATCGATCCCCATATATTTGAAAATATTCCTGTACGACCATTGGGATTGGGCGGTATAGATCCGGCATAGCTTATTTGTTTAAGATACGAAAAGGAATGGCCACTCAGGTCTTTAAAAAATGATTTTGCCACTTGTTGTACAACGAGTGATGACCCGGCAGAAATATCCTCTACATTTGTATAGCTTGTGTATTGACTCGTGTTACCACCGGAAACCAATGATTGAAAAGTGAATGAGGTATCTTTTTTAGAGCCAAGGATCGGTTCCCCTGCAAGTTCGAAAATGAGATAACCTCCGTAATAGTTGAACCAGTGAATATTGTTGGCTGAATCAATTCCCCAGTCTTCTTCAAAGATATCATTACCCATAGTTGCAGTATCTGCTTTTACTTTCAGTTGGTCGATAGTATATCCATGGTATTCCAACTGAATTGCGAAGTTTGGAAATCCCTTCACCATTTCAGTTAAGTGACCTATGCATGCATTAGGATCAGGATCAATATCGTCATAATCACGGGAAGCGCCATAATAGAGCATAGTATATGTGATTCCATTCCATGTAAAGCTGTGTCCGGTTCTTGGTGGTTCAGGTCCAGTACCATCTGAATTCCATCCCACAAGTCCTTCATGGTCAACTCCAAATCCTTCATATAGCAATTCCGGCAAGCCCTTTTCAAGGTTCCCTGATAAAATATTGAAATAGGAACCATCCCTTCCATTTCCTGAGAAGGTCGTACCTGCGGTCTCCATTTCACCGGTCATTCTCAGTTCTTCGCCATTCATATCCTGTAAAAAAGCTGCCGCTACTGCCTGCACCTGTGCAGAACTGCCGGCGGAAGAATTGACAGGACGGGTAAAATCGGATTCAAACAGCCATTTGTTATATACAGCAGCATTGTATGTAAAAAACATGTTGCTGACATGACAGGTGATCATCGGTTCCCCGTCCAGTTCAATGAAATAATAACCATCGTATTTGTTCAGGTAATGATGATTATTGAATGTAAACCAGTCTTCACCTTCCAAATCGCTCTTTTCGTTAATCAGTCCAAGCTTGATTTTAACCTGTCCGGATGTAAATCCATAATCCGAAAGAGCCTGCTCGAAAAGCGGGAATCCGTTTATGTTATTAAGGACATGGCCTAAAGCCGCATCGGGATCAGGATCGATATTGTCATAATCCCTTGAAGCTCCATAGTAAGTTGAGCTGCCCCATCCGAAAGGATGAGGATGTCCATACCCTGCGGGTTCAGGCCCTGTACCGTCAGCATCCCAGGCGGCGGCGCCTTCGTGATTCGCAGATAATCCCTCGAAAGGAATCTGGGCGTTGGAATAATGAGTGGTCAGCACGATCATCGCAACGACTAACCCTGTTGTTTGAAGTAATGTTTTTGTTTTCATAAAAACCTCCTTTTTTAAAAGTTAATAATGATTTTATTATCAAATGATTTAAGAATTATTTCAGTTTGATTGCTTTTCTGCTTACAGCTGTTTTAACGGTTTGCAGCCGGATGAAATATATCCCAGCCGGCAAATCATTTGTTTTCATTTGGCAAACTTGCCTTCCTTCAGATTGAGATTTGCGGGAAAGTTCCTTTACCTTTTTACCCTCTGAATTGTAGATTTCAATAATGGTGTAGGCTGATTCGGACAAATGGTAAGTAATTTTCAACTCATCCGAAAAGGGATTGGGTATGATGATGTCCCCGTTTTGAGCGTTAGCTTCTTCAACAGATGTAACGCAAGCCTCCATCACTTCCTCCGGGCTGTTGCAACCGGGGGCATTGTCATGGATTTCAATAGTTCCACCTGGACTGGCAAGATAATCGCAAACACTTTGAACCTCACAATGAGAGAGAGAGAGATTATTTTCGATTCCGAGATAAGTAATGCTCCCTGCATTAATATTCTGCAATCCTTCAAGACTGGTCAGGTTTGCATTGTTATAAACACCGAGATAACCCCCGATGCTGGTTAAATTTTCAAGTACGGAAAAACTGGCAAGGCAGGGATTATAATAAATATCCAGGTAAGCAGTATAGGTCAGATTATTCAGACTCGACAGGCTAGTTAGTGCAAAATTATTCCCGACAGAAAGGCCATTGACGGTTGCCAGGTTATCCAGCCCCGTAAATGAGATAAGGGACTCGTTATTAATTATCCATAAAGAACCCCCAACGTCAGTGAGGTTATTTAAGCTTGACATACTTAATAGGGCCGGGTTGTTCCTGATCCAGAGGTTTCCGTTAACGGTGGTAATATTGTCCACACCTGCAAGACTGCTGAGTCCAATGTTATCCTGTATTTCAAAATTTCCACCTATAACGGTGATATTGCCCAGACCCGTCAAGCTGGATAAAGCAGGATTGTCCTGGATGTTCACATCTCCGTTGACATAAGCAACATTATCCAGACCTGATAATCCGGTCAGGGCATTATTACTATGTATGCCAAGATAACCGCCAATAGAAACGATATTGCTTAAAGGTGTTAAGCTTTCCAGCCCGGGGCTATCGCCAATTAATAATCCCCCCGGGACGGATGTAATGTTCTCAAGACCGGTTAAACTGGTCAGGGAAGGATTGGCGTCTATCGTGAGGTCTCCCCCAAGAATAACTACACTATCAAGCCCTGAAAGGTTTACCAGTGCATTATTGCTTAAAATCTTTATGTAACCTCCGATGGCAGATACATTACTTAGGTGTGACAGAGTGGTCAGGGCAGTATTCCAAATACCTAAATCCCCGCCAATGTAGGTCAGATTTTCAAGTCCCGATAAGGTTAACAGGGAAGGATTTCCATTACATGTCAGGTTTTCCCCAACCGAAGTTACATTGTTGAGGCACGTCAGACTGGTCAGTGCCGGGTTAAAACTAACTTCAAGGTCCCCACCAATAGATGCTATATTATTAAGTCCGGTCAGGCTTGATAATGATCCATTGTCCGAAATCAGGAGGCTTTCTCCTATTGTATTCAGACTGTCTGTGTCAAATAAAGAGGTAAGGGCCGGATTGCTTTTTATAGAAAGGTCACCGCCGATGAAACCCAATTGTTCAAGCCCGAAGCAATCGATCAGGGAGTTATTGTAATGAATCATCAAACATCCCCCGACCGAATCCAGGTTATTCAACCCTTCGAGGCTGGACAGTGAGGGATTGCCTTCGCCCCAGCTATTTCCGATGTTAAGATCCCCGGCAACAGAGGTTAGATTCCCCAAACCGGCCAGGTTTGACAGGGAGTTGTTCTCGAAAATATTAATATCTCCGCCGACAGCAGACAGGTTATCCAATCCGATGAGGTTCACAAGGGACGGATTGCCGAAATAGGATCCCCAAACAAAGGATCCCAGGTTTAAATCTCCATTAACGCAGGTAAGGTTTTCCAAACCTGCCAGGTTTACCAGGGAATCGTTGTTTGTGAATTGAAGCTTTCCTCCGATAATGGTTAAGACATGCAAGCCATTTAAATTTGTTATTTCCGTTCCATTTCCACTCCAGGTATTCCCTATAATAACATCACCCTCGATTTCCGAACAATTTGGGTAGTTGATTTGGAAACTATCAATCTGGGCTTGTGTCTCAAATATGATCCCTTCGGGCAGGCAGGACTGAGCGTTTGCCCCGGTCATCCCAACCAGCGCAACTATTAAAATGTAAAGATTTTTCATTTTAACTCCTTGTTTATTTTGTTTGTAACTTGTTACTTGTCGCTGGTTTACAAGAAACAAGTAACCAGCAATCAGCAACGGTTATTTATTGTTTTATTAACTTCTTTACTTCTGTCATCTTCTCATCCCACACCCTCACAAAATAAACTCCCCGTGACAGGGCGCTGATGTCGATTTGGGTTTTGTTATCTGTAAGCTGCCTTTCTATTACTTTCTCCCCGTTGACATTAAATATTGTAAGCTCTGTATTGCCAGTTATTGCAGGTGACGAAATGGTGATTTTATCATATGAAGGATTGGGATAAATGCTTATCTCAGATGAATAATCATAAGTTGACGTGCCTGTACCCGCACTTACCGTAATGTAATCAGGAACAGTTAAGGTATCAGATCCATGGTTATTGGTTGCGATTAATGTAACATCGTAATACCCGGGAGTGCTATAAACAACAACCGGATTCTGATCACCTGAAGTTTCAGGAATTCCCCCCTGGAAGTGCCATTCCCAAACGTTAGGATTATTCAAAGTTAAATCAGTAAAATGAACAGTATCTCCCTGAACTATAATCGTTGAATCAGCAGTAAAATTTGCAACGGGATCATACAGATCAAAAAATTCAGCAATCCTGGTTAACAGGGTATCTCGCGATCCCTGGCTATTATCCACCAAATGTGCCAAAGCATAGGAAAAGCAGAATGTTTTTTGCCCGTATTCTCCTTCTCCCTGCACAGCGACGGTTCCGTAGCCACCTTCTTCAAATGCAGCCATTCCATTTTCGTCGGGTATCATTTTATCAATATACCAGTATGGAAATTGAGTCGAGCTTGAAAATTCAATGCCTTCGCAAATTGATCCCGTTAAGCCGGATAGTAAATTTATAGGATTCTGGCTAACGGGTGTTTCTATTTCTTCTACCCCAAATAGCTCCATCATTTCTTCAAGATTAGGATACCCAACATAGGCCATACCTCCCAAAAACGAACCGCACTCCGTATAAATATTTCCACCATTCATAATGTATTCTGTTATAATCTCCGTCATTTCCAATGTAACTACAACGCCATCATCAATGCGGTTCCCAAAGTTTCCGTACGACAGGAAAACAGCATCAAATCCATTGAATGAAAATGGAAATTGTGAAGTGAAAAGTACCTGCAAGCCCTGCTCAGTCAAAAATTCGTTTATATATTCCCCGCTAAATGCATTGCCTGTGCCAATACCTTGAAAAACGAGTATCCCTTCGGGACAAATGGGAATCTCGAAAGAAATAGTATCACCCCAGGTTATTATAACATCTGCAGTTGTAATTAGAATTAAAGTAGCAAGGTGAGTATTGGCAATTTCGGAAATCTGGAATTCGAAAACATTTTCCAGGTTAAAATAATCATCAGGTGGTATATCACCAGAACAGGAATTATTGGAAATAATTATGTCGGGGTCATCAGATGTAAGGGTGAAAGTTGCATTTTCCGCCCCTATTCCAAAATTGTAATTCCTTAATTTAAAACTCATATTAACCACATCTCCGGGTTCAAGCATTTGATCGTTATCATCATCATGGCAAATTAAATTTACCAAATCAAGGGATATTTCCGGTTCAAGAGTTACGCCGGATTCCAAAAGAAGAGCCTGGTAAGCATTGATTCGGCCGGAACCTAACTGGTTTTCAAAACCAGGATTCAGGTAATCAATTGTATCAGCTGTGCCCAATACCTGAGTGATTACCTGGTGGGATGTCCAATCAGGATGATACGATTTGACCAGTCCCATAAGCCCTGCGACCATTGGTGCTGACATAGAAGTACCCGCCGAGCTTTGATAAGTGTTGTTTGGTGTTGTACTTAATATTCCAGTTCCGGGAGCACTGATCCCGATATTTGGTCCATAGTTTGAATAAGAAGCCTTATGGTCATCTGCGGTGACTGCAGCTACAGATATAACTCCTGGATAATCGGCCGGATAAAAATTAGAAAAGTAGTTGTGATTCCCGGCGGCTGCAACGATAATACTACCCAGCCCGGTAGCGTATGAAATTGCTTCGTGACTGGCCTGCGAATAAAAATGTGCGGCCCAGCTATTTGAAATAACATCCGCACCGTTTTCGGCCGCGTAAATTATTGCATCATAGCAACGATTAATTGAAATATTCAGCCCACTTTCGATAGGCATTATTTTGAGGTTCCAGCTAATAGCTGCAACACCTAAACCGTTGTTGGTTGTTGCGCTGGCTATTCCGGCACATTGTGTACCATGGTCATTGCCAGTAATTCCGGGAACAGGGTTAGGATCATTATTGAGATAGAAGAAATTCCAGCCGATAAAATCATCAATGTAACCATTGCCATCGTCATCCACACCATTTTCGTCATCCGGATCAAAAACCCATTGCCCGCCAATAAATTCAAGGGTAACTCCATCATTATCCAGATCTTCTCCCATATTTTGCCAGATATTATCGACAAGATCTTCATGATCCCAATCCACACCGGAATCAACGATTGCAATTACCACTTCTTCTTCACCATCTTCACCTTTGTGAATATCCCATGCTTCAGGTGCGTGAATTTGAGGCAAATATTGCTGCTGAATATACATTGGGTCATTAGGTTCGGCCAATAGATAATTAATGGGGATTGGTTCGGCATACTCGATATTCGGATCACCCGAAAATTCCCTGGCTACTTTGGTAACAGGATAGCTCTCAGGAAATTCAATTCTGTAAATCCTTGAAAGATCGGGCATTCCTTTTTTAAGCTTTTCAGGATTGTACCGGAATCTTTTTTCAAGAAGATTTACCTGGTATTTGCCGGCTTTTGCATCGAGTGAAGGGATGTTAAAGGATACATTCCCCTTTTGCCCGGTTAAATCACCAATGGCTTCTTTTACTTTAATGGTGATCATTCCCTTGTAAAACAAGGGTTGGTTGTCGTCAAGTGACAATGATGGTGTTGGCTGACCGTCATTTTCTTCCGTTAGCATCATCGAGGTCATTCCCACGACCACGAGAGCTGCAATGAATAAGATAAATTTTTTCATGATTTTTTGTTTTTATTGGTTATGTTCAGTGTTCAGATATCTATAACTATTGCCCCATGCTATAATAGTTTTATAATTTTTTTTGTCTGTAATCCTTCCGTTGTTTTTAATACACAGAAATAAATCCCAGCCGGCAAATCATTTGTTTTCATTTGGCAAACTTGCCTTCCTTCAGATTGAAATTTGTGTGAGAGTTCTTTTACCTTTTTACCTGCTGAATTATAGATTTCAATACTGGTGTACGCTGATTCGGACAAAGGGTAAGCAATTGTCAACTCATCCGAAAAGGGATTAGGCGAACAGCGGAATTCAAAATCCTCAGCCGGCAAAAACGGATTGATAAAAGTTGTCACATTCTGATTTTCATAAGCGCCCATATCTATCCGTCCGCCCCTGTATCTCTGATTTCCTGCCAGGTCAAATCCAGGAAGATTCAGACCAGTGGTATCAGGATTTCCGGCATTGATGCAAGGGGAATCATCCGAAAGGGCATAAGGATAATCGCCGCTGCCGATAAATAAAGGATCTTCAGCGATGTTGCCTTCGCCCTCCCAGCCATTCTGAATATCGGAATATGTCATGTTTACTGTATTTCCATATATTTCATGGGGGGCATTACCCCATAAAACTGAATTTATAAATGCAGGGCTTGAACTTGGATAACTATAAATGGCTCCTCCAATGTTATTTGAAGCGTTGTTTGCTATGGTTGCATTAATAAATGTCGGGTCCGAGGTAGCCATACAGGCAATACCACCGCCATTATCATTCGCGGTATTGCCGGTTATTTGAGTGTTCACAAGGTAAGGATCGGAAATATAGCTGCAGTAAAGTCCCCCTCCCATACCGGAAACAGAGTTGCCTGTTATAAATACATTAATTAAATACGGATTCGAATTATTGGCGCAGTACAAACCACCGCCATCACTTGCCGAATTATTTCGAAGAATAACATCCCTAATATCCGGGTTGGAAAAACTGCAGTGCATCCCCCCGCCGGAATTATTTTCAATGATAACATCCTCAACAATTGAATAGGAATAGTTATACATGAATACACCACGTCCGCTATTGCCTGAAATGTGAGCATTGATAATTGACAAGAGGTCACCACCATAACCATAAATCCCGTAACCGTTGTTTTGATTTACTGTTGCATTTTCAATACCCAGACTGGAATTTTCAGTAAAAATACCACTGCCGCCATTTTCTGACAGGCTTATATTTTGTATTACAAGGTTGGAATTTTGGCCATAAATCCCATGACCGGTATGATTTGATATCGTTACATTTTGTATATCCAGGTGGCTGTCAGTAATTGACATTCCATTTCCATTCCCCTGCTTCAGGGTAAGGTCAGAAATGATTGAAGGATGATTCCCATTGAATTCCATTACGGTGGAAAGATTTTCACAATCTATGATTACACTGCTTTCAGATTCCCCGGTTATACTGATATAATCCACCACATTCACCGGGAAGGATTCCCCATTGGACGAAGGGCTGTAAGTCCCTTCCAGAAGATAAAAGGTGTGCGGATGGAGGTTGTCAGCCAGGATGATTGAATTGGCATGCCTTATGGTCTTCAGCGGATCATCGGAAGTTAAACCGCTGTTTGTATTATCCCCTTCCGGAGAAACGTAAAGGTCTGCCTCCACCTGTTCAATTTTCCCATGTAGAATAGCAAATGTGAAATTTCCAAAGGGATTGGCATAATAGCAATTGGGGTATAAGACTGTGAAGGTATCTACCACAACTTCCATTAAAGTTTCAGAATAAAGATCACTTCCATAAATAGCCTCATTAAAAAAAATATTACACCGGTTGGTGTTGTGGAATACAATATCAGATTGAGCACAAAAGACACCACCTCCGTTCATAGCCAAATTGTTCGTTATGTCAACAAATTCCAGGCTCAGATTTGAACCGGTCGAACAATAAATCCCTCCTCCTTTGCTTCCATCCCCGTTTGCATGATTATTTGTGATGGTCACATTCAGAAGTTCGGAATTTGTATTTGCGCAATAGAAGCCTCCGCCTTTACTTCCACTCCCGTTGGTTTGATTATTTGTAATGGAAACATTCAGCAGTTCGGGATCGGAACCGGCACAATAGAAGCCTCCACCCTCATCCGAAGCAATATTTCCGTCCAGGGTAACATCCATTAAAATGGCACCGGGATTTTCAGCGATGTAAATACCCCCACCCTTTGCAGCCTCGTTATTTTCAATCAGTGCATCATTTAATTCCAGCCATGTATCGTAAGAGTAAATCCCGCCGCCTTCAGAAGTGGCGGAATTTCCGGTCAGTATCAGTCCTTCCAAAACAGGGTTGGCGCCGGTAATATATATTCCACCTCCCACTGCTGCCGTATTATCAGTTATTTCAATACCCTGTAAGCAAGGATATGAATTTTCAATATAAATTGCACCGCCATACAACGATGCCGTATTTCCCGACAGCAGAACATTGTGGAATTCAGGAGTGGCTGATAAACTGGCTATTCCGCCACCCCGAACGGCAGTATTATTTAAAACCGAACTGTTTTGAACATTAGCACTGGAATTGCTGCAGCAAATTGCACCACCCCAGACTGCCGAATTTCCGGATAAAATTAAATTTTGCAATTGAGGGTAGGAATTGGCACAAAAGATGCCGCCACCCTGGTTCCCGGATCCTGAGGCAGTATTGTTTATAATGTTCACATCCTGTAAATGGGGTACTGCAAATTCACAGCATAGCCCGGCTCCATAATGGGCTGAATTACCTGTTATTGTCAAGTCCTGAATAACAGGATCGGAATAAAGACAATAAATCCCTCCCCCTTTTTCACTTGTACCCCCAGTAACGGTAAAACCGGAAACCTGTGTTCCAGTATTGTAATCAAATATCAGAATCCGCGATAACGATTCTGCATCAAGGATGACCGTACTATCAGAAACACCAAACAGTAAGAAATAATCAGGCATGTATAAAGGAAATATCTCTCCATTGGTGGAAGTACCGTAAGTCCCCTCCAGCAGGTGAATGGTGTTCTGATTTTGGCTGTTGGTCAGGATTTTTGAAAAAGCAAACCGGATGGTCTTTAAAGGATCACCGGGTGTAAAACCGCTGTTTGAGTTATTTCCTTGCGGCGAAACATACAGGTCGGCGTCCTGCTGTTCAAGCTTCCCGTTCAGAATATCAAAGGTGAAGAGGTTAAAAGGTTCTGCATGGTATTCTGTCGGGTATAACACAGTAAAGGTGTCAACCACTACTTTTATATAGTATTCTGAATACACATCATTTGCCCTGTAAGCATTGTTCAGAAAAATATTACAGCGGTTAATACTATCGAAGACGGGTATGGCATAATCACAATAGAGACCTCCACCACTTCCGGCAGCCGAATTAAATGCTATGTTAACGCCATGCAATACCGGGCTTGATTGACCTGTTATCAGCATACCCCCACCGTTGGAAGGAGAAGTGTTATTCATGATTTTGACATTAAGCAGATCAGGGCTGGAATTTTCACAATAAAAACCTGTTGATGTATTATTCAGGATTGAAATATTTTCTATAACCGGATTGGCATTGCTGCAATTAATCCCATATCCCGGATTATTTATAGCCAGCACATTTTGTAAAAAAGGATCACTGTTCGAAATAGAAATTCCGCTGCTGTTACCGCCGGTAACGGTTAGATTTAAAATCTGTGTATTTGTTTTATCATCAATCATAAGCACAGAGGATAACCCTTCGGCATTTAGAATTACCCCGGTATCCGAAACTCCGCTTAAGCTGATATAATCCGGAATGCAAAGAGGAAAAATCTCTTCATTTGTTTCAGGGCTGTAAGTTCCCTCCAGCAGGTGGATGGTATGCGGGTGCAGGCTGTCGGCAAGGCATTTCGAAAAAGCAATGTAAATGTTTTTTAAAGGATTATCAGCGGTCAAACCGCTACTGGCATTATCACCCTCCGGTGATACATAAAGGTCTGCTTCAACCTGTTCCAGCTTACTGTGTAAAATATCAAAAGTGAAGTTTTCAATCGGATAAGCATGATACATTGTCGGGTATAAAACGGTGAATGTGTCAACAATCACCTTAAAGCTGGAGTCGGAATAAAGCTCGTTCCCGTGCAATGCAAGATTTAAATAAATATCGGATCGGTCTACGCTATCAAATACCGGTACTGAGGACGTGCAAAACATACCACCGCCATCTGCACTGGCAAAGTTTGAAGCAAGGGTCACATTGTGCAATACAGGAACGGATGCATTGATATACATCCCTCCTCCTGATACAGCAGAATTATATTTAATGATTACATTTTCGAGATCAGGGTTTGATCCATTCAGGTAAACTCCTCCGCCAGACGCTGAAGTATTGGTGGTAATGGTTACACCCGATAAAGACGGATTTGAACCATTCAGGTAAACTCCTCCACCTGGGGTTGCAGTATTGTTGGTTATGATTCCCCCTAAGATGACCGGATTTGAATTATTGCAATAAATACCTCCGCCTCCGCCCCAACCCCAGCTCGATCCTTCATTATTTTTTATGGTTACGTTCAGTAACAACGGATCTGAATTTTCGAGGTCAATTCCTCCTCCATAAGTATTGGCAAAATTCGAGTCAACGATAACATCCTGCATGACGATATTTGAAAAGGAACAGAAAATACCTCCACCACCACCCCAGTTACTTACATTGTTTATCACTTTCACATTGAAAAGAGATGCGCCGGAATTTTCAAAATACATACCACCACCCCAATAAATAGAAGTATTATTTTTAACGATTACGTTTTGTAAGGTTGGGTTTGAACCATTCAAACAAGCAATTCCTCCGCCACGTGCGTAAATCGGATTACCCCCGGTATGGGCAAAATTATCCTCTATCACCAGGTCTTGGATAACCGGACTGGAATTATCACACAATATTCCTCCACCCACAGTACTTAAATTATTTGATAAAACTAAATAACGGAGCGATGGGTTAGATGAAACACATCTAATCCCGCTTCCATGCCAACCGTCTTTAATGGTAAAACCACACAATATCGAAGTGGTATCTTCCTCACTGTCGAATGTAATATTACTCCCGGATCCTAATTCTCCGGTAATATTTGTTTGTGAGATGAAACTTGTGTCCTGTGTTAAAAGAAACAATGAAGCAACGGTAATGCTTTTCCCGGTAAAGCTGATGAATTCATCGTATGTTCCTGGCTGGACCAGCACAGTATCGCCATTTACCGCTACATTAATTCCTGCCTGTATGGTCGGCTGGTCTGCTGGAACGTTGATGATGGTTGCATGCGAATAGGATATTGCAAGTAAAATGATCGGAAAGAAATAAAGTTTTTTCATGTTAACCTCCTTATTTCAGTGAATGATCCAATATGAACTTAGTTTAGTCCATAAGTATAATTAGTTAATTATTTTGGTAAATTTACAACACTGAAAAGGGGAAAATGAAGCAGATTAGTTAACGCCGGAAGTAAATTAGTTTTCGCCTGATGTAAGTGAGTTAACGAATTTTGAATCTGAATAATTCATAAGAGCCGCAAGCTATAAATAAAAAAAGGAAATGTCATAGGGTATTCTTTCGAACATGGAAATATCTTTGAATTAAATTATTTTACTTTTATGAGACTGTAGAAGGGTGCCTAAATCATCAAGCTTACGAGGATGCCGATAAAAATCCTGGCGTGGCCTTGTATCATGCCGGAAATTATGAGTCAGCAAAGTTGATCTTTAAAAACTTGCAGAAGAAATTCCTGAGAATCAGAAAAATATTGGTTACTTCGGTTTAATTGCGGCAAGGATGGGGGACAGTTACAAAACGGTAAATTATACCGAGGAATTAAAACTGTTTAACCGTCCTTACCTGTTTGGCAGGCACACATACTGGCGTTCGCGTATAGCTGCCCTGATTGATAAACCTGAAAAAACAGTAAGTCTTTTAAATGAATCCTTTGCCCAGGAAAACCGCTTTGGTGTTTATGTTTACCGGATTATAGATTTTGAAACATTATGGAATTCATTTGATCCATGTTTAAAAATGACATGGACTGGAAAGAAAACAATGGTATTTGACATGGAATACTGCTAATATTTTAATAATTTATTGGTAAATAAATTTTCTGCAGATATCACTTGTAAAATATAGATGCCGTTTGCCAAATCAGAGATATCGATTGTGATTTTTTGTTCAACATCTGTCAATTGACCAACCCTGGATTCAATTAATTTCCCTTCAACTGAATAAATATTTAGGCCTTTAATCTGACAGTCCTGTGCATGAATTTCAATGGAAAATTCAGTTTTTGCCGGGTTTGGGTAAATGCTGATGGTAGCTGCATTGATTTGATCATCCTCAATACCAAAGTACGTTTCGCCGAATTTATCGTGCAGTACTTTATATACCAGCGTCCTCGCCTGACTGTAGTCCAAATAAAATAACGGAAAGCTGGTAATTACCAGATTTTTATACGGGCTTTTATTTTCAATACCTACAACTTTGCCATGATAACTTCCCTGGATTGAAGCTGTATCGAAATTTGTGTCATATAAATAGATAATATCACCTGCCGGTGAAGGAGACATAACTTCAACAAAAGGGATACAGTGGTTTGCTGCCGGGATTTTTAAAGTATCTATATAAACGGGATTATAATCCCCATTGATGGGATAGGCCCCGGAAAACCAACGGTTATTTTCATTTTCGGAGGAAGCAACATGAGCGCAGTCATAAATAAAAGATCCGCTGGCATAGGTTGCCGGGTAATTCTTAATTGATTCAATAGCCTTACCTGGGTAAAAGACCGTGAGAAGAACGTGGCCGCCAAGATCCATAAAATTTCGCAGTGCATCTGTGCTTAAAAAGAGCGTATTGTTTTGAAACTGATAATTATCAATATGCCAAAAGATGGTAGAATATTCACCGATAGTGCCTAACGAAAGATATTCCATACCGGATGCATTTATCTGCTGGTGTTCGAAATTATAACAAAGAGAATCGTAGAATAGCATGATTTCTTCGGTTGTCGGATTATAAATGCCACCTTCTGAACCACAAACAATTAATATTCCTTTGTCCATGGCTACAACCACAGGTGCATCAAATTTTTCAACTATCATTGATTCATTCCCGTCGTTGTTAAAAGGGGTAACACCAATAAAGTAACTGACTCCATAGGTTAATCCGGTAATTACAAAGGAGGTATCGGTCGTGGTAAAGATTGTATCGTAAATACCTGGCTCTTCACCACAATATATATGATAACCAGCAAGATCGGATTCTGTGTTTGCTATCCAGCGAGGGATCAGAGTGTTACCATCTCCGGGATTCGAAATAAAGAAATTTCTGACCATTGCGGGGGTTTCAGAAGCATGAAAGAGCATAGCTGCCGTAACTTTTGTCACTTCGGCACAATAATCCATATTACAATATTCCACCAGATCGTTATTGGTATGGTAGTAAGGCGAAAAGTCATTTTCCATAAAAAATAGAGCAGGAATACCAACCAGGTAAAATGGATAATCATCTGCACCATAATTGCCTTGCTCTATATTAACTGGAGTAAGCGAGGTGAATTTATTGCTTGCATAGATGCCTAATTTTGCAACCCAGGCCGTTGAGTCATGGTTCAGCAGTTGGAATTTCCAGTCGGAAGCAGATTCGGAACAGGCAATCATGTCATTGGTTATATAAAAAACAATGTTTTCGTTAGTATTTACAGCATTGCTGGCATAATGCGAAGCGCCGGATTCTGTAGAAAAATACATTAGTTCTTCTGCGGCAAAGGCAGCAAGTTTAATTGTTGAATTCGGTTCAAATCCTGCGGCATTTATAATCCGGGCTATTTCTATCGCAGCTGCTACACCGGAAGCATCGTCGTCTGCACCCGGTGCAATAGTCATCGGGTCGTCAGTAGTAAATGAATCGTAATGGCCGCTGGTCATGTAAACTTTGTCGGGATTATCCTTTCCTGTAATTGTTGCAATTACATTATATTGCCATGTAACCGTATCAATAACAGTATTTGACAACGTATAAACAGAGTGTGTTTGAAATGAATCGATCACCGTATTATTTATTCCGAGTGAAAGGTATTTATCCCTTATCCAGTTTGCTACTTCTTTCCTGTTCGGTGCCAGCATGAAACGGGTACCGAAATCCTGCAGGCTTTGTATCGTTTGCCTCATACTATCAGGATTTATTTGATTTAGCATATTTACAATCAAGGTGTCAAGGGAGCTAGAATACTTCGTACAGTTCAAACCCTGATTTAATGACCTGCAATTTTCATTGAAGTGATTATTTGAATTTTCGAAATCATTTTGTTGTGAGAAAACTGCAATAGAAATGAAGCAAACTGCAGTTAGAATATAAATTTTCTTCATAAATATTTAATTTTTATACAAAACAAAATTAACTATTTAATTATTATTTTGTTGACAGATCTTCAGATGGTTATTTTAAGTTAACAGATTTTCAATTAGAAATATAATTTGCAAAGCAACAGACTGGCGTAATTGGTTACCTGTTACTGCTTCGCTGGCTGTTAGAAGCAGGTTTGCAACTCCGGAGGGGAGGAATTATCTGATTGTTGCACTAACTGGAAGGAATTTTTGCCCGCCTGACCATTAGGGTAAAATCCGCTCGTATAACGCAGTCGGGAGGGCAAAGTTAACTCCTCTCAAAACGCAGAGGAAAAGAGCAGGTAATTGAGCAATTTTTCAATTTACACTGTTATTTTAAAAAACATTATTCATTATTTTGGGTTATTAATATCAGAAGTCTTTAGGTCCGGTTTAACCCTCGTTAAGATTTATCGTTAGTCTTGAGGATATGTAAATTCTTGCTCAAATGAAGTTTAATGATTGACATTAGCGTACAACTGGATAACTACATCAATGAGGCCATCGAGCTTGAATTACATGTAGCCGAACTCTACCTGCTCTTTTTTACATCCTTCCCGCCTGATGCGGATTTCTGGTGGAAATTGTCTCTGGAAGAAAAGAACCATGCATCTATCCTTAAAAGTTTGAAAACTCTTTACCGTGTCGTTAAAAGAATTCCGGCAGAGTTTACTCCCGAAAACCCTGATGCACTTAAAATCACCAATCAAAAAATCAGATCTGTTATCAGTACTTTTAAAGAGCATCCATCGCGCGAAGCAGCATTCATGATTGCCTGTGATATCGAATCATCTGCCGGTGAGTTAGAGTACCAGACTTTTGTTGAAAATCAATCATTGGAAAGTATTTACAAAGTATTTCAAAAACTTAACGGTGAAGATAAGGATCATGCTGAACGGATCAGGGAATACATGAAGGCCAATAATATTTTAACAAAACAATAATTCTTTACCTCAAAAATCGGATTTGTATCAGATATAAAACGGATACGTATCCGTTGCTAATCGGGCACAAATCCGTCATGAAATGGAAACGTATCCTTTTGGAATCGCCCTTTATCCATTCATTGGTGCAAATTATAGTTAAATAAACAGGACTGTTAAAATATTGTTAAATACCGGATTTCCGACAATTTAAAGTTATAATTTCTGTTAATTCGCTTTATTGAACTTTGTGCAGCATGATTAAAAGTGTTACATACATAACGTTATTGATCGTTTTCCTTGTTACTTCCACAGGTTTTACAATAACAAGTCATTACTGCTG